>NZ_JBFTRV010000003.1:0-365579 GCF_056399665.1 Massilia sp. 01N410 | reverse complement strand
AGGTCGGCATTGCATACCGAGCCGAGGTGGGCTTCGATGGGGATGTCGGGAAAGCGGGTGGCCAGCTCCTGGCGGATCGTGTAGAGCGCGAACTCGGAGTGGTCGAGCAGGTGCAGGCGGCTCGGCGCGACGGTCACGATCTGGCGGCACAGCTCGCTGCCGATGGAGCCGCCGGCGCCGGTCACGAGCACGGTCTTGCCGCGCACGCAGCGGGCGAACAGGTCGATACGCGGCGGCACCGGCGGCCGGCCGAGCAGGTCTTCGAACTTCAGTTCGCGGATGGTTTCACGCGGGCTGACCCTGTCGTCGACCAGGTCGACCAGGCGGATCAGGATCTTGGTGCTGACGCCGGCCTGGGCCAGGCGCTGCATGATGTCGCGCAGCCGTTCCGGCGATACCGAGGGCAGGGCCAGCACGATCGAGCGGATCGCCATCGCCTGCACGATCTCGGCCAGGCGGTCCGTATGGAAGACACGCAGGCCGGCGACGTTGCGCTCGCTCACGGCGTGCTTCTCATCGAAGAAGCAGACCGGGCGGTATTCGTCGCTGCCGCGCATGGCCTGGGCCAGCCGGGCGCCGGCTTCGCTGGCGCCGTAGATGGCGACCACTTCGGCGGCGCAGCGCTGCTGGGCATTCAGCTTTCGCAGGAAATTGCGCATACCGACCCGGGAAGCGACGACATAGGAAAACACGATAAACCAGTAAATCGCCAATGCGCTGCGCGGAAAGCGCTCCTCGTTAATCGCGAACATCACGATATAGGCGCATAAAATGGCGACCGCTAGTGCGAGTCCCGTAACGCCCAATAGACGCTGGTCAATGAATCGAATAACGGCGCGATAAAGATCGGAGACGGAAAATGCCGCAATCGTCACCACCGCAACCAGTACATAGGAGGCGGGGCCGAAATGGGAAGCAAGTTTCAGATCGCCGCCGCGTAACAGCATTGCGACCAGAAAGCAGAATGGCAGCGCGATCAGGTCGGCGCTGACCATCATGGCGATTTTCGTCCTGCGGTGCAGGGACACCATCCTGGCGCAAAGCTGGCTGACAAGGCCTTGATTTAGCTTGGGCATGATCTCGGAAAGGCTGCGTGGTTGCGGGTTATCTTTTTCTCGGGGATATCGCCAGGCTAAAAGGCGCTGTGTTTTGGATTTAATTTCTTATTACGCGGAAATAATTTCGGAAAGAATAAAAAATTCCGCTGTTTAGATTGCTTATTGCTGAGTAAATTTATTATCCGGTTCGCAAAGATTGACGGGTTTGACTGTGCTCAACCGGCATAAGGGAATTAAATCTTTCGCCGTTATTGTGAAAATGGGAAATTAATTCCTCAATTAAATTAATTTCTTGATTGCACAAATAGGAAAGAAATACGGAAGCGGAAAAGACAACGGGCCGCATGAAGCGGCCCGTGGAGGGGATGAGCGGCCCGCCGCAGCGGGTGGTGGATCAGGCGCCCGAACCGGGACGAGGCTGCGGCGCCATCGGCGGCACCACGATGTTGTCGTTCAGGCGCAGGAACTTGAAGCCGGCCAGCACCTGGCCGTTCTTGCCTTCCTTGCGGTTGCGTTCCTCGCGCGCCGCGGCGCGGGCGATGAAGGACTCGAAGGTCTCTTCGCGCACCTGGGGTTCGGACGAGTGCAGGAAGTGGCGCTCGCCGTTCGGGCCCAGCACCACCAGGCCGACGTGGGAAGCCCAGTACTCGCCGTTGCGGGTCGAGATCACGTTCACGAAATCGCCTTCCTGCAACTGGCCGGCGATCGCAGCCACCTGGTCTTTCGCCACATAGGCCTGGCGGCTGGTCTCGACCGGGATATTGCTCTCGGTGTGGTGGCGTGTCTTCAGGAAGCGTGCGCGGTCGACCGTCATCGAATACGCCGGTCCGGTGGGGCCGGCCAGCTCGGCGCTGATGTCGGTGACCAGCCAGCGGTTGGCCACGTTCCAGTCCATCTCGGTGTAGTGGTTGCGGGTGGCGACCCCGATCACGCCGTCGCGGTAGCGGATCCGCTGCAGCATCCAGAAGAACTCTTCCCACGACTGCGACAGCGCCATCGCGTAAGTGTGTTCCGCGAACACCACGCAGTCGCTGTGATCGAGGCTGAACATCGGCAGGTTGTCGTGCACTTCAAACGGAAATTCGCCGAGCAGGTTCAGGTCGTAGGGCTGGCCGACGTTCTTGCGGCCGATCGCCGCGATGCGCTTGCGCAGGTCGGGCTCGGCCTGGTGCACCCAGGCCACGTAGCGGCCCGCTTCGACCGGGCTCATCTGGTAGAGCTGCTTCTGCAGGATGGTCTCGATCGGCGCCGTGGCCTGCGGCTGGAGCGTGGCGGATTTCGCCGCGGTGGAGGGCGGCGCGGACGGGGTGGCGCAGCCGGCGAGGGCGGCGGCGAACAGCAGGCAGGCGTAACGCATGGAGTCTCCGGTAGCGGATGCAAAGCGCCACGCTACCGTGGCGGGCGTGTGTTTGCGAAATGAAAATTATGCGGGCGAGTATAACCCGCCGTTCTCACCCGACAGCAATCATTCCCTAGGGTTATGGATTCTCCAATACTAATCATTATTCAAAAGTTTCTTGCTCGTCAATACTGTGCGCGCGGCAGGGATACACCTGCCCTCGGAAAACTATTCAGGAGAGTGAGAATGTTCAAACAGAAGCCGCTCGCGGCCGCTGTATCGATGGCAGTGCTGGGTCTGGCTGCAATTCCCGCGCTGGCGCAGGACGCCTCGGCCGGCGCCACCACCATGCAGACCGTCGAAGTCACCGGCATTCGCGCCTCGATGGCGAAATCGCTGGCCGTCAAGCGCGATTCCGCCGCCAACGTCGAGGTGATCACCGCCGAGGACGTCGGCAAGATGCCGGACAAGAACCTGGCCGACTCGCTGCAGCGCCTGCCCGGCGTGGCGGTGCGCACCGACTACGACGAAGCGGAAAAGGTGTCGATGCGCGGTACCAACCCCGACATGTCGCTCATCATCTTCAACGGCCATACCGTCTCCGGCGGCGACTGGTACGTCGCCGACCAGGCATCGAGCAGCCGTTCGACCAGCCTGTCGCTGATGCCGTCCTCGGTGCTGAACCAGGCGCTGGTCTACAAGACCTCGCAGGCGAATATCGTCGATGGCGGCCTGGCCGGCACGATCAACGTCACCACCCGCAAGCCGCTGGCGCAGAAAGAGCGTTTCGGCGGCGTGATCAGCGGCGGCGCCAGCTACGCCGACCTGCCGGGCAAGAGCGCGCCCGACCTGAACGCGATGTTCAACTGGAAGAACGAGGCCGGCACCTTCGGCTTCATCGTCCAGGGCTTCGCCGAGAAGCGCTATGTTCGCCGCGATTCCGTCTCGCGCTTCGCCTATAGCGGCGGCAGCGGCTGGGACGTGATCAATACCTCGACCATGTTGGGCATCACCGACGAGTCGCTGAAGGGTAGCGGCTACAAGGCCGCCGACCTGAACGGCGTGCGTATCCCGGGTTCGATGAGCATGGAATTCGTCGAAGGCGTGCGCGACCGCAAGGGCGGCATGTTCTCGCTGCAGTTCAAGCCGAACCAGGACCTCGACGTGACCATGACCGGCTTCCATTCCGGCATGAATGCGAACAACTACGGCCGCCTGAACGCCGGCGCCATGTTCAGCATGCTGCTGGGCCGCGGCGGCCTGCAGGGCGGTGCCGCGCCGACCAATTCGAACGGCCAGCGCGTCTATGCGACGATCAAGAACCCGGTCATCGTCACCGAGACCACGATGTATGGCGACCAGCTGAAAGTGCTGAAGGCCGCCGACATCGTCTACGCGCCGGGCACCACTCCGCAGTACATCGGCGAGACCGAAGGCGCCTACCGCGACGGCGCGCGCGCCACCTCGGCCTTCCTCGACCTCGACGCCAAGTACCGCGTCAGCCAGGACCTGACCGTCAAGACCCTGCTGTCGACCACCAAGGGCGTCGGCAAGACCGGCCTCGACCAGGGCCTGACCTATTCGCGCTACGGCACCGGCGTGTCCTACCGCCTGGGCGAGGTCGACGAAGCGCCTTACGTGCAGTGGCTGGGCACCGGCCCGAACGTCCCCGGCCGCAACGCCGACGGCAGCGGCTACGTGCTGAGCGGCCGCGCAGCGTCCGGCATCGTCACCAACGACAAGGAGCACAGCGGCCAGATCGACGCCGAATACCGCCTCGACAAGGGCTGGGTGCAGTCGATCGAAACCGGCGCGCGTTTCTCCGACCACCACCGCGACAGCGCGCGCCGCTATCCGGCATTCCGCACCCCGCTGGACACCAGCACCATGGGCGTGACCTCGTTCATCCCGTATCCGTCCGACTTCGGCAACGGACTCGGCGGCCCGGCCGGCTGGGACAACACCAGCTGGACCATGAGCCCGGAAACGATGAAGGCCTATTTCGAGGCCAATACCAAGGCCACCACCGACCAGTGGGAGCGCCGCATCTCGTCCGAACTCGACATGCGCGAGCGCCAGACCGCGGCCTATGTGATGGCCAACCTGGAAGGCGAGCGCTGGTCGGGTAACGTCGGCGTGCGCTATGTCCGTACCCGCGTGAACGCGAACATCCCTATGCCGATCGGTATCGGGGTCTGCCAGCGCTCGGCCCCGGGCCAGGCGCCGATCCCGTGCCCGGGCTTCCCGAACGCGATCACGGACGTCGGCGAAGCGCAGCCGTACTACGACGACCAGACCAACAAGGACACCAAGTTCAACCCGCTGGCCGGCCTGATCTATTACAAGCTGGCGTCCGACCGCACCTTCACCAATGTGCTGCCGAGCCTGAACATCCGCTACGAGCTGAACAAGGACATGCTGGCCCGCTTCGGCGCCAGCAAGACCCTCGGCCGCCAGAACTACAACCTGTACGGCGCCGGTTACGGCACGCCGACCTGCAGCGACAACGGCTGCACGGTCACGGGCCCGAACCCGAACCTGAAGCCGATGACGGCAACCAACCTGGATGCGTCGTGGTCCTGGTTCTTCGCCAAGCGTTCGCTGGTGGCGGTCGACGTGTTCTACTCGAAGATCGACGGTTATGCGAAGACCGGCGTGGGCACCGACAGCATCGCCCTGGTCGACCCGAAGGATTCGCAGGTCAAGACCTTCCAGGTGCAGACCTCCTCGCAGCAGGGCGCACGCATCGCCGGCCTCGAGATCTCGTATGAGCAGCCGCTGTGGAACACCGGTTTCGGCTTCACCTCGAACGTGAGCCGCGCCAAGACCAAGGTCGACGACGGCCGTCCGATGGTCGGCGCTTCCGAGTGGGCGGCCAACCTGGGCGGCTACTTCGAGAATGACCGCCTGTCGGCGCGCCTGGTGGCGAACTACCGCAGCGAGTACGTGAACACCAGTACCGCGCCGGCCGCCAACGCCAACAGCCAGGGCCTGTCGAACATCAACGGCATCCTGATGCCGTCGGCGCCGACCATGGCGGCACCGGTGACCACGCTGGCCTTCAACGCCAGTTACACCATCACGCCGAACCTGGTGCTGACCTTCGATGCAACCAACCTGACCAACGTGCGCCGCGCGCAGTACCGTTACAGCGAGGAAGAGCAGCAGAAACTGGACGTCAGCGGCCGCCAGTACTACCTGAACCTGAAGTACAAGTTCTAAGGTTCGCTAATCCTGACGCAGCATGAAAAGGGGAGCTCCGGCTCCCCTTTTTTCGCCTAGGACCCGGCCGCATGCACAGTGTGCGTCACCTAACGGTGCGGGCGCGGGCGATTCGATAAGATGGAGGCGTTGAGTGAGGACGCCAGCGATCTTCCGCAGGACTTCAACCACCTCAACAGGTCAGCCGGTCGCCTCGAGGATCGGCACCAGATTCCACGCCTTTCGGGAAGCGAGGTAGCCCATGTCAATGCCAACGACGAGCCATCCACCGAAGCACCTCGTGCGCGAGTACCTCGAGCGCCGCACGAAGGAAAGCGCACCGCCGCCGACACCGGAAGAGATCCGGCGCCAGCTCGGCTGGGGCATGCTGATGGACTCGCGCGACGACGACAAGATGGGTTCGTCCCGTTCATGAGACATTACAGGAGAACAGCATGACCAAGAAAATCGGCAGCAAACACGTGGCCCAGCACCGCGGCAAGAAGGAACGTGCGGAGATCCGCAAGACCAATATCGCCCGCGAAGCGGTCAAGCAGGCCATCGCCAGGGCCAAGTACCGCAACCAGCAGAAGGGCCAGCCGACCATGGTCATGGCTTCGCCCACACCGTGACGGAACGCTGAATCCGGCGACCCGTCGCCATGCCCGCCCCGGCAACGCGGCGGGTTTTTTTTCGCCGTTCGCCGCCGTTTGTCCGCCATTCACCGAAAACCCCTTCCGCTGTCCGCGCCGTCCCGGTTATCTTGTCCTCATTCCAACCTGGAGGACATATGAACAGCGAAGCATCCTATCAACTGCGGCGCCAGGTCTTGTGGGGCCTGCTGCTGATCGGCCTCGGCGTGGCCTTCCTGCTCGACCAGTTCGACGTCTACGAGATCGACCACCTGTGGCATTACGCGCCGCTGCTGCTGGTCGTGGTCGGCATCAACCAGACCATCGGCTATCCGAGCGCGCGCGAATTCGTGGGCGGCCTGTGGACCGTCTTCATCGGCCTGTGGCTGTTCGCCGTGTTCGAGGGACTGTTCGGGCTGAACTGGTTCAACAGCTGGCCGCTGTTCATCATCGTCGGCGGCATCGGCATGGCCGTGAAGCCGATCGCCGAGCGCCGCTTCGGCGCCAATCCGGACCGCGGCCGCAACGGCTGCTTCGAGAAGCAGGGAGACCGCCATGGCCAATGAAACCACCCGTTCCAACTCGCGCGTCTCGGCCCAGGTCGTGATCGGCCTGCTGGTCGCGGCCTTCGGCGTGCTGTTCCTGCTCGATAACCTGAACATCATCTACCTGCGCCACGTGATCTTCTTCTGGCCGCTGGCCTTCATCGCCTCGGGCCTGGTGGCCCTGTGCAGCGACGGGCCGCGCAGCGGGCGCGTCACCGGCATCGTCCTGGTCGCGATCGGCGTGGCGATGCTGGGCAACCGCCTCGGCTACGAGTTCATCAGCTGGCGCACCTTCTGGCCGCTGGTGATGATCGCCATGGGCGGCCTGATCGTGTTCCGCACGCTCGGCGGCGGCCGCGTCGTGCATGTCGGCACCACTCCCTACACCAAGGACGACGCCAAGAGCGACAACGTGGTCGACATCACCGCCATCCTCGGCGGCTTCGAACGCCGCGTCAGCGCGCCCGACTTCCGCGGCGGCGAAATCACCGCGATCATGGGTGGCTGCGAGCTCGACCTGCGCGAAGCGACCCTGGCCACCGAAGCCGTGATCAACGTCTTCGCGGTCTGGGGAGGGATCACGATCAAGGTCCCGCCGGAATGGACCGTGATCCTGCACGGCACGCCGGTGATGGGCGGCTTCACGGAAAAGACCGCGCGGCCGCCCGACAACAGCAAGCGCCTGGTGGTGACCGGCTACGCCATCATGGGCGGCGTCGAGGTTCGCAACTGAAGGCGCACGCGGCATGCACGGGGTGATCTCGCGGTGGTATGCGGCGCTGCTCTACCTGCTGGCCTGGCTGATGCTGGGCCTGGCGACCAGCGCCTTGCTGGCCGCCGGCGGGGCGGGCTGGGGCGCCAGCCTGATGTTCGCGGTGCCGATGGCGATCGTGTATGCGAACGCCACCGCGTTCTCGGCCTACTACGTGTGCCGCGCCTACCCGATCGGCCAGAAGCACCCGGCCGCGATCGTCGGCGGCATCGGCGCCACGGCAAGCTGCGCGGCCCTGCTGTGGTGCGCGATCGGCTCGGCCTGGGCGGCACTGATACGCGCGCTGGCGCCGGCGGGGATGGCGATCGAACTGGATGCGGCGCGGCTGGCGACCATGTTCGCGCTGGGCGTGATCCTGTACGGGCTGGCGGCCGCCGTCAACTACCTGCTGATCGAAGCCGAGCGCGTGCGCCAGCTCGAGACCCGCGAGCTGGAGACGCGGTTGATGGCCCAGGACGCCGAGCTGCGCATGCTGCGCACCCAGGTCGACCCCCATTTCCTGTTCAACAGCCTGAATTCGATCAGCGCGCTGACCTCGATCGACCCAGCCGCGGCGCGCGCGATGACCTTGCGCCTGGCCGGCTTCTTCCGCCTCAGCCTGGGCCTGCACGCCGACCGCAAGGTGGCGCTGGACAGGGAGCTGGCCCTGGTGCGAGACTTCCTGGCGATCGAGCAGGTGCGCTTCGGCGAGCGCCTGCGCTTCGAGGCCGAGGTGAGCCCCGGGGCCGAGGCCTGCCTGGTGCCGCCGATGCTGCTGCAACCGCTGGTGGAGAACGCGGTCAAGCACGGCATCGGCCAGATGATCGAACCCGGCCTGGTGCGCATCAAGGCGGTGCGCGCCGGCTCGCTGCTGCGTATCGCCGTCGAGAACGACGTCGATCCGGACACGCCCTGCAGGAAGGGAATCGACACGGGCACCGGCACCGGCCTGGAGAACGTGAGGCGGCGCCTGGCGGCGGCCTATGGGATCGAAGCCAGCGTGCACTGGGGCAGGGAAGGGAATACATTCAGGGTCGAGCTGGCGCTGCCGGCCGAACCGGTCGAACTGAACGTGGAACAGGAGGCGTAGAAGCATGCGGGTGATCATCGTGGACGACGAGCTGCTGGCGCGGGCGGTGCTGCGCGAGTACCTGGAGACGGAAACAGGCGTCGAGATCGTCGGCGAATGCGCCAACGGTTTCGAGGCCGTCAAGGCGATCGCCGAACTGGCGCCGGACCTGGTCTTCCTCGATATCCAGATGCCCAAGCTGGACGGCTTCGAAGTGGTCGAGCTGGCGGGCGCGAAGAGCCAGTATGTGTTCGTCACCGCCTACGACCAGTTCGCGCTGCGCGCCTTCGAGGTGCATGCGCTCGACTACCTGCTCAAGCCTTTCACACGCGAACGTCTCGGGCAGGCGCTGGCGCATGCGCGCGAACGCATCGGCAGTCCGCAGGCCGGCGCCGCGGCGCGGGAGGCCGTCGCCGCCGCCTCCGAGGCCGCGCAGCGCCGCGTGCCGCTGGAGCGCATCCTGATCCGCGACGGTGCCCGCGTGCAGGTGATCCCGGCCGCGAGCATCGACTATATCGAGGCCCAGGACGACTACGTGCAGGTGGTCGCCGGCGGCAAGCCCTGGCTGAAGAGCCAGCGCCTGTCGGAGCTCGAGGAGCAGCTCGACCCCGGCGCCTTCCTGCGCGTGCATCGTTCCTACATCGTCAGCCTGGCGGCCATCGAGCGCATCGATGCGGTGGGCAAGGACAGTCACTGCGCGGTGCTGCGCGGCGGGGCGCGGATTCCGGTGAGCCGCAGCGGCTATCAAAAACTCAGGGAGTCGATGCGTTAGTTCGTGGTGTGGACATGCCACCAGCGCGGCAGCAGCTCCAGCACCTCGGGTCGCGCGAAGCGATCGTCGATCAGCCAGACCGTGCCCTGGTCCTGTTCGGTGCGGATCACGCGGCCGGCCGCCTGCACCACCTTCTGCAGGCCGGGATAGAGATAGGCGTAGTCGTAGCCGGCGCCGAACATGGCCTGCAGGCGTTCGCGCAGCTGTTCGTTGACCGGATTCACCTGGGGCAGGCCGAGGGTGGCGACGAAGGCGCCGATCAGGCGCGCCCCCGGCAGGTCGATGCCTTCGCCGAAGGCGCCGCCCAGCACCGCAAAACCGATGCCTTTGCTTTCGGACGTAAAGCGGTCCAGAAACGCAGTGCGTTCCAGCTCGCTCATGCGGCGCGACTGGTGCCAGGCCGGGATCTCCGAATGGCGCCGGGCCAGCATGTCGGCGGCCTGTTCGAGGTAGTCGAAGCTGCTGAAGAAGGCCAGGTAGTTGCCGGGATGTTGCGCGTACTGCTGCGCCATCAGGTCGGCGATCGGCGCCAGCGAGGCCTTGCGATGCTGGTAGCGCGTCGAGATCCCGCGCGCCACCTCGACCTTCAGCTGGCTGGCGACGAAGGGCGAGTCGACGTCGATCCAGGCCGTGTGCTCGGGCATGCCGAGCAGGTCGGCGAAATAATGCCAGGGACTCAGGGTGGCCGAGAACAGGGTGGTCGAATGGGCCAGTTCGAAGCGCGGCTTCAGGAAGGGCGCCGGCACCAGGTTGCGGATGGCGAGCACGGTGTCCCTTTGGTCAGCGCGCGTGAGGTCGAACATGGAGTGCTCGCCGAAGCTCTCGGCCAGGCGCAGGAACTGCAGGGCGTCGAAGTAGAACTCCTGCAGGGCCGGATCGAGCGCCGATCCCGCCATGTGTTCCGCGAGGTGCTCCGTGATTGCGCTGGTGGCGTTCTGCAGGCTGTCCAGCAGCTTCTGCGGGATGGCCTCCAATACCTGGTAGGGCAGGGGCGCGGACTTCCCCGCGTCAAGCCAGGCACGCCCGAGCTTTTCCAGCGGCTTCTGCACGCCGGCTGGGGCCACGGCACGGGCCGCGCGCAGGCTGCCGCGCGCCAGCGAGGCGCTGTACATGCCGCGCGCGCGCGAGACCAGGTTGTGGGCCTCGTCGGCCAGCACGCTGACCCGCCAGCCGCGTTCCAGCGCCAGCGCGTACAGCATGGCGCCGCCGTCGAACCAGTAGTTGTAGTCGCCGACGATCAGGTCGCTCCAGCGCGCCATCTCGCTGCCCAGGTAGTAGGGGCAGACATCGTGTTCGAGGCCGACGGTACGCAGGGCGTCGCGGTCCAGCAGCGGCGCGTCCAGGCATGCCGCGCGCGCGGCCGGCAGACGGTCGTAGAAGCCGCGCGCCAGCGGGCAGGATTCGCCGTGGCAGGCCTTGTCCGGATGCTCGCAGGCCTTGTCGCGCGCGGTCAGTTCCAGCACCCTCAAGGGCATCGTGGCGCCGGCTTTCAGCGTCGCCGCCGCATCCAGGGCAAGGCGGCGTCCCGGCGTCTTCGCGGCCAGGAACAGCAGCTTGTCGATGTTCTCCTTCGGCGCCGCCTTCAGGGCCGGGAACATGGTGCCGAGGGTCTTGCCGATGCCGGTCGGGGCCTGGGCCAGCAGGCAGCGCTTGGCGGCGTTGGCGCGGAACACGGCTTCGGCAAGCTGGCGCTGGCCCGGGCGGAAATCCGCGTGCGGAAAGCGCATGTTCGTGAGGGCCGCGTTGCGTCCTTCGCGGTGGCGCATCTCCTGTTCGGCCCAGGCGATGAAGCGGCCGCAATGGTCGTCGAAGATGGCTTTCAGCTCGGCGCGGGTGCGGGTCTCGCGCAGCACGGTCTCGTGCTGGTTGCCGATGTCGAAGTAGACCAGGGCCAGGTTCACCGCCTCCATGTCGAGCTGTTCGCACATCAGGTGGCCGTAGATGCGCAGCTGGGCCCAGTGCAGGTGGCGGTGGTTGTCGGGGATGCTGTCGAAGCGGCCGCGGAAGGTCTTCACCTCCTCGATCAGGTTCTGGTCGGTGTCGTAGCCGTCGGCGCGGCCGCGCACGTGCAGCAGGCCGTAGTCGCCCGCCAAGCCGACTTCGGCGCGGTAATGCTCGCCGCGCCGCGACGCCACCACGGCGTGGCCGGCGATGCCTTCGAGGGCGGTCGGCGAGGGCGTGAAGCGCAGGTCGAGGTCGCCCTGCTTGGCGGTGAACTCGCACAGCGCCCGCACCGCCACCGTGTATCCTTTCGCGGCAGCGGTCAAGCCGCCTCCTGCCACTGCAGGTAGCACACCGTGACCGGCATGCCGTGCTCGGCGCAGAAGTCGATCCAGCGCAGCTGGTTGTCCTGCAGGCGGTCGCCGGGACCCTTCACTTCGATCATGTCGTAGCGGCCTTCGCCCGGCCAGAACTGGATCAGGTCGGGGAAGCCGGTGCGGTTGTCCTTCACGTCCTGCAGGATGCGGCGGAACCACAGCTTCAGGTGGGCGGCCGGGATGCAGCGCAGCGCCAGTTCGATGATCTCGCGGTCGAGCCAGTCCCAGGCCACGAAGGGCGACTGGATGCCGGCCTTGTCTTCCCAGGTGGCGAGGATGGCGTCGACGTGGCTGCCGTCGTCCAGGCGCGCCAGGCAGGCCTCGAACTCGCGCGCGCGGCGCTGGTGGAAGTCGGGGCTGTACAGGTCGGCCGGACCGCGGTGGAAGGGGTGGAAGAAGGCGCCGGGAATCGCCGCGAACACCGCCGGCCAGCACAAGAGGCCGAACAGGGTATTCGCCAGCGTGTTCTCGACGTAGTAGACCGGCGCTTCGTCGCGGTGCAGGTGGCCCAGCACCACGCCCTCGACCCGCCATTCTCCACTCGGGACGGGCAGGTTCAGGTCCAGCCGCGCGGCCTTGCTGGTGCGCCGCGCCTTCGGCGTGACGTGGCCTAGCTTGCGCGCCAGGCGCGGGCCGATGCGCAGCAGGTGCTGGCGCTCGGCTTCGTTTTCCGGCGCCTCGTTCGCCTGGCAGAACAGGGCATAAGCCTGGTCGAACTTCTCGTCCTTCTCCAGCACGCGCATGGCGCGCGAGCGGGCGCCGGGGAAGCGGCAGCCGGCATAGACGGCGTGGGCGGCCTCCCAATCCTTGTCCTTCTCGAGCTGCTGGCCGAGGCGGTACAAGAGTTTTTCGCGGCGGCTGTCCAGCCAGTCGTTGCCGAAGCTGTGGCGTGGCACTTCCTGCACCAGCTCGCGCAATTCCGGGGAGCCCGGCTCCAGCGTCTCGAAGCGTTCGCGGCAGGCGTGCAGCTGCAGGTAATGTTCGATGTCCTGGCGCGAACGGAAGCCGCGCGAGGCTTCCGAAAATTCCACCTGCTCGTAGCGGAACAGGCCGAGGTCGGACAGCACGAACTCGGTCCAGTCCTGGTGCAGGTTGCCGAAGAAGAGCAGGCGCAGGCGGTCGCACAGCGCCTTCACGGCGATCGAAAACAGGGTGTCCTTCGAACCGGGATACCACTGCGAGAAGGGGCGCGCTTCGGCATGCCCGTCGCGCAGCGCTTCCAGCTGCTGGTCCTTGCGCGCCGCCTTCAGCGGCGCCGTCAAGCCGAAGGCCTCGACGATCTCGGGCTTGACCAGCAGTTCGAACAGCTCGGCGATGTCCAGCACCGGATCAAGGGCGATCCAGCCGGTCGGCAGCAGCGCCTCGGCGGCCGCGAGCGGGCAGCCGATCTCCGGATAGTTCATCTTCGAGGCGCGGAACAGGCTGCCCTTGCGCATCACCATGCGCACGAACAGGGCCTGGGAAGGGCGGGGCAGCTGGGCGAAGGCCTGGATGAAGGCTTGCTCGCCGTCGTCGAGCAGATCGGCGTAGCGCTGGGCGATCCAGTCGAGGACGCGCTGGAAATTATCCAGATAATAAAACTCGTTTTCCAGAACCCTGTTCATGTCGCACCATACTGTGGCTTTGTACAGTATAGCGACGCGGCATGACTTTACCCAGCCATTGTGTGGCTTTTTTACCGCGGCGTGCTCTTTTGCCAAGCTTGCTAAGGCTTGCTGGCGGCGTCCTCTGCTTCCTGGCGCTTGCTGGCGTGCTGGATGATGGCCGAGATCAGGGCGACGTCGGTATCGACCGCGTCCTGGGCCGGTTTGGCGGACGGCGCCTGGCGGCCGCGGCGCGTTTCGGCGTGGGCAGGCGCCCTGGCCGCCACGGTCCGCGGCGCCGGTTTGGCGGCGGCGTGGGCGGCCAGGCGTGGCGGATCGCGCTGGGCGTCGCGCGGGGCGATGCGTCCCGCGTGCTGCTGCGGCGGCAGCGTACGTACCGGGGCCGGCGCCGGCGCGTCGGTCACGGGCGCGGGGGCGACCTCGACGACGGTCGCGCCGCCGGCCGGCAGGGTCTCCGCCAAGGGTTCGGCGGCGCCTGTCCTTCCGGGCGCTGGGAGCGCCGGGGCAGGCGGCGCGGCGACGGTGGCGGCCGACTTGCCCTCCGCGCCGGCACCGGCCAGCGCGGCAGCGGTCGGGGAGGGCGCGCCGCCATCCCCCGCCAGCCAGGCCAGCGTGCCGACCAGGCCGACCACCAGCACGCCGGCGGTCCCGTACCAGAACAGGGCCGGCATGCGCCGCAGGCAGCGCAGCATGCGCTGCGGCAGTCCGGCTGACTCGTGGCGGTCGAGCATGGCGAGAATATTGATCTCGTTCGCCGAGCGCCGCGTCGAGGACATCAGGTTCGGACGCCGCGAGCCGGATTGATCTTCATCTGTAGGGCGCACCGTGTACCTCCTAAGATTGGACACCAATGCCAATTAGAAACAAACCGGAGAAGCGGATGCTGATCTTCCTCGCCCTTTTATATTTTTGTCTCGCTTGCAGCCTCATCTGGCTGGCCTGTTTCCCGTCCGGCCGCGCCTCCGTGCTCCAGTTCCTGGGCGGCCTGCAGCGCCGCATGCAGCTGCGCGCCGGCAGTTGGCGGGAGGAGGGCGCTGCCCGCCTGCGCGGCGCCGGACCGGGTCTGCGCTGGCGCTGGCGCGACGTGCGCGGCTGGATCCGCAAGCATCGCGCCCTCGTCGCCGTGGGCGTTCCGCTGGTGCTGGTGCCGCCGCTGGTGGCCTTGCTGATGCGCCGGCCGGATATGTTGCCGGGCTATGAGCCGCTAGATACCGTGGTCGACGCCCAGGTCGCGGCCCTCCTCAAGGGCGAGCAGCTGGTGCCGCCGGCCGCGCTGCCGCCGGTCGCCTTCACCACCCGCGAAGTCGAACTGCTGCGGCCGATGCTGGTCGACGCCAGCCGCAACTGGGGCCTGCTGCATCCCGACTTCAGCCAGCGCCTGCTGCTGGCCTTCCGCATCATGAAGGAAAAGTATGGCTACGAGATGGCGCTGCTCGAGGGCTACCGCAGCCCAACGCGCCAGGACATGCTGGCGAAGATGGGTTCGGCGGTGACGAATGCGCGCGCCTTCCAGAGCTGGCACCAGTACGGGCTGGCCGCCGATTGCGCGTTCTGGCGCGACGGCAAGCTGGTGATCTCGGAAAAGGATCCCTGGGCGATGCGCGGCTACCAGTTGTACGGCGAGGTGGCGGAATCCCTGGGACTGACCTGGGGCGGGCGCTGGGCCATGATGGACCTCGGCCATACCGAGCTGCGCCTGCGCGGGGTGATGCGGCGCTGACGATACGTGCTCTCGCGCCATTGTTTCAACTCAAGGATCGGCGCGGAAATAGTGCCAACATTCCCTGTGGCATTCTTTCAAACCCTGAACCGAACCCACTATGGCCCGACTCTGGCAGTTTCTTGGCAAGCGCCGCGTAATGGCCGTGATCGGCATCGCAGCGCTGGCCGCCTTCCTCTTCCTTGGCGCGGAATCCCTCGAAGTGGCGGCCATCTGGGCCGTGCTGTCCGGCCTGCTCCTGCTGGCGGCCTGGGGCATCTGGTGGCTCACGCGCAGCTGGCTGCGCAAGCGCGCCGCCGCCCGCCTGAGCGAGGCCATCGTCGCCCAGTCCGACAAGCCCCAGCGCGACGATGCCCAGCTGCTGCGCAAGGGCATGGTGGAGGCGATCAACACCATCAAGACCTCGAAGCTGGGGCTGACGCGCGGCGCCCAGGCCCTCTACGAGCTGCCCTGGTACATGATCATCGGGAACCCGGCGGCCGGCAAGAGCAGCGCCATCAAGCATTCGGGCCTGACTTTCCCCATCCCCGGCAGCAAGGCGGTGCAGGGCGTGGGCGGCACCCGCAACTGCGACTGGTTCTTTACCACCGACGGCATCCTGCTCGATACCGCCGGCCGCTATTCCGTCTACGAAGCCGACCGCGCCGAGTGGTTCAGCTTCCTCGACCTGCTGCGGCGCCACCGCCGGCGCGCGCCGATCAACGGCATCATCATCGCCGTCAGCGTCGCCGAGCTGGCCGGCGGCTCCTCCGAAGCCTCGATCGAGCTGGCCAAGAGCCTGCGCACGCGGGTCCAGGAACTCACCGAGCGCCTGGGCGTGCACGCGCCGGCGTACGTGGTGTTCACCAAGGCCGACCTGATCGCCGGCTTCGGCGACTTCTTCCACGACGCCGACCGCGCCGAGCGCGACCGCGTCTGGGGCGCGACCCAGCGCTACAACCGGCGCTCCACGCCGCAGGACGTGCTTGCCTTTTTTGACGCGCACTTCGACGAACTGTACGACGGCCTGAAGGAGATGAGCCTGGCCACCATGGCCGGCAACCGCAGTGCCGCCATGCGTCCCGGCGTATTCACCTTCCCGCTCGAATTCGCCTCGCTCAAGTCGCACCTGCGCGCCTTCCTCGCCACCCTGTTCGAAGAGAATACCTGGCAGTTCAAGCCGGTGATGCGCGGCTTCTACTTCACCAGCGCGCTGCAGGAGGGCATGGTCGAGAACCTGTCTTCACGGCGCGTCGCCAGCCGCTTCGACCTGCAATTGAAGGCGGGCGAACAAAAGGGCGCGCAGCAGGAGGAGCAGTCCGGCTTCTTCCTGCTCGAGCTGTTCCGCAAGGTGATCTTCGCCGACAGAGATCTGGTAAAGCGCTATACCAGCCCGGCCTCCGCGCGCCTGAAATACGCGGTCTTCTTCGCCGCCACCGTGATGCTGGGCTGTGCGCTGGGCGGCTGGAGCTGGTCCTATATGGGCAACCGCCAGCTGGTGGCCAATGTCCAGGCCGACCTCGACAAGGTCAGCAAGCTGCAGGCCCGCCGCGGCGACCTGCAGTCGCGCCTGGAGGCGCTCGACATCCTGCAGGACCGCATCGAACAGCTGGAAAAATACCGCGAGGACCAGCCCTCGGCGCTCTCCTTCGGCCTGTTTCAGGGCGGGACCCTGGAACGCAAGCTGCGCGACGAATACTTTGCCGGCGTGCGCGAAGTGATGGTGCAGCCGGTGGCCGGGGCGTTGGAGGCGCTGCTGGCCGAGATGAATGCCAACGCCTCCCAGCTCGATCCGAACGCGCAGGCGGCGCCCGCGGCGAAACCGGGCCAGCCCTACCAGGAGGTCTCGGCCACCAATGTCGGCGACGCCTACAACGCCTTGAAGACCTACCTGATGCTGGCCGATAAAAGCCGTGCCGAGCCCGGTCACCTGAACGACCAGCTGACCCGCTACTGGCGCGTGTGGCTGCAGGCCAACCGCGGCGCCATGCCGAAGGAGCAGATGATCCGCAGCGCCGAGCGCCTGATGACCTTCCACCTCTCGCATATTGGCGACCCGGCCTGGCCGCAGATCACGCCCAAGCTCAGCCTGCTGGACAGCGCGCGCGAGAACCTGCGCCGCGTGGTGCGCGGCACCCCGGCGCGCGAGCGCGTCTACGCCGACATCCGCACCCGCGCCGGGACGAGGTTCCCGGCGGTGACGGTGGCGCGCATCGTTGGCGAGCAGGACCAGTCCCTGGTGGTCGGCAGCCATGCGGTGCCCGGCGCCTTCACCCGCGACGCCTGGGAGAAGTTCGTGATCGGCGCGATCCGCGAAGCCTCGAACCGCGAGCTGCAGAGCACCGACTGGGTGCTCAAGACCGTCGCCAAGGACGACCTGACCCTGGAAGGCAGCCCGGAGCAGATCCAGAAGACCTTGATCGATCTCTACAAGGCCGACTATGCGCGCGAGTGGGCCAAGTTCGTGCAGGGCGTAACGATCGCCGACCTGAACGGCTTCGAGGCCAGCGTGCAGGCCATGAACCGCCTCGGCGACCCGCAGACCTCGCCGCTGGCCAAGGTCCTCAAGACGGTCTACGACGAGACCTCCTGGGACGATCCGGGCCAGGCGCGCGTCAACCAGGCCAAGCTCAAGCGCGGGCTGGCGGCCTGGTTCCGCGAAGTGATCCTGCGCCAGGCACCGAGCGAAGCGCGCCAGCTGGCCGACGCTGCGGGTCCGCTGCCTGTGGGCGCTGCGCCTGCCGCCGGGCCGGTCGGGCGCGAGTTCGCCGGCGTGGCGCGCCTGGTCGGCGTGAAGGAGAAAGACGCTTCGCTGATGACCGGTTACCTGGACGCGTTGTCGAAGCTGCGCTCCCGCCTGAACCAGCTGAAGAACCAGGGCGATCCCGGTCCCGGCGCCAAGCAGCTGATGCAGCAGACCCTGGAAGGCAACGGCTCCGAACTGGCCGACGCCCTCAAATACGTCGACGAGCAGATGCTGACCGGGATGACGGACGCGCAGAAGCAGATGCTGCGGCCGCTGCTGGTGCGGCCGCTGGTGCAGACCTTCGCGATGATCGTGCTGCCGTCCGAGTCCGAGATCAACAAGACCTGGCAGGCGCAGGTGGTCGAGCCCTTCCAGAAGAACCTGGCCGGCAAATCCCCGTTCTCGCCGGGCGCCCAGATGCAGGCGGGGCCGGGCGAGATCGGCCAGGTCTTCGGCCCGGAAGGCGCGGTCGCCAAGTTCGTCGCCACGACCATGGGCCCGCTGGTGGTGCGGCGCGGCGACGTGCTGTCCAGCCGCACCTGGGCCGACATCGGCGTCACCCTGGCGCCGCAGGTGGTGAGCGGCTTTCCGGGCTGGGTGGCGCCCTTGTCCGCCAACGGCGTGGCGTCCGGCGGCGGTCCGCAGACCGTGTTCCAGCTGCTGCCGATGACCGCGCCGGGCGTGACCGAGTACACCATCGAGATCGACGGCCAGCAGCTGCGCTACCGGAATACGCCCCCTAGCTGGGTGAACATGGTGCATCCGGGACCGCAGGGGGCGAGCGGGGCCAAGGTCAGCGCCGTGACCTTTGACGGGCGGACGGTCGAGCTGTTCAACGAGCCGGGCGAGCAAGGTTTGAACAAGCTGATGGCGGCCGCCGTCACGAAGAAGCTGGAGCGTGGCATGGGCGAGCTGCGCTGGACCTCTGGCAGCACGACGGTGGGGGTCACGCTCAAGCTGGTCAGCAGCGCTGCCAGCACCGGTGACGGCCAGGCCAGCCGCGGCTTTAGCGGCCTGCGCCTGCCCGACAGCGTAGTCGGCCGTGGTGCGGCAGGCGCCAGCAGCCCGCAACTGGCGGGAGCGGCCCAATGACGCGCACTGCCGCCTCGCCACGGATCGGCTACTTCGGCAAGATCCCGGCGCGCAGCGATTTCGTCAAGGTCGCCGATGACCAGCCGGTGCTGGGCATGCTCGACGAGTGGCTGGCCCAGGTCATGACCCGCCTGCCCAACGACGCGCGCTGGAAGCTGTATTACGACGCCTCGCCGCCGGTCAGCTTCGCCTTCGTCGGGCCGAGCCGGCGTCACGCGATCGCCGGTCACCTGGTGGCCAGCCACGACCGTTCCGGGCGCCGCTTTCCCTTCCTGACCATGCGCACCGTCGAGGTGCCCGATCCGGCGGCCTTCGTCGCGCGCTGCCCGCTGGCCTTCGGGCCCCTGTGGGACTTCCTGGGATCGATGGCTCCACGCGTGGTCGGCAGCGAGGACCCCGGCCCGCATCTGCATGCGATCGCCGATGCGACGGTCGGCCTCGGCGAATACGAGGCGCAACTGACCGACTTCCTGGCCATGGCGACGGTCAGCTCGCTGTCCGGGGAGCTGGAACTCGGGGCCAGCCGCCTGATCCTCGGCCTCGGCCTGCTGCTGCAGCCGGTCATGCACAGCCGGCCGGCGGCCCTGCAAAAAAGCCTGGTGCTGCCGCTGCCTTCGCGACTTGACGTCCGCTACCGGATCGCGGCCTTCTGGCTGGAGCTGGTGACACCCTTCATTCGCCGCACCGCCTTCGACCTGGTGCTGTTCGTCACCACGGTGGCCGAACGGCCGGCGCTGGTGATCGGCTTCGGCGGCGCCGCCGCCGAGACCCTGCACGGCATCGTCGACCCGCTCGCCGGCCGCGAGCAGCAGGTCCAGCTGACCGACAACGGCTGGATCGACGAGCAGCTGGGCATCGACATCGACGTGCGCGCGCTGGCCAGCTACCTCGAGCAGCCGATGCTGCCGCTGCGCCTGGCGCGCGAACTGTTCCTCAAGACTTTCATCGGAGCCGCCACGTGAAGCTCTTACCGACATTGCTGATTGCCGCCGCCGGCCTGGCTGCGGCGCCTGTCCTCGCCGATGGCACCGCCGCCTCTGCTGCCGCGGCCGCGCCGATCGTGGTATCCGGCACGGTCGCCGACGACGCCAGCAAGGCCGCGCTGCTGGCGCGCCTGCGTGCCGTCTACGGCGCCGAGCGCGTGGTCGACCAGCTGGCGGTGGGCCGGGTGTCGGCRCCGCCGAACTGGAACGAGCACGTCGCCCACCTGATCGGCCCGAACCTGAAGCTGGTCTCGCGCGGCCAGCTGCAGATCGACGGCACCAGCGTCAGCCTGCGCGGCGACGTCGCCAGCGAAGCGCAGAAGCAGCAGATCGCCAGCGAGCTGGCGCTCAATCTTGATCCCAGCTACACCGTCAACAACGGCCTGCGGGTGGCGGTGTCGGAGCAGGGCATGCTGGATGCTGCCTTGGCCGACCGCATCATCGAATTCGAATCGGGAAAAGCGACGCTGACCGACGCCGGCAAGCAGGTGCTCGACCAGATGAGCGTGGCCCTCTTGCGCCTGAAGGACAAGAAGGTGGAGGTAATCGGCCACACCGACAACGCCGGCTCGCGTGCCGGCAACCTCTCGCTCAGCCAGGCCCGCGCCGAGGCCGTGAAGGCCTACGCGGCCGGCCGCGGCGTGAACCCGGAGATGGTGTCTGTCTCCGGCGAAGGCCCGGACCGGCCGGTGGCCGACAACCGCACGCCGGAGGGGCGGGCCCGGAATCGGCGGATCGAGTTCAAGGTCGTGCAGTAATCCCCAGACCAAATTCGGGGTCAAATTCGGGGTCAGAGCACATTTTCGATCAATTGATCTGCTCACAAGCTCCGGCCACGCGCGCCCCAAGATAGCGATCTGTTGCGCGAACGCTTTCTCGAGAGCTATTGCCAAGAAAAGTGCTCTGACCCCGAATTTTCAGAATTTCAGGGCAGGGTGATCGTCACGTTGGCCGACCTTGGCGGCAGCATCACCAGATCGTTGTAGCTGGCCAGCGCCTGGTCGGTCTCGTGCGCCAGGGCGGCGCGGAAGCCCAGGTAGCCGCCCAGGGTGACCACCGCGAACACCATCGACAGCGCCCACAGCGACAAATCGCTGCCCAGCTTGTGGGAGATCTGGTCTGGGCGCTCGGCGTGCGGGGCGAAGCCGCGGCTTTTTCCGCGCATGCGGGCGATCTCGTCGCCAAGGCGGGCGGTCAGGTAGTTCAGCTTGTCGCGGCCGTCCAGCGCGAAGCGCCCTTCGAAGCCGAGCAGCAGGCAGACGTGGAAGACCTCCAGCGCCTGCAGGTGGACGACGCCCTTGGCGCGCAGGTCCTCGAGGCGCTGGAAGAAGTGTTCGCCGGCGAGCTGGTCGCCGAACAGGCGCAGCTGCAGCGGGCGGGTCTCCCAGGCTTCGCGGATGTCGTAGTCGGAGCGCAGGATGATCTCGTCGACCGCCGCGCAGAAGGCATACTTGGCCGCGGTGACATCGTCGGCCGGCACGCCGAGCGCCTTGGCGTTGCGGTCGATGTCGCCCAGGAAGCGCGTCATGTGCTCGGCGAAGGCGGTCTTGTCCTGCGGGCCGCAGCCGTTCTTCAGCAGGAACAGGGCGTAAAAGCCCTCGTACATGATGTCGACCAGGGAGGCCGGGGTGCTGCCGGCGGCATTGCGGCCGCCGGCCTGGGATGGCGCGGCGCGCCGTTCGACGTGTTGGCTCATGCTGCGATTCCGATGAGTTCGAGTTTGAGGTCGCGGATCCCGTTCGGCACATAGATCGAGATCGCCTGGGCCTTGAGCATGCTCCCGTACAGCACGCCGCGGTTTTCCAGCACGAAGTAACAGGTGTCGGGACGCACCGGCAGCGCGCTCGGCACCTGCGGCGCGTGCACCAGGCGCACGCCGGGCATGGCCGACAGCACCAGCTTGTCGACGTCTTCCGGCGCTCCGATCTTGAAGCGCAGCGGCACGATCTCGACCAGCTGCAGGGCCGGCATGTCGGCCGCCACGCCCAGGAACAAGGTGGTCTGGGCGTTGATCTTGCCGGAGTCGAGGGCGCCCAGGTGGTAGGACGGACGCTCATTGCTCAGCGCGATCGAGAAGTACTTCGACGAGATCACTGTGTCCAGCAGCTCGCGCAGGATGGCGTCCAGGCGCGCGAAGGCCGGTCCCGGATCCTGGTGCACATAGGCCGGCAGGTCTTCCAGCTTGCTGCTGCGCGAGAAGGTCATCAGGCCGCCGGCCAGGGTCAGCAGCTCCTGGAACAGGCGCTCGGGATGCAGGTCGCGGTGCGCCAGGAAGTGGGTCAGCGAGGCATAGCCGCTGCTCACCGTGTGCAGCAGCCAGAACGAGGCGACGTCGCCGCCGCGCAGCTCGACCACGTTCTTGCCCGGCTCGCGGTAGTGGCCGTACAGCGCATTCACCTTGGCCAGCAGCTTTTCCATCAGGCGCGTCAGCATGCCGTGCAGGCCGGGTGCGCCGTCGATCGACAGGCTGGGCGGCACGAAGACGTGGTCGATCTCGAAGCCGCCGGTGGCGAGGCGGCGCAGGCGGACCAGCGGGACGGTCTCGTAGGCTTCGAGCGGCTCGAGTTCCGACACCAGGCGCAGGCTCCGGCTCAGGTAGGCGACCGGCGCGCTGGCGGCGTCGGTGAACAGGTCGAAGGTGTCGTGTTCGATCTGGCCGAAGCGGGTGTCGGCGCGCGATTCGCCGCGCGCCGCGCAGTTTTCGCCGTGGTCCTTCAGGGCCGGCAGGGCGGCGTGGAAACTGAGGGTCTGGTTCGACCCCGCCAGCTCGACGAGGCGCACCTGGGGCGGCAGGGCGTCGCGGTCGGGCGCGTGCAGGATCTCGCCGTCGGGGAAGATCAGCGACAGCTCGGTGATGCGCAGGGTATCCGCCTTGAGCGCATCGAGGTCGATCACCAGCTTGCGCACGCCCCAGCAGTAGGGATGCAGGGCGTTGGCGGTGTCGTTCAGGCGCGCCTCGTGGTAGCGGTCCTGCTGCTGGAAATGCTGGGGGCGCAGGAACAGCCCCTCGCCCCACAAGACCTTCGACGGTGGTTTCACGGATGCCTCCTGTGGGAGTGTCACAAATCTCTAGCTTGGGGGAAATCACACAGACTTCATTGACACCGGACAAGCTGCAAGGGCTTGGCCGCGGCGGCAGTGCTCGCGCTCATCGCGCAAGCATGCAGGCCGATCGTCACGCCGCCCTGTTCGGCGTCGGGCGCGGCGAAGGCCAGGCGCCAGCCCTGCGGCAGCGGCGAATGGAAGAGCGCGACCACCCCGAGCCAGCCGGCCTCGCGCGCCAGCTTTTCGTCGAGCTCGAGCTGCTGGCCCGGTACCAGGGTCAGTTCGCGCACGTCGAGCAAGTCGGCGCCCAGGGCCTCGCGCTCGGCCTGCGGCGACAAAAATGCAGCATAGGGCGCCTGATCGAAGGTGGTGCGCTGGCGCAGCTTGTAGACCCGCACCAGCAGGGCCAGCGGCTGGCCGCGCGCGTCCAGGTTCAGGCGTTTGGCGGCATGCAGCCGGATTGCCACCTTGCGCGGCGGGAGCTGCGCCTCGGGCAGGGGCGGTGGCTTGCGGATGCCGGCCGTTTCGAGAAGGCCGGCAGGCAGCGGTCCGGCGCCACCGGCACAGCCTGCCAGCAGGAAACAAGCGAACATAGAGAGCGAGAAAGAAAAGGAGCGAACAGGAGCCATGGCGTGAGCTTGCCTTTGGTAAATGGACCGACAGCGACATTTAACGGGAACGCCATCCGCATGCGCTGAGCGGGCGCAAGCGTGGCTTCGACCGGGCGCAAGGGCCGGGAAAGCTGGAGTTGACGTCACGCAATTCTTTGACGAAACCTCGCGCCAATAATGGCGCTTGATTTCACCTAGGGAGAGCCAGATGAAGTTCCAACGCTTGATGCCGAGTCTAGTCTGTGTTGCGATCCTGTCCGCTTGCGCCGGCACCGGCCAGGTGGCCAGCACCCCGAAGGCGGCGCCGACCATGGCGGCCGCGATGGCCAACGTCGACGCCGCCGTGATGGCCGGCCAGAACGACAAGGCCTATGCCCTGCTGAAGAGCGCCGGCAGCACCTTCCCGACGGACAAGACGCCGTGGGTAAGGATGGCCCAGATGCGCTTCGACAGCACCGATTACGGCGAGGCCATCGTCAACGCCCTGGAAGCGCTGGAACGCGATCCGGACGACACCCTGGCCAACAGCATCGTCGCCGTCAGCGGCCTGCGCGTGACCAGCAAGGCGCTGGCCGACCTGAGCCAGAAGAACAACCTGAGCGGCAACGTGCGCACCGAGGCGCAGGAGCTGGCCAAGCTGCTGCGCACCAGCCTGGGCGAGGAAGTGCTGGTGGCGAACGGCGGCCGTCCCGCCGCGGCCCGGCCCAAGGACGCGCCGGGCAAGAAGGTGATCGCGACCCCATCCTCGCCGCGTCCCGCCGGCAACGACCCGTTCGGCGCGCTCAAGTAGCCGTCCGCCCGCACATCCTTCACCTGCCTGGAGCCGACATGCCCAAGAACGAAAGCGTGCAGAAACGCCTGCAGAAAGTGCGCGCGCCGCGCGTGCAGATGACCTACGACGTCGAGATCGGCGACGCCATCGAGAACAAGGAGCTGCCCTTCGTGGTCGGCGTGCTGGGCGACTTCGGCAGCGACCCGGACGCCGCCAGGAAGCGCCTGAAGGACCGCAACTTCGTCAACCTCGACGCCGACAACTTCGATGAAGTGCTGAACGCGGTCGCCCCGGTCGCCAACTTCCGCGTCGAGAACCACCTGTCGCCGGAAGGTGGCGAGTTCGCGGTCAGCCTGCAGTTCCGCGAGATGGCCGATTTCCGGCCGGAGTCGGTGGTGCAGCAGGTAGCGCCGCTCAAGGGCCTGCTGGATGCGCGCAGCAAGCTGGCCGACCTGCGCAACAAGCTGGCCGGGAACGACAAGCTGGAAGACATCCTGAACGACGTGCTGACCAACACCGAAAAGCTGGACAGCCTGCGCAAGACAAGGGAGGAGAAATAATGGCGGCGATCCTGGAAACGGCAGCCGGCGCCGAGGCAAGCGGCGCACTCGAACTGGACACCGGCCTGCTCGACCAGATCGTCGAGCAGAGCCGGGTGGCGAAGTCCAGCAGCGAGCACGAACGCGCGCGCGACATCATCTCCGAGCTGGTGACCCAGGTGATGGAGGGCACCATGGTCATCTCCAGCAACCTGTCGGCGACCATCGACGCCCGCCTGGCGGAGCTGGACCGGATGATCTCGAGCCAGCTGTCCGCCATCATGCACGCGCCCGAGTTCCAGAAGCTCGAGCGCAGCTGGACCGGCCTGAATTACCTGGTCCGGAATACCTCGACCAGTACCAATCTGCAGATCCGCATGCTGAACGCCACCAAGCGCGAGCTGGTGAAGGACTTCCAGTCGGCCCTGGAGTTCGACCAGAGCAGCCTGTTCAAGAAGATCTACGAAGAGGAATTCGGCACCTTTGGCGGCGCGCCCTACGGCGCCCTGATCGGCGATTTCGAGATCAGCCGCCAGCCCGAGGACATCTACTTCCTGGAGCAGATGTCGCACGTGGCCGCGGCCAGCCATGCGCCCTTCATCACTTCGAGCGCGCCGGAGCTGTTCGGCATCGAGAGCTTCGGCGACCTCGGCAAGCCGCGCGACCTGGCCAAGATCTTCGATACCGTCGAATACGCGAAGTGGAAGGCCTTCCGCGAGTCCGAGGATTCGCGCTACGTCGGCCTGACCCTGCCGCGCTTCCTCGGCCGCCTGCCGTACAACCCGATGGACGGCATGGCCACCGAAGGCTTCAACTTCGTCGAGGACGTCGACGGCAGCGACCACCAAAAGTACCTGTGGTGTAACGCCGCCTACGCCTTCGCCACCAAGCTGACCAAGGCCTTCGAGGACTTCGGCTGGTGCGCGGCGATCCGCGGCGTCGAGGGCGGCGGCCTGGTCGAGAACCTGCCGACCCATACCTTCAAGACCGACGAGGGCGAAGTCGCGCTGAAGTGCCCGACCGAGCTGGCGATCACCGACCGCCGCGAGAAGGAGCTGTCGGATCTCGGCTTCATCTCGCTGGTGCACTGCAAGAACACTTCCTACGCCGCCTTCTTCGGCGCCCAGTCGGCCCAGAAGCCGCGCAAGTACGCCAACGACGCCGCCAACGCCAATGCACTACTGTCGTCCCAGCTGCAGTACATCTTCGCGGTCTCGCGCATCGCCCACTACATGAAGGCCATGATGCGGGACAAGATCGGCAGCTTCGCGGCCGCCTCCAACGTCGAGGATTACCTGAACCGCTGGCTGACCCAGTACGTGCTGCTGGACGATAACGCCAGCCAGGAGCAGAAGGCCCAGTTCCCGCTGCGCGAAGCCAGCGTGCAGGTGGCGGAAGTGCCGGGCCGGCCGGGCGTCTACCGCGCGGTGTCCTTCCTGCGTCCCCATTTCCAGCTCGACGAGCTGTCGGTTTCGCTCCGACTGGTCGCGGAGTTGCCGCAATCGACCAAATCCTGATTCATCCACCAACCAGAAAATGGAGTAAAAGATGGCAATTGACGTGTACCTGCAAATCGACGGTATCAAGGGCGAATCGGCGGACGACAAGCACAAGGACTGGATCGAGTGCAAATCGGTGAACTGGGGCGTGATCCAGCCGAAATCGGCAACGTCGTCGACCGGCGGCGGCCACACCGCCGAGCGCTGCGAACATTCCGAGATCGCGATCAGCAAGCTTGCCGACCTGTCCTCGCCGGTGCTGCTGCAGACCTGCTCGTCCGGCAAGACCATCCCCAAGGCGAAGATCGAGTTCATGCGCGCCGACGGCCAGGGCGAACGGGTCAAGTACTTCGAGATCGAACTCGAGAACGTGCTGATCGGCTCGATCCAGCCGGGCGTGTCGGAAGGCGACTTCATGCACGAGAACGTCGGCCTGAAGTTCTCGAAGGTGAAGTGGAAGTACACCCAGCAGAAGATCGGCGGCGGCGCCGGCGGCAATACCTCCGGCGGCTGGGACCTGTCCTCGAACAAGGTGGCCTGACACCCGCGTGATTGCCGCGCTCCGTTGCCAGCGCGCTTGCCGCGGCCTCGTGCCGCGGTCTTTTTTGGAGGAGTCATGACCGCCTTCGTCCCCGGCCTGCTGGACCGCCTGATGCCCGATGCCGGCGGCGCGTCCCGTCTCGGCATCGAACAGCTCAAGGACAGCCTGGCGCGCGACATCGAAGCCCTGCTCAACACCCGCCTCGGCTTCCCGCCGCGGCGTTTCGATGCCTTCCCCGAGACGCGTGCCTCGATCCTGAATTACGGCCTGGTCGACTTCGCCGGCTTCTGCCTGTCCAGCAGCGAGGACCGCGCCGCCATCTGCGCCAGCCTGAAGGATGCGATCGAACGCCACGAGCCGCGCCTGAAGAACGTCAGCGCGACGTTCGAGCGCGACGCCGGCGGCGTGAACCGCCTCAACTTCGTCATCCACGCCACGCTGCAGGTGGCGGACGGTATCGAGCCCGTCAACTTCAACGCCGTACTCCAGCCTTCGAGCCTGCATTACGAGATCGCGAACGAAAGGAAAAGACGATGGACATCAATCTGAAGACCCTGATCGGCAAGCTGAACGACACCACCCGGGCGGCGGCGACGCGCGCGGCCGGCATCTGCGTCGGCTTCGGCCAGTACGAGGTCGACATCGAGCACCTGTTCCTGGCCCTGCTGGAGCAGCCGGCCAGCGACTTCGTGGTGGCCGCGCGCGCCGCCGGCATCAGCCTGACGTCCCTGGAAACCGACCTGCGCAAGGAAGTCGAGCGCCTGCCCGGCGGCAGCGGCCGCACGCCGGTGTTCTCGCGCCATCTGCCGGTCCTGTTCGAACACGCCTGGCTGATCGCCTCGCTGGGCCAGCCGGCGCCGGGCCAGGAGCAGCGCATCCGCAGCGGTCACCTGCTGCTGGCGCTGCTGGCCGAACCGGGCCTGGCCCAGCTCGCGCAGCGCGCCTCCGGCTGCTTCATGGCGTTTCCGCTGGACCGCCTGAAGCACGACTTCGACAAGCTCACGCGCGGCTCCTGCGAGGCGCCGGCGCTGGCGCGGGAGACAAGCCCGCAGGCCGTGGGCAACGGCGATCCGGTCGGCGAGTTGCACTCGAGCGCGCCGGGCCGCACGCCGGCGCTCGACCAGTACACGACCTGCCTGACGGCGCGTGCGCGCGAGGGCAAGGTCGATCCGGTGATCGGACGCGACGCCGAGATCCGGCAGGTGATCGACATCCTGATGCGGCGGCGCCAGAACAACCCGATCCTGACCGGCGAGGCCGGCGTCGGCAAGACCGCCGTGGTCGAAGGCCTGGCCCTGCGCATCGCCGAAGGCGAGGTGCCAGACGTGTTGCGCGGTGTGGAGATCCACACCCTCGACATGGGCCTGCTGCAGGCCGGCGCGAGCGTCAAGGGCGAATTCGAGAACCGCCTGAAGAACGTGATCGAGGAGGTGGGCAAGAGCCTGCACCCGGTCATCCTGTTCATCGACGAGGCCCACACCATGATCGGGGCCGGCGGCGCGGCCGGCCAGAACGACGCGGCCAACCTGCTGAAACCTGCGCTGGCGCGCGGCGAACTGCGCACCATCGCCGCCACCACCTGGGGCGAGTACAAGAAGTATTTCGAGAAGGACGCCGCGCTGGCACGCCGCTTCCAGGTGGTGAAGGTCGAGGAGCCGGACGAAGACACCGCCTGCGCCATGCTGCGCGCGATGGCGCCGCTGATGGAGCGCCACTTCGGCGTGCGCATCTTCGACGAAGCGATCCGCGAGGCGGTGCGGCTGTCGCACCGCTACATCAGCAGCCGCCAGCTGCCGGACAAGGCGATCAGCGTGCTCGATACCGCCTGCGCCAAGGTGGCGCTCGGCCAGAAGGCGACCCCGGCGGCGCTGGAGGAAGCGATCCGCGGCCTCGAGCGCCTGGATGCCCGCATTGGCGCGCTGGTGCGCGAGGAAAGCGGCGGCGCCGACCACGCGGTCCTGCTGAAGGAGCTGCGCGCCGAACGCGAGGCCGGGCTGAAGGCGCAGGAGCGCCTGCGCAGCCAGTGGGAGCGCGAGCAGGCGCTGTCGACCGACATCCACGCCATGCGCACCCGCTTGGAAGCCGGACAGTCCACCGACAGCCCGGCGCTGCAGGCGCTGGTCAAGCAGCTGCGCACCCTGCAGGGCGAAACGCCGCTGGTGCCGCTGCAGGTGGATGGCCACACGGTGGCCGGCATCGTCGCCGGCTGGACCGGCATCCCGCTGGGCCGCATGGTGAAGGACGAGATCCGCACCGTGATGAATCTGCAGGGCATGCTGGACGAACGCATCCTCGGCCAGGGGCACGCCAGCGGAATCGTCGCCCAGCGCGTGCGCACCGCGCGCGCCAACCTCGAAGACCCGAACAAGCCGAAGGGGGTGTTCCTGTTCGTCGGCACCTCGGGCGTCGGCAAGACAGAGACCGCGCTGGCCCTGGCCGACCTGCTGTACGGCGGCGAGCGCAAGCTGGTCACCATCAATATGAGCGAATACCAGGAAGCGCACAGCGTGTCCGGGCTGAAGGGCTCGCCGCCCGGCTATGTCGGCTACGGCGACGGCGGGGTGCTGACCGAGGCGGTGCGCCGCAATCCCTACAGCGTGGTGCTGCTCGACGAAGTGGAGAAGGCCCACGGCGACGTGCTCGAGCTGTTCTTCCAGGTCTTCGACAAGGGCGTGCTGGACGATGCCGAAGGCCGCCAGATCGACTTCCGCAACACCATCATCATCCTGACCTCGAACGCGGCCTCCCCGCAGATCATGCAGGCCTGCCTGAACAAGCCGGCGGCCGAGCGCCCGACGCCGGAGCAGTTGTCGGAACTGATCCGGCCCGGCCTGATGAAGCACTTCAAGCCGGCCTTCCTCGGGCGCCTGACGGTGGTGCCGTTCTATCCGATCGACGACGAGGTCCTGGCCAACATCATCCGCCTCAAGCTGGAGCGCATCAAGGCGCGGGTGGCCGCCAACCACAACGCCAGCTTCCAGTACGACGAGGCGCTGGTGGCCGCCGTGCTGGCGCGCTGCACCGAGGTCGACTCCGGTGCGCGCAACGTCGACACCATCCTGAACGGCACGCTGCTGCCGGAGATCGCCGACAACGTGCTGGCGGCGATGGCGGCCGGCGGCGGTGTCAGGGCGATCAAGGTCGGCGCCACCAGGGGCGGCAAGATCAAGTACGCCGTCGAACCGGCTTGAGGAGGATGGCATGCTGAACATGGAAATGCTGCTGGCGCCGGTGAGCGAGGGCCGGCCCTGCGGCGAGGACCTGGCCTTTTCGCGCGAGATCGACGACATCGTGCGCGCGCGCCAGGCCGACGACCCGTCGATCGAGCAGGGCGCCTGGGTCACCGAGCTGAAGGAGGCCGACTGGAAGTTCGTTGCCAAGCAGTGCGCCCAGCTGATCGAAAAGCGCAGCAAGGACTTGCAGTTGGCGGTCTGGCTGGCCGAGGCCGAGGCCCGCACCAGCGGCCTGGGCGGCCTGGCCGACAGCCTGGTCCTGATCGCGGCCCTGTGCGACCGCTACTGGGACGGCTTGTATCCGCTGCCCGACGAGGACGGCCACGAGCGGCGCATCGGCAACCTGTCCTGGATGGCAGCGCGCATCGCGCCGCTGCTGCGCGAGATCCCGCTGACGGAGGGCCAGGGCGGCCAGCCCGGCCATGCGCTGCGCGATTTCGACGTCGCCCGCATGCACGGCGGCGACGAGCTGGCCAGGCTGGAGACGGCCAGGGCGCGCACCAGTCCCGCCTTCCACGAGACCCTGCTGCGCGACTGCGAGCACTGCGCCGGGGCGCTCGAGCGGATCGAGCATAGCGTCGACGCGCGCCTGGGCGTGGACGGACCGAGCTTCAGCGCCGCCAAGTCCGGCCTGCAGAGCGTGATGCTGTTCGTGAAGCCGATGGCGAAGGAGGGCGGGGCTGCGCCGTCGGCCGCAAAACCGGCGGCGTCCGTTGCGCCGGCCCCGGGCTCAGCCTTGATACCGGCACCGGCGCCGGCGGAGCAAGCACTGGGCGGGCCGCTGCAATCGCGCGCCCAGGCCCTGGCCCAGCTGCGCGAGGTTGCCGAGTTCTTCCGCCGCACCGAGCCGCACAGCCCGGTCGCCTACCTGGCGGACAAGGCCGCGCACTGGGGCGAACAGCCCCTGCACGTGTGGCTGCGGTCGGTGGTGAAGGACGATGCCTCCTTCGCCCACATCGAGGAGATGCTGGGCGTCGCGCCGCAGCCGAAGGGCTGACGGCGCGAAAGGAGCGGGACTCAGGTCTTCGGGGCCTGGCCGGAAGCGGCGGCCAGTTGCGCGGTGGCGCGTGAAACCTGCTCCTCGACGCGGCGCATGGCCTCGCGGGTCGACATGGTCACCTGTTCATAGCCCTTGAAGGCGTTGTCGATCGCGGCCTTGATGATCTCGACCGCGTTTTCCTGGCCCGGCTTGACGTTCTGGGTGACGTCGTAGATCAGCGCCGACAGGGTATTCTTCGCTTCGACCAGGTGGGTGTCGGCGGCCTGCTGGAAGTCGTTCTGGATGTCGGCGACGATCTGGCGCAGCTGTTCGCCATAGGCCTGGGCGTTCTGCACGCCCGGCTGCAGGCGCGCCTGCAGGTTGTCGACGGCCGTCTTCGGATCGCTGGCCTGGCTCATCTGGCGGCCGGCGGCCAGCGCGTTGTCCATCGAATTCTTGGCGGTGGCCATGTTCAGCGCCACCACCTGTTCGACGCCCTGCACGGCCTTGCTGGCCAGGGCATTGAAGGTCTCTACCTGCAGATCGAACAGGGTCTTGGTGGCGTTGGCGAATTGTTCGGGGTTCGTGAACATCGGTATCTCCTCGGTTGGTTTTCCTGCGGCGTACTCAATGTTTTGCTTTTTACATTATTTCTCGGTCTTGCGTATTTCGCAACGTGCGTCGCGGTAGGGCCCGGCGAACTTCTCCCAGCCCGGGCCGAGCGGCGTCTGCGAGCAGGCCAGGGCGCCGGTGCTCTTGCTGCGCCACTGGTACCAGGGCGCAGGGGCGGCGTTCAGGACGGCGGGGCTGGCCAGGGCCAGGCCAAGCAGGATAATGAGCGTCTTCGACATATGCCGAGCTTGACCTGCCCGGCGCCTCAAGTCAAGCATGGAAGCGGCGCTTGACCTTCCCACGATGGGAAGGTGTATTCTGTGGCAAACATGGGAGGAGGCGAGATGTTGAATATCGGCGAAGCGGCGCAGGCATCGGGCGTATCGGCCAAGATGATCCGCCATTATGAATCGATCGGCCTGCTGCCGGCGGCAAAGCGCACGGCCTCCGGCTACCGCGTCTACGGCGAGCAGGAAGTCCGCATGCTGCAGTTCATCCACCGCGGACGCGAACTCGGCTTCCCGCTGGAGAAGATCGCCGAGCTGCTGGCCCTGTGGCGCGACCAGGGCCGCGCGAGCGCCGACGTGCGCGTCCTGGCCCGGCAGCACATCGCCGAACTGAATCGCAAGATCGAGGAACTGCAGGCGATGAAACGCACCCTCGAGACGCTGGCCCACTCCTGCCACGGCGACCAGCGCTCGGACTGCCCGATCCTGGACGACCTGGCGACCCACTGAGCAGCTACTGCGGGGCGGCCGATGTGCATCCAGACCCTGCTGCTGGCGCTGTTCGTCCCGCTGTTGGCCCTGATCCTGCTCGGTGCCGCCGCGAGCTGGCTGGCCGGGTCCTCGCTGATCGCGGTGCGGCGCCAGCAGGTCGGTCCGGCGCCATGGCCGCAGGCGCAGCCGGCCGCGCCGCGGTCCTGCTGCTGCACGGGATCGGGAGCGACCGCCGTTCGATGCTCGCGCGGGCGCGCTTCCTGCACGCGCAGGGTTATGCGGTGCTGCTTGTCGACCTGCCCGGCCAGGGCGCGGCCTCGCTGGTCCTGTGCCGCGATTGCCCGCCGGTCGATGCGGTGGTGCGCGAATCGATGTATCCGACCATCGAGGAAGCGATCGAGGACAGGCTGCGCATGCGCCTCGGCCCGTTCGGCAGGCCGCTCGCGAACCTCCTGCTGTGGCAACTGCCGCTGCGGCTGGACATCGCTCCGGCCCAGCTGCATCCGATCGCGCGCTTGCCCGGGCTGAAGGCGCCGGTGCTGATCGCCGCCGGCAGCGCCGACCGCCATACGACCCTGCCCGAAACCATGCGCCTGTTCGCCGCCGCGCGCGAGCCGAAATCGCTGTGGGTGGTGGAGGGTGCGGAACACGTCGACCTGCATGAATACGCGCCGGCCGAGTACGAGCGACGCATCGATGGCTTCCTTGCCCACCATCTGGCGGGGCAGGCGCTGGCCAGTCCCTGAACGCCACAACGCAAAACGCCGCAATCCTTTTGCAAAGATTGCGGCGTTTTGCGCCGGTATTCCGGGAGCCTTCTTGAAGGCCGGGTAGCATTTGGTGCCCACGGAGGGACTCGAACCCCCACACCTCGCGGCACATGGACCTGAACCATGCGCGTCTACCAATTCCGCCACGTGGGCATRTCAAACAACMGGTACAACAGTACAGCCAACAACAAGGTAGCTTTTGGTGCCCACGGAGGGACTCGAACCCCCACACCTCGCGGCACATGGACCTGAACCATGCGCGTCTACCAATTCCGCCACGTGGGCATAACAACCACCATGAATCCTGCAAGACCGGCTTTGGTGCCCACGGAGGGACTCGAACCCCCACACCTCGCGGCACATGGACCTGAACCATGCGCGTCTACCAATTCCGCCACGTGGGCCGGGTCTTGCAATCATCGCTCGACGTTGCCGTCGAATTCCGCTACGATATCAGGCTTTGCCGATTTGCGCTAGACCAACTTTCGTTTGGCTTTCGCGCCGACCGCATCCTTCGCAGCAGCTTCGCTTTCGGCTGTGCCGTTTGCGAAGAGAGCGAAAGTATAGCGGATGAATGGCAAAAGTCAAAGTCCCCTCGGCAGGATTCCGCAGCACGCTTGGAAGGGCGGCGTTAGGCGAATCCCCCGGTCCTCCGTTACACTACGCCTGTCAAGGTGTCAATCCAACCAATATTGCGCCGCTTGCAATGCAAGCGGCGCGTTACACAGGCTCAACAAGAATAGAAGACGATTTGAAGCACCCAACCTATACCATTCCAAGCCGCGAGGAGATTCTCGGCGTTTTCCGCGATGCCAAGGGGCCGCTCGACAGCGGCGCACTGGCACGTGCCCTGCAAGTCGATCCCGAAGCGGAAGGCGTGCTCACGCGCCGCTTGAATGCGATGGAGCGTGACGGCCAGATCCGCGCCAATCCCGCCGGCCAGTACGCACTGACGGACCATTCGAGCTTCATCTCCGGCCGCATCAGCGCCCACCGCGATGGCTTCGGCTTCGTGATCCCCGATGAACCCGGCGACGACCTCTTCCTGCCCGATAAGGAAATGCAGAAGGTCCTGCACGGCGACAAGGTGCTGGCGCGCGTGGTCGGCACCGACCGCCGCGGCCGCCCCGAAGGCACGATCGTCGAAGTCACCGAGCGCGCGAATACCCACATCATCGGCCGCCTGCTGCAGGAAAACGGTGTGTGGATCGTCGCCCCCGAAGACAAGCGCATCTCCCAGGATATCCTGGTGGACGGCTCGCCGGGCAAGGCGAAATCGGGACAGGTGGTCAGCGTCGAACTGGTCGAGCAGCCTTCGCGCTTCCGCCAGCCGATCGGCCGCGTGGTCGAGGTGCTGGGCGAGCTCGACGACCCCGGCATGGAGATCGAGATCGCGGTCCGCAAGTTCGGCGTGCCGCACGTGTTTTCGCCGGCCGCGCTGAAGCAGGCCAACAAGCTGCCGAACGAAGTGCGCGACAGCGACCTTCTAGAGCGGGTCGACCTGCGCGACGTGCCGCTGGTGACCATCGACGGCGAAGACGCGCGCGACTTCGACGACGCCGTCTACTGCGAACCGGTCAAGATCGGCGCTATCCGCGGCTACCGCCTGCTGGTGGCGATCGCCGACGTCAGCCACTACGTGCGGCCGGGCGACGGCCTCGACGGCGATGCGATCGAGCGCTCGACCTCGGTCTACTTCCCGCGCCGCGTGATCCCGATGCTCCCGGAGAAGCTGTCGAACGGCCTGTGCTCGCTGAATCCGGCCGTCGACCGCCTCTGCCTGGTGTGCGACATGGTCGTGACAAGCCAAGGCGAAGTCACGGCCTACCAGTTCTACCCGGCCGTGATGCACTCGGCGGCGCGCCTGACCTATAACGAGGTCGCCGCCATCCTCGGCAACACGAAAGGGCCGGAAGCCGGCCGCCGTCCCGGCATCGTGCCGCACCTGTTGAATTTGAACGAGGTGTTCCGCGCGCTGCTGCAGCAACGCCAGGCGCGCGGCGCGATCGACTTCGAGACCACCGAGACCTATATCGTCTGCAATGCGATGGGCAAGATCGAAAAGATCATCCCGCGCACCCGCAACGACGCGCACCGCCTCATCGAAGAGTGCATGCTGGCGGCAAACGTCTGCGCGGCCGACTTCCTGATCCGCCACGACCAGCCGAGCACCTTCCGCATCCACGCGGTGCCGACCGAGGAAAAGCTGAACCAGCTGCGCACCTTCCTGAAGCAGGTCGGCCTGAACCTGGGTGGCGGCAACAAGCCGGAAGCCCGCGACTACGCCGAGCTGATGCAGAAGATCAAGGAGCGTCCGGACGCGACCCTGCTGCAGACCATGCTGCTGCGCTCGATGCAGCAGGCGGTCTACAGCCCGGACAACGTCGGCCACTTCGGCCTGGCGTATGAGCACTATGCCCACTTTACCAGCCCGATCCGCCGCTATCCCGACCTGTTGACCCACCGCGCGATCAAGGCTGTCCTGCAGGGCAAGAGGTACGAGCCGACCGGCATCGACCTGTCCAAGCTGAACACCACGGTGTCGAACGCGACCCGCAAGCAGCAGGCCAAGGACAAGGCCGCCGGCACGCAGAAGGATCCGAAGGACCTGACGGTCTGGGACGCGCTGGGCGTGCACTGCTCGGCCAACGAGCGCCGTGCCGACGAAGCTTCGCGCGACGTCGAAAACTGGCTCAAGTGCTACTACATGAAGGACCGCCTGGGCGAGGAATTCACCGGTGTGATCTCGGGCGTGACCCCGTTCGGCATCTTCGTGCAGCTCGACGAGCTGTTCGTCGAGGGCTTGGTGCACGTGAGCGGCCTGGGCCAGGATTATTTCGAGTACGACGAAGCCCGCCACGAGCTGCGCGGCAAGAACAGCGGCCAGGTGTTCGCGCTGACCGGCCAGGTGACCGTGCAGGTGGCGCGCGTCGACCTCGAGGCGCGCAAGATCGACCTGGTGCTGGCCGAGACCAAGGCCGGAAAAGAGGTGCCGGCGCCGCTGGAGCGGGCCCGCAGCGCCGCGCTGGAAGCCCTGGAGCCGAAGCCGCCGCGCCGCAGGAAGGCAAAGCAAGCCGCGACCTCGGCAAGCGCAGGCGCGGTGCCGGCGTCACCGCAGCAGGTGCACGGCATGAAGGGCGATCCGCCGGTGCCGCCGGATTTCAGCGCCAGCGACGAGAGTGAGGACGACATCGTCTTCGTGCCGCCGACGCGCCGGAACGCCAGCCGCGCGCCGAAGAAAGCGGCTGACAAGCCGGTTGCGAAGCCGACTGCAAAGCCGGCCCCAAAGAAGGCCGCAGCAAAACAGAGCGCTCCCCGCAAGAGCGCCGCCAAGGCCCCCAAGGCCACGTCCAAAACCAGTAAAAAGAAGTAAGCATCAATGAAAAATAAAATGATTTTCGGCTTCCACGCGGTCACTTCGCGGCTGCGCCACGAAGCCCAATCGGTGGAAGAGATCTTCGTCGACGCCGGCCGCAACGACCGCCGCATGACCGACCTGATCGCCCACGCCAAGCAGCACGGTGTGCGCGTGATGCCGGTCGATGCCGAGCGCCTCGACAAGATCGTCGGTACCCGCCGCCACCAGGGCGTGATCGCCTTCGCCAGCCAGCTCTCGCTGGCGCGCAACCTGGACGAGCTGCTGGATGCGGTGGAAGGCCCGCCGCTGCTGCTGATCCTGGACGGCATCACCGACCCGCACAACCTGGGCGCCTGCCTGCGCGTGGCCGACGGCGTCGGTGCGCATGCCGTGATCGCGCCGAAGGACCGCTCGGTGGGCCTGAACGCCACCGCGGCCAAGGTCGCCAGCGGCGCTGCCGAAACCGTGCCCTACATCACCGTGACCAACCTGGCGCGCACCATGCGCGACCTGAAGGACCGCGGCGTCTGGCTGATCGGTACCTCGGACGACGCCGACAAGGGCCTGTACGAAGGCGACTTCACCGGCCCGACCGCGCTGGTCATGGGGTCGGAAGGCGAGGGCATGCGCCGCCTGACCCGCGAAACCTGCGACGTGCTGGTCAGCATCCCGATGTTCGGCTCGGTCGAGAGCCTGAACGTCTCGGTCGCCTCGGGCGTCTGCCTGTACGAGGCGCGCCGCCAGCGCCTGGCACTGGAAGCCAAGCAATAAGCGCACCCGTCGTTCCCGTTTCGCGGGAAGTCGTTTCCGGCAATGCCGGGAAGTCGTTTCCGGCAATGCCGGGAACGACGAGGCGGCTGGAATCACCCCGCCATCAGCAAACACCGCCTGGATAGGCTACCATTCGGCCTATGTTTTTTTCCAAGCTGCGCGAAGACATCCAGAGCATCATCGAACGTGACCCGGCCGCCCGCAACGGCTGGGAGGTGCTCACCTGCTACCCCGGCCTGCATGCGGTCGTCATGCACCGCTGGGCGCATGCCTGCTGGCAGGCCGGCCTGAAGTGGCTCGGCCGTTTCATCTCCTACATCGCCCGCATCATTACCGGTATCGAGATCCACCCCGGCGCCACCATCGGCCGCCGGGTCTTCATCGACCACGGCTTCGGCGTGGTGATCGGCGAAACCGCCGTGGTCGGCGACGACTGCACCATCTACCAGGGCGTCACGCTCGGCGGCACCACCCTGGTGGCCGGCACCAAGCGCCACCCGACGCTCGAGCGCGGGGTGATCGTCGGCGCCGGCGCCCAGGTGCTGGGTGCCTTCACGGTGGGCGAGTACGCGAAGATCGGCTCGAACGCGGTGGTGGTCAAGCCGGTGCCCGGCGGCGCCACCGCGGTCGGCAACCCGGCCCACATCGTGCGCAAGGAAGACCAGGTAAGGAGCGCGCAGATGTTCGCGGCCTATGGCGTCACCCCGAACGGCGACGATCCGCTGTCGAAGGCCCTGCGCAACCTGATCAACCACGTGGCCCAGCAGGACGAACAGATCGAGCGCCTGTGCTCGACCATCAAGGCGGCCGGCATTTCCTGCGCCGGCATTGCAGAGAACGACAAGCTCGACCAGGCGCAGTTGAATCGCCTGGTCGAATGAGCAACTGAAACTACTCAAATGAGCAGATGAGCAGATGAGCGAAAACAGCGACATCCCCGGCAGCTTCGACCCCGCATCCGATCTGGACCCCAACGAAATCCGCGTACTGGCCGTGCTTGCCGAGAAAGAAGCGCTCACGCCCGACAACTACCCGATGTCGCTGAACGCGGTGATGAACGGCTGTAACCAGCTGTCCAGCCGCGATCCGGTCATGCAGCTGTCCGAGGACGTGGTCCACGACACCCTGCAGCGCCTCATGCAGCGCAAGCTGGTGGGCAGCATGTCCCAGGCCGGCGCGCGCGTGGTCAAGTACGAGCACCGCATGCGCGTCAAGTGGTCGCTGGAGCAGGACAAGCTGGCCGTGCTGACCGTGCTGATGCTGCGCGGCCTGCAGACCGCCGGCGAAATCCGCACCCGCAGCGGCCGCCTGCACGAGTTCAAGTCGGTGGCCGAGGCGGAGAGCGCGCTGCAGTTCCTGATCGATAAATACCCGCCGCTGGTGGCGCGCCTGGAGCGTGCGCCCGGGACCAAGGAACCGCGCTACGGCCAGCTGCTGGGCGGCGAGATCGACGTCGCGCAAGCGGATGCGGGCGGCGCCCCGGCCTCATCCAGCGCGGCGTCCGGCGGCCGCATCGGCCAGCTGGAGCAGGAAGTGGCGGCGCTGCGCGGCGAGATCGACGAACTCAAGGCGCAGTTCGCCGCCTTCCGCCAGCAGTTCGAGTAAGGCCGGACCTTACGGCGCCGTTTCCTTCGCGGCCGGCGCCGGCTCCGCCGCCTGGGCCAGCTGCGCGGGTTCCGCCGGCGGCGCGAATTCCAGCTCGACGAGCGCGTCATTGCTCCAGCTGGTGTCGCCGATCGGCAGCTTGAAGCGCTTGCCTTCGATCTTCAGCGCCATGCTGCGCTCGCCGTCGCGCAGGGTGGCCGCGCTCAGCTTTGCCGGCGCGTCGTGCGACCAGGTGCGGTCGCCGCCCTTCGGCGTTTCGCCCTTGAACCACGAGCACCAGTCGGTGGTCAGCATGAAGCCGTTGATCAAGCCGTTCACCCAGAACGGAATCTCTTCCTTGGCGATCGCGATCTTGACCTGGCAATCGAGGCGGACGTCGCCCATCCGGTACCGGTTGTCGGCCAGTCCCGGGCTGCGCACCCAGGTCTGGAAGCGGGCCTGGCGCTTCTTGCGGTTGAGGACCATCTCGGCCTTGGCGTCATACGCCGCCTCGCTGCGCGGCACCGTAAAGCGCAGGTCCTGGTCGAGGCTCAGCGGAATCGAGAACTCGTCGGCGGCGATGCGCGCCACCAGCGGCTCGTCGCCCAGCACCTTGCCGCTGCGCGCCTCGACCTGGAAGCGCAGCTGCGGCACGTTCGGCGCCAGCGCGTGCAGTTCGTCGAACTTGTCCAGTCCGGCCACCACGGCGCGGTAGCTGTGCAGCTCGGGGTTCCTGATGGCGTTGACGTGGACGGTGCGCGTTTCGTCCTTGTCCGGTTCCGCCGCCCCGGCGGGGACGGCGGGGACGGCGGCGCAGGCCAGCATGGCGGGCAGCAGGAGGATGGCGGAACGCATCATCGCCTCAGCCCTCGTCGCGCCAGCGGCGCAGGCGGATCGCACCGAAGATCATGACCGCGCCGCACAGCGCACCGATCCAGGCCTGGGCGGTGGCGAGGGTCATCCACGAGGCTTCGAACAGGACCTGCACGTCCGGACCCTGGGCGTTCTGGTGCATGCCGGGCGGGATGCCGCCGGTGAAGCTGAACCAGATGCCGGGCACGATGCCGGTCAGCAGGCGGGCGACGATCTCCTGGGCCAGCGGCATGATGTTCAGCGGCGAGCCCGAGAAGTTCTCCAGCGTATAGCTGATCCACTTCACCAGCAGCAGGGCGATCAGCGGTACGCCCACGGCCCACAGGAAGGGCTTGGTCCTGGCCCAGCACGACACCAGCAGCAGCCAGCCGATGGTCGGCAGTGCCCACACCACGTAGACCGGCAGCAGGGCGGCCAGGCGCAGCGGCTGCAGGTAGAGGTCCGGCTGGGTGAGGATGGTGCCGCCCAGGTGGACGCCGCCGATCGCCATGGCGACGCAGCCGATCAGCAGCAGGGCCAGCGAGGCGACCACGGCGAAGGCGATCGAGATCACCGGCGCCACGCACAGTGCGGTGATGGCCTTCGACAGCACCGTCATGCCGTCCGATACCGGCAGCGACTTCCAGAACAGGATGCTGCGGTCGCGGCGCTCGTCGTACAGCGCGCCCAGGCAGTAGAAGAACACGACGAAGGTCAGGATCAGGAACAGCGGCGAGCCGGCGGCGATGTACATGCCGCTCGCGACTTTCGCGACCATCGCGCGCGACTCGGCCGGCATTGCCGCGGCGAAGGCGCCGCTGCTCACGGCCTGGCCGTTGACGTGGACGATGCCGGGCGCGCCGTGCACGGCCATCCCGTAGACCATGGTGCCGCCGACCAGCAGCACCAGCAGCGCGGAGACGATTGCAGGCGCCCAGAACATCGAGCCCTTGTGCTCCCAGAACTCGCGGCGGAGCAGCCATTTCATGGTCATGGTGTTCATGCGTAGCTTCCTTTCATGGTCGCGACGAACAGGTCGGCGACGCTGGGATTGCGGGTTTCGCCGAGGGCGGCGAGCTGCTGGCGCGAGGCGCTGCCCGGCGCGGCCGAATCGAACAGCATCACGGCCTTGCCGAACACGGTGCGGCGGTCGATCGGCGACAGGGCGTTGGCGGCGCTGATCTTGTCGTGCGAGACCATCACCTCGACATAGCGCTCGCCGATCTCTTCCATCGAGGCGGCCAGCACGATCCTGCCTTCGCGGATGAACATCAGGTCGGTCAGGATGTGCTCGACTTCCTCGACCTGGTGGGTGGTGATGACGATGGTCTTGTGCTCGTCAAAATAATCTTCCAGCAGGTTCTGGTAGAACTGCTTGCGGTAGAGAATGTCCAGGCCCAGGGTCGGTTCGTCCAGCACCAGCAGCTTGGCCTCGATCGCCATCACCAGGGCCAGGTGCAGTTGCACGATCATGCCCTTCGACATCTCCTTGACCTTCATCGACGGCTTCAGGGAAGTCGCGGCGATGTAGCGCTCGGCCTTGGCGCGGTTGAAGCGCGGGTGCACGCCTTGCACGAAGTCGATCGCATCCTTCACGCGCATCCAGCGCGGCAGGATGGCGACGTCGGCGATGAAGCAGACGTCCTGCATCAGGTCGTCGCGCTGGGTGCGTGGGTCGAAGCCCAGTACCGACAGCTCGCCGTCGAAGGGGATCAGGCCAAGGGCGGCCTTGAGGGTGGTGGTCTTGCCCGAACCGTTCGGGCCGATCAGGCCGACGATGCGGCCGGCGGGGATCTCGAAGTCGATGCCGTCGACGGCGACGCGCTTGCCGTAGCGCTTGGAGAGGCCGCGGGCGGAGAGGACGGCGTTCATGCCTGGCCTCCGTGCCCGCTGTTCAGCGGCTGGGCGCGCATCAAAAGCTCGACGTCCAGGCCGAGCAGGCGGATGCGCTCCAGCATCGCCGGCCATTCCTCGCGCAGGAAGCGCTCCCTTTCGCTTGCCAGCAGTTTTTCGCTGGCGCCTTCAGTGACATACATGCCGATCCCCCTTCTTTTTTCTACTAAGTTATCGTCGACCAGTTCCTGGTAAGCCTTCGAGACCGTGATCGGGTTCAGCTGGTACTCGGCGGCGATCTGCCGTACCGAGGGCAGCGGATCGCCGGCCTTGAGCACGCCGTCGAGCATCATCCCGATCACCCGGTCCTTCAATTGCCGATAAATCGGCGCATTGTCATTCCAGCCGATTGTCATTGCCGGCTCCTTGTTCTTGCGATGCAGCCTGGACATCCATGTCTGCCTCCTCGTTAATGGGGCACTACTTCGGTGAGGTATTGAAGTGGTGTTGTAGTGAAGTATAACACCTGTTCGCAACGCGTCAAGACAGAATTTGAACGATGTCGTTCAGTCCGGATCGGGGGGTTAGAGGGGCTGGCCGTCGAGGCCGTAGCGGGTGATGCGGCCGTGCGCATCGATCGCGATCCAGCCGCCGCGCGCCGGTTCGGCATCCAGTTCCCAGTCGGGCAGCACGTAGCGGCGCCGGCTGGTCGCCGGGTCTGTATGCAGGGCGGGGCGGTGGGTATGGCCGTGGATGATGATGTCGGCGCCGGTGGCGTCGTGCAGGGCGGACACCGCATCCGGCGTGACGTCCATGGTCTCGTAGGACTTCTCGCCATGGGCCTGGCGGCTGCCTTCACGCAGGCCGGCGATGATGGCCTTGCGCTGCGCCAGCGGCATGGCCAGGAACTGCTGCTGCCAGGCCGGGTCGCGCACCTGGGCGCGAAAAGCCATGTATTCGAGGTCGCCGGTGCACTGCGCATCGCCGTGGACCAGGGCAACTTTCTCGCCCTTGAAGCTGGCCACATGGGGTTCGGCCAGCAGGCTCAGGCCGGCGGCGCGGGCGAAGTCCCGGCCGACCAGGAAGTCGCGGTTGCCGGCCATCCAGTAAATCGCCACGCCGGCGTCGGACAGGGCGCGCAGCGCGTCGGCGACGCGCTGGTGGAAGGGCGAGGCGATGTCGTCGTCGCCGGCCCAGTATTCGAAAATGTCGCCGAGCAGGTAAAGCGATTCGGCGTGGGAGGCGTGCTCGGCCAGGAAGCGGAAAAAGGCTTCGGCCGTGTGCGGATGCGATTCCTGCAGGTGCAGGTCGGAAATGAAGAGCGCAAGCGTGCGCGCGGGACTGTTCATCGGATTAACGGTGGACGTGCCCCACGCGCCTTGCTTGAATAGACTACTTGATTAAACGATTTCGGCTTTCTCGATGATCACGGCTTCGGCCGGCACGTCCGAGTGCATGCCCGAGCGGCCGGTCTTGACGGTGTTGATCTGGTCAACCACGTCCTGGCCTTCGACGACCTTGCCGAACACGGCATAGCCCCAGCCGTCCTGGCCCGGGTAGTTCAGGAAGTCGTTGTTCTTGGTGTTGATGAAGAACTGGGCCGAGGCCGAGTGCGGGGCCATGGTGCGGGCCATCGCGATGGTGTACTTGTCGTTCTTCAGGCCGTTCTTGGCTTCGTTCTCGACGGTCTTGTCGGCCGGCTTCTGGCTCATGTTCGGCTCGAAACCGCCGCCCTGGATCATGAAGTCCTTGATCACGCGGTGGAAGATCGTGTTGGTGAAGTGACCCTGGTTGACGTATTCGACGAAGTTGGCAACGGTCTTCGGCGCTTTGGCGTCGTCGAGTTCGATCTTGATGTTGCCCTTGTTGGTGGTCATGAGTACGGTGGTCATGGTTTGTCCTGTGCCTTATTGTTAAGAGTTCCGTATTTTACTGCGCTTTGAGGATGGTCGCGGACTTGATCACGACCGGTGTCACCGGCACGTTCTCCATGCCGCGCACGTCGTCGACCAGCACGCCCTTGATCTTGTCGACGACTTCCTGTCCCTTCACGACCTTGCCGAACACCGTATAGCCGGAGCCGTTCATGTTCGGATAGTCAAGGCCGGGGTTGTCGACCACGTTGATGAAGAACTGCGAGGTGGCGGTGTCCGGGTTCGATTCGCGCGCCATCGCGACGGTATAGGCAGCGTTCGACAAGCCATTGTCCGATTCGTTCTTGACCGGCGGACGGGTCTTGCGGCCGTTCAGCTTGGCGTCCATGCCGCCGGTCTGGATCATGAAGCCGTCGATCACGCGGTGGAAGATCAGGTCCTTGTAGAATCCCGCCTTGACGTACTTGAGGAAGTTGTCGACCGTCTTCGGCGCTTTTTCCTGGTTCAGCTCCAGCACGATCTCGCCCATCGTGGTTTTCAGCGAGACCTGCGGGTCGGCCGCCCAGGCCGCCGTCGACAGCAGCAGGGCGCCGGCAGCGGCGGCCGCCATGCGGGCCAGCAAGCGGGTAGGGGACGGTTTCATGATGTGCATCGTGGCTTCCTCTCTGTGGGCAAACGCAAAGTGATGTCAAGACTTTTGCAGAAAAATAAACCTGTGGCATATGCGGCCAGACAGGATTTTATCAATGCTATACTTTGCGATGGACTGTTGATTTTATCAAAGTAACAGCGAAATCAAGTCCTGACGGTCGCGACTTGGGTCATCCCCGGCACGTTGCCTAGCTGCAAGTGCGTCCGAGCGTCAAGCTCCAACCATCCAGAACACCATCCGATGAGCCAACTAAAGATTTACAACACGCTCGCGCGTGACAAGCAGATATTCGTTCCCAAGCAACCCGGCAAGATCAACATGTACGTGTGCGGGATGACGGTCTACGATTACTGCCACGTCGGTCACGCCCGGATGATGATGGCTTTCGACGTCATCTACCGCTGGTTCAAGGCCTCGGGCTACGAGGTCAGGTATGTCCGCAACATCACCGACATCGACGACAAGATCATCAGGCGCGCCGTCGACAACGGCGAAACCATGTCCCAGCTGACCACCCGCTTCATCAAGGCGATGGACGAGGACACCGCCGCCCTCGGCATCCTGCCGCCGGACTTCGCGCCGCGCGCCACCGAGCACGTGCCGCACATGCTGGCGATTATCGAGAAGCTGGAAGAAAAGGGCCTGGCCTACCAGGGCGAGGACGGCGACGTCAACTACGCCGTGCGCGAATTCCCCGGCTACGGCAAGCTGTCCGGCAAGTCGCTGGACGACCTGCGCGCCGGCGAGCGCGTCGACGTCAATACCGGCAAGCGCGATCCGCTCGACTTCGTGCTGTGGAAGGCCGGTAAGGAATCCGAACCGGCGGAAGCCAAGTGGGATTCGAAATGGGGCATCGGCCGCCCGGGCTGGCACATCGAATGCTCGGCCATGTCCTGCGCGCTGCTGGGCGAACATTTCGACATCCACGGCGGCGGCGCCGACCTGCAGTTCCCGCACCACGAGAACGAGATCGCCCAGTCGGAAGGCGCTTTTGGCCCGCCGATGGCGAACTACTGGGTCCACAACGGCTTCGTGCGCGTCGATAACGAGAAGATGTCCAAGTCGCTGGGCAATTTCTTCACGATCCGCGACGTGCTCAAGAAATACGATGCCGAAGTGATCCGCTTCTTCATCCTGCGCGCCCACTACCGCAGCCCGCTGAATTACTCGGACGTCCACATCGACGACGCCAGGGGCGCGCTGACCCGCCTGTACACGGCCCTGGCGGACGTGGACCTCGGCGGCGAGAAGGTCGAGGTCGACTGGGAAGAGGCGCATGCGCTCCGTTTCCGCGAAGCGATGGACGACGATTTCAATACCCCGCTGGCGGTAGCCGAGCTGTTCGACCTGGCTTCGGAAGTGAATCGCAGCAAATCGGTCAAGGATGCGCGCCAGCTGAAGGCACTGGCCTCCGTGCTCGGTCTGCTCGAACGCTCGCCCCAGGAATTCCTGCGCGCCGGCACCCCGGGCGAAGGCGGCATGGATGAAGCCGTGATCATGGAGGCCATCGCCCGCCGCGCCGCCGCCAAGAAGGCGCGCAACTTCCTTGATGCCGACGCCATCCGCGCCGAGCTGACGGCCGCCGGCATCGTGCTCGAAGACAAGCCCGACGGCACGACCAACTGGCGCCGCGCCTGAGCGGCACGATCCGGAATGGCACTTTCCAAGGACCTCATGGGCTCGGCATCGACATTGCCCGACGTCCCGCCTTACTGGGCGGAGGCGAAGGCCGAGCTCATGCAGCGGGACCGCATCATGAACAAGCTGATCCCGCAGTTCGGCGACATGCACCTGCGCGGCCATCCGGACCCGTTCACGACCCTGGCCCGCTCGATCGTCGGCCAGCAGGTCACGGTCAAGGCCGCGGAAGGCGCCTGGCTCAAGCTGCGCGAACTGTGTCCGAAGATGACGCCCGCCCAGGTGATCAAGGCCGGCTTTGATCCCTTGTCCGCCTGCGGACTCTCGAAACGCAAGACCGAATACATCCTCGACCTGGCCGACCATTTCAAGGCCAAGCGGGTCCATGCCGACCTGTGGTCGCAGATGGATGACGAGGCGGTGATCGCCGAGCTGGTCCGTATCCGCGGCATCACCCGCTGGACAGCGGAGATGTTTTTGATATTTAATCTGCTCAGGCCGAACGTCCTACCGCTCGACGACGCCGGCCTGATCCAGGGCATCAGCCAGAATTATTTTTCGGGCGAACCCGTATCGCGCAGCGATGCGCGCGAAGTGGCGGCCAACTGGGAACCCTGGCGGACCGTTGCCACTTGGTATTTATGGCGCAGTTTGGACCCGATTTCCGGATAATTTCCGGTTAGAATAGCGCCCTTGCCGCCGCAGCACCGGTCGATCCCGGTCGCGGCCACGAACAACCCGGAGGTACAATGAGTAAAACAACTTTCCTCAGTTTTGAACAGCCGATCGCCGAGCTCGATTCCAAAATTGAAGAGCTGCGTTTCGTGCAGGACGATTCGGCTGTCGACATCTCGGAAGAGATCGACCGCCTGGCCAAGAAGAGCCAGCAACTGACGAAAGACATCTACGCCAAGCTGACGCCATGGCAGGTTTCCCAGATCGCGCGCCACCCGCAGCGTCCGTATACGATGGACTACGTGAACGCGATCTTCACCGATTTCCATGAGCTGCACGGCGACCGTACCTTCGCGGACGACCAGTCCATCATCGGCGGCCTGGCCCGTTTCAACGGCCAGGCCTGCATGGTGATCGGCCACCAGAAGGGCCGCGACACCAAGGAACGCGCGATGCGCAACTTCGGCATGCCGCGTCCGGAAGGCTATCGCAAGGCGATGCGCCTGATGAAGCTGGCCGAGAAATTCAACCTGCCGATCTTCACCTTCGTCGACACGCCGGGCGCCTTCCCGGGCATCGACGCCGAAGAGCGCGGCCAGTCCGAAGCGATCGGCCATAACCTGTACGTCATGGCCGAGCTGAAAGTGCCGCTGATCGCCACCATCATCGGCGAAGGCGGTTCGGGCGGCGCGCTGGCGATCGCCGTCGGCGACGCCGTGCTGATGCTGCAGTACGCGACCTATTCGGTGATCTCGCCGGAAGGCTGCGCCTCGATCCTGTGGAAAACCTCCGAGCGCGCGGCCGACGCCGCCGACGCCCTCGGCCTGACCGCCCACCGCCTGAAGGCCATCGGCCTGATCGACAAAATCGTCAGCGAACCGCTGGGCGGCGCCCATCGCGACCCGGCCGCCATGGCCCAGGGCCTGAAGCGCGCGCTGGCCGACACCCTGCGCCAGTTCCAGGGCATGAAGACCAAGGATCTGCTGGAAGCCCGTCACGCGAAGCTGATGGCTTACGGTAAATTCAAGGAAACCCTGCCGCGCGAAGAGTGAGCTCCCGTAAGAACGGACCGGACGACGACGCCGGTCCGGCCGCCCTTGCCGCGGCATCCTTTGCGCAGGCTTTCGCTCAGTTACGCGATGAGCTGCGTGCAGAACATTCCCCATCCTCCATCGCGGTCGCCCTCAGCGGCGGCCTCGATTCCATGGTCCTGCTGCATCTGGCGCACCAAGCCGCCAGTGCCGCCGGCCTGCCGCTGTTCGCCTTCCACGTCCACCACGGCCTGAGCCCGAACGCCGATGCCTGGCGCGCGCATTGCGCGGACGCGGCGGCAGCGCTGGGCGTGCCTTTCGACCATCGCGACGTCATGGTAGAGAAGGGCAGGAGCGGGCTGGAAGCAGCGGCCCGCAAACGGCGCTACGCGGCGCTGGGCGAGATGTGCCGCGCCCATGGCGTCGACCTGCTGCTGACCGCCCACCATCTCGACGACCAGGCCGAGACCGTGCTGCTGCAATTGATGCGCGGCTCCGGCCCGGCCGGCCTGTCCGGCATGGATGCATCCAACCGCGCACCAGGCCTGCTCGGCGACGAGCGCCTGGTGATGGCGCGTCCGCTGCTGGCGGTGGCGCGCGCCGAACTGGAAGCGTTTGCCGCGGCGCAGCAGATCGCCTGGGTCGAGGACGAATCCAACAGCGATCCGCGCTACGCCCGCAACGCGCTGCGCCACCAGGTGATGCCGGTGCTGGCCCAGGCCTTCCCGGGCTTCCAGCGCCGCATCGCCCGCAGCGGCGCCCATGCGCAGTCCGCCCAGCGCCTGCTGGACGAGCTGGCCGGGCAGGACCTGGCGGCCTGCCTGGTGGGCGAGGGCCTCGACCTGGCGCGCCTGCGCAACTTCAGCCGCGACCGCGTCAACAACCTGCTGCGCCACTGGTTCTCGGTGCGCCGCCTGGGCATGCCCTCGACCGCCTGGCTGGAGCAGATGGTGGGGCAGCTGCTGTCGGCGCGCGAGGATGCCCAACCGCTGGTGTCGCATCCGGAAGTCGATGCGCGCCGCTACCGCGACCGTCTCTACCTGGTGCCGAAGCAGAAGGATCTGGCCGGCCTGCGCGATCCCGACGACGAAGGCATCATCGTCAAGCATGCCCAGGCCTTCCGCTGGAACGGCGAGCCCAGCATCGCCTTCCCGGACTACGGCGGGGTGCTGCATTTCGATGTGGCCGATACTGGGCTCCAGCCGGACTGGCTGCGCGGCCGCCCGCTGGAGATCGACTTCCGCAAGGGCGGCGAGCGCCTGAAGCTGGCGCCGAACCGTCCGACCCGCGGCCTGAAGCAACTGTTCCAGGCGGCCAATGTGCCGGTGTGGGAGCGTTCGCGCCTGCCGATCGTCAGCACCGGCTTCGACCTGCTGTTCGCCGCCGGGCTGGGGATGGATTGCCGGCACGTCGAACAAGGGGAAGGGCGCATCGCCCTGCGCTGGCAAGCCCTGTGAAGGTGGGCGGAAAGCGCTAATATGCACTTTCTGCATTACCTTATTCCAATAAGGTATAGATTTCGCATTACCACGTATTGTGATTCTGCACCGCAGCATGTAGAGTTTAAGACCCCTTCTATTTTTACAAGCGGAAATCCCCACTGTCATGGCTTTAATAGTCCACAAATACGGCGGCACGTCGATGGGATCGACGGACCGCATCAAGAACGTCGCTGCGCGCGTCGCCAAATGGCACGACGCCGGCCACCAGATCGTCGTCGTCCCCTCCGCCATGTCGGGCGAAACCAATCGCCTGATCGGCCTGGCAAAAGAGATCATGGCGCAGCCGGATCCGCGCGAGCTAGACATGATCGCCTCGACCGGCGAGCAAGTGTCCGTCGGCCTGCTGGCGATGGCGCTGCTGGCACGCGGCAAGGATGCGGTCTCGTACACCGGCTGGCAGGTGGGCATCAAGACCGATTCCGCCTTCACCAAGGCGCGCATCCAGTCGATCGACGACTCGCGCGTGCGCGGCGACCTCGAGGCCGGCAAGATCGTGATCATCACCGGCTTCCAGGGTGTGGACGACGAAGGCAATATCTCGACCCTGGGCCGCGGCGGCTCGGACACCTCGGCGGTGGCGATCGCGGCCGCGATGAAGGCCGACGAGTGCCTGATCTACACCGACGTCGACGGCGTCTACACCACCGACCCGCGCGTGGTGGACGAGGCGCGCCGCCTGCACAAGATCACCTTCGAGGAGATGCTGGAACTGGCCTCGCTGGGCTCGAAAGTGCTGCAGACCCGCTCCGTGGAATTCGCCGGCAACTACCGCGTCCCGACCCGCGTGCTGTCGTCGCTGACCGATCCCCTGATGCCGCTCGAAGAAGAAGCCAGCTCGGGCACCCTGATTTCGTTTGAGGAAGAAAACAACATGGAACAAGCCGTCATCTCCGGCATCGCCTTCCACCGCGATGAAGCCAAAATCACCGTCCTGGGCGTCCCGGACAAGCCGGGCGTCGCTTACCACATCCTCGGCCCCGTCTCGGACGCGAACATCGAGGTCGACATGATCATACAGAACGTGTCGGTAGACGGTAAAACGGACTTCACCTTCACGGTCTCGCGCAACGACTACCAGCGCGCCCTGGGCGTCCTCGAAGCGAACAAGGAAGAACTGGGCTTCACCCGCCTGCTGGGCGATGCGAAAGTGTCGAAGGTCTCGGCGGTCGGCGTCGGCATGCGCAGCCACGTCGGCGTCGCCTCGCAGATGTTCCGCACCCTGGCGGAAGAGGGCATCAACATCATGATGATCTCGACCTCCGAGATCAAGATTTCGGTCCTGATCGACGAGAAATACATGGAGCTGGCGGTACGCGCCCTGCATAAAGCGTTTGACTTGGAGAAAGCTTAACTTTTTCAAAAAAATTGGCCGTGCTTCCTTGACCAAATGAAGTGTGGCCATTAATATGCGTGCACTCAGCGACAACGAGCAACACTGTTAAGAGCTGACTGGAGGCGTGGCCGAGTGGCCGAAGGCACTTCCCTGCTAAGGAAGCATACGGGCTTAAACCTGTATCGTGGGTTCGAATCCCACCGCCTCCGCCAGAGATTCAAACAAAAAAGCGACCGCCAGGTCGCTTTTTTGTTTTCCGCGGCAGAACAGGCGAGCAGGGCGCCTGCGCGCCCTGCGGGTGGGATTCGAAGCCGCGCGCATGCTTGCGCGCGGGCGGCCTGCGGAATGTAGGCGAATCCCACCGYCTCCGCCAGAGATTCAAACAAAAAAGCGACCGCCAGGTCGCTTTTTCGTTTTCCGCGGCATACACGCCGCCCTGCACACCGACTCATGCAGCCGCGCGGCCCCGTGACGCCGGCCGCATGCAACCATGGACAAGCAGGCCGGCCGCGGCGGCCGTCACGGCGGCAAGCATGAAGGCGTGCGCAAATCCGGCGCCGAAGCCGGCGCGGACCAGGGATTCGAGGGCGGGAGCCGGCAGGCCCTTGGCGGCGCCGACAGCGTGCCCGAGGTCGCCGGCCACCAGCCGTTCGACCATGGCGGGCGCCACAGGCAGGCCGAGCCGCGGCAGGCCTTCCAGCAGCAGGCCGCGTACGCCGCTGGCCAGCACCGATCCGAGGCTTGCGAAGCCGAGGAGGATGCCGCAGAAGCGCGAGGTCGTGCTGATTCCCGATGCCATGCCGGCGCGCTCGGCCGGCACCGCACCCATGATGGCCTTCTGCGTTTCGCCGTTGAGCAGGCCGCCGCCGGCCCCCAGTATCGCCATCCCGACGGCGTCGAGGACGCCCGCGCCGGTCGTGCGTGCCGAGTACGCCATGACCAGGTTGCCGGCGCCGACGACCAGCAGTCCGAGCGTCAGGATCCGGTAAGCGGGCATGGACGCCGCGAGCCAGCGCCCCACCTGGGGAAACACCAGCATCGACAGTGCGAACGGCAGCATGCGTACGGCCGCCGCGAGCGGCAGCGCGCCGCGCGCGTTCTGCAGATAGAGGGGCAAAAGGGAGGCCATGACCTGTGCCGACGCCGCATACGCCAGCATCGCGACGATGCCCCCGATGAAGCGGCGGTTGCGGAACAGCGCCAGATCCAGCATCGGCGCCGACGTCCGGCGTTCGACGCCGACGAACAGCGCGAACAGGCTGGCGCCGGCCAGGCAGCGCAGCAGCACCGGGGCGCTGGTCCAGCCTTCCGCCGGGCCGCCGATCAAGGCCCAGGTAAACGCAAACATCGCTGCCGAGAACAGCAGGACGCCCGGGAAGTCGACGCTGCGCCGTTCCGGGTTGCGCGATTCGGGCACCCAGCGCAGCACGGCGAGCGCCAGCCCCGCGCACACCGGCAGGTTGATCAGGAAGGCCCAGCGCCAGCCCAGCGCATGGCTGATGACGCCGCCGACGAGAGGCGACAGCACCATCGTCAATCCCATGATGGCGCCCCACACCGCCCATACCCGGGCGCGGTCCGCCTCGCCGTGGAAGGCGTGGCCGATCACCGCCAGGGAAGGGGCGAGCAAGAATGCCGCACCCACGCCCTGCGCCGCGCGCGCGAGGTAGAGGCCCTGCGCGGTGGAGACCACGGCGCAGGCCAGCGAAGCAATCGCGAACCCCGTCAGGCCTGTAAGCAGCACGAGCTTGCGTCCGCAACGGTCGGCAATCGCACCGGCCGGCAGGAGCAGGGCTGCAAAGCACAGCAGGTAGGTGCTGACGACCCATTCGATGTCGGCAAAGGTGGCGTTCAGGTCCCTTGCGATGGCTGGGAGGACCATGCCGACCAGGTTGGTGTCGAGGACAGTCACGGCGCAGCCCAGCGATGCGGTCAACAGCAGTGCCGTGGAAGAAGCACGGGCGCGGCTCACCGGTAGATCGAGGGCGAGTTGTCGAGAGGGCATAGCGATGGGCTCCGTTTGCTTGGGTCAATCGCCATTACAACCGAGGATTCAATTAGCTTCAATCACGCAAAAAGATGAAATAATTCGCTAATACCGAATACTGAAAGCTGGAAGCGCATATGGACCTGCGACACCTCCGATATTTCGTGGTCGTGGCTGAGGAGCTGCATTTCGCGCGCGCCGCCGAGCGGCTTGGCATCGCGCCGTCGACGCTGACGGTACAGATCCAGGAGGTCGAAAGGGTGCTCGACGCAAGGCTGCTGCTGCGGACCAAGCGCAGCGTGAGCCTGACGGCGGCCGGCCAGCTGTTTCTCGAGCAAGCGCGCGCCAGCCTTGCGCAATTCGACCGGGCGCTGAACGTCGGGCGGCGCGCCGGCCGCGGCGAGCTCGGCTGGATAAAACTGGGTTATGTCGGCTCGGCCGTGTTTGCCGGCATCCTGCAGCAGCAAATGCTGCGCTTTTGCGCGGCATGGCCGGAAGTCCAGCTGGAAGCGAAAGAAGTGCCGATGGGGCGGCTGCCCGACCTGGTCGCGGGCGGGCAGGTCGACATCGGCTTCGTGCGCCTGCCGATCGCGCTGCCGGACGAACTCGGCGTCCATGTCCTGCAGCGTAACCGGTTCTGCGTGGCCCTGCCTGCTGATCACCGGCTTGCCGCGGCGGTGTCGCCGATCCTGCCGCAGCAGCTGGCCGACGAGAGCTTCGTCGTGCCCGAACAGGAGCTGGGCACGCGCGAGGTGGGACGGCGCGGCGGATTCAGCCCCAGGATCGTCGCCACGCCCGGCAGCCTGGTGGCGGTGCTGGCCGAAGTCTCGATGCGCACCGGTGTCGCGGTGGTGCCGGACGTGCTGGTCACGACCGTCCTGTTGCCCGACGTCGTGTTCAAGCCGCTCGCCGGAGACGCGATTACCTCCGATCTGGCGGCCGTGTTCCGCCGCAATGAGCGCGCTCCGGCCGTGAAGAACATGATCCGGCAGCTCGCGCAAGCCGCATTGCCGGACGGTTGATTCCGGCATGCGTCTCCGAGCCGCCCACCGCGCGCACGCTCGTGCGCGGGCGGTCTGCAATCGGGAGGATGATTCGTCATATCCCATCAAGTCCTGAAATCAGCCGCCATGCAAACGAAACCAAGGACCAGACGAAACAATGCCTCGACCTCCCAACTGGACCTGCCCTTCGTCCAGCCCGAAACCCTGCGCAACCTGGGCTATTACCTCGGCATCTGCAAGGCCTTCGCCGCCTACCACAAGCGCTGGCCGACGCCCGGGTCGACCCGCGAGGAATTCCGCGCCGCGCGCGTGCCGGAGTACGACGGCACGCGGCTCGAGCGCGAGCTGCGTTTTCCCGGCCCGGCACTCGAAGCCGACCCCGCCTACCAGGCGCTGCGCGAGCGCTGCCTGGCCGACGATCCCCACGCTGAAGTAAGCATATCGGCGCTGCATCCAGGCTACCGCGAAACCCTGCAGGACGAAGATGTCGCCACACTCTTCGACACCATCACACTGCCAGGCAACGCCGGCCCGGGCGCGGTCCGCTACGCCACCGGACTACCGGCGCATGCTCACGACGAACTGAGCTTGCGCCTCGGCGCGGCAGTGCGCGCGCAGGCGCTTGCCCTTGCCGCACTCGATCCCGACGATCCCATGGTGCGCGCAAAAGCCTTCTCCGTGCGCGTGCGGGCGACGGGCGAGCTGACGAGCTTCATGGAGCGCATCGGCATGCCGCTTCCGCCGCCGCCCGAAGGGCTGGCCGACCATTACCTTCTCGAGGCCGACGACCAGGGGCGCCTCACCATCCGCTACCAGCTGCGGGAGGGCAGCCGCTACGCGGGCCGCTTCGACGTCCAGCGGCTGACCGGACAACTCGCATCGGCCTACGCCGCCAGCCCGGAGCTCGCCCGCCTGCGCAATACCTGAGCGAATGGGCCGGCGCCATCCGCCTATCGACGTTTCCTGGTCCGGCCCGCGGACGGCGTCACATCCGCGCCGCCGAACAGGTCGGGCTGGACCGGCGTCGCGGACGGTACGGGCGCGGCGGGCGCCGGCGGAGCAGGGGACGGAGGCTCGGCCGGGCCGGCGGTATCGAAAGGATCGATCGCGGCCGCCAGGCCGTTCGCATACGCCAGCACCTGGTCGAGGATGTCAACTTTGGCGGCATCGAGGGGCTCGCCCGCCTGGCCCAGCCTGCGCCGGCAATCGGCGACCGCGGCCCGGACCATCGAGACCGTGCGGCTGCCGGGATAGCCCGAGATCAGCTTGTCGAAGCGGTGCTCTTCCCACTTGTCCTGCTCCCGCTGGGACAGGAAGGCCGGATAGTGGCGCGCCTTGTAGCGCAGGAAGAGGGCGGTCAGCCTGGGATCGCTGAACTCCGGCCTGACCGACGCCAGGTTGGCCGGATCCAGGGTCAACAGCTGGTCGAGGGTGCGGCGGTCGTTGCCGATGAAGCCCGCGTACAGGGCCTCTTCGGGATCGCCGTCGAAGGATGGCGGCGTAAACGCCACCTGCAGCAGCCGGGGCAGGTCGACCGCCTGCAGCACCTCCCGCATGTCGGGGACGTTCGCCAGCGCCGCATCGAGATCGATGCTCAGCTCGGCCGCCCGCTCCGGCGACAGGAGATCCAGCTTCCTGAACACGGCCGGCGACTTGTTCGCGGCGATGCAGTGGATGGGCATGCGGCTGAAGCCCGCGGGCTGGTCTTCCTGCCTGGTGAACAGGCGCCTGCGCAGGGTCTCGGCGTCGATGTCGAGCAGCTGGCGCGGATCCCCGGCCAGGTCCCAGGCGATGACTTCGTTCCTGTTGGTGGGGTGGGCCGCGACCGGCATCATGATCCTGACCCCGGCGGTTTCCGGCGAGCCGCGTCCGACATGGAGGAAGGGCGCCTGCCGTTCCGGGTCCATTTCCTGTAGCGCCAAGGCCTTGTCGCGCATCGAGAAGCAATGCGCGTACAGCGCCGGCTGCCGCTGCCGGATCAGCCGTGCGAGCCCGATGGTGGCGCCGACGTCGGACAGCGCATCGTGCGCCAGTTCGTGCGGCAGGCCGTTCGCCTTGCTGAGGCGCGCCAGCTTGAACGACGGCTTGCCCTGGTCGTCGCGCGGCCACTCCAGCGTGTCGGGGCGCAGGGCGTGGACGGCGCGCACCAGCCCGATCAGGTCCCACCTGCCGCATCCATCCTTCCATTCGCGGGCATAAGGATCGATGAGGTTCCGCCAGAACATGAAGCGCGTGATCTCGTCGTCGAAGGCGATCGAGTTGTAGCCGAAAGAAATCGTTCCCGGCATCGTCATCTGGCGGCGGACTTCCGCCACGAACTGCAGTTCCGGGAGGCCCGCTTCCTCGCACAACTGCGGCGTGATGCCGGTGATGACGCAGGCATCGGGGTCGGGCAGCAGGTCCGGATAAGGCTTGCAGTACAGGGTCATCGGCTTGCCGATGAGCTTCAGTTCCATATCGGTGCGAACGCAGGCGAACTGCATCGGCCGGTCACGGCTCGGATCCAGGCCCGTCGTTTCGTAATCGAAGACCAGCAAACTGTTCATTGGGCCTCTCATGGAAGTGGACACCATGCCAACATGATACGCGCGATGCAAAAATGTGAGCATCATGACAAATCCGCGCGTATCGGCAGCGGGGCAAGTGTTGCATTTTGTCCCGAACTGCTTCACCTCAAGAAAGACCCTATGCTTTCGAATTTCCGTATCGGTTCGCGCCTGGCGATCGGCTTCAGCATCACGATCGCCATCATGTTGCTGATGTCGCTGATCGGCATTAACCGCATCCGTCACACCAGCGCGCTCACCGACCAGATCGTCAAGCAGCGCTATGTGGCGGTTGAGCAGACCAACGTCATGCGCAGCTACGCCAACCGCGGCGCGCAGGCCTTGCGCAATGCCATGCTGGCAACCGACCCGGCGCAATCGGCCAAGTTCTTCGACGCCGTGCTCGATGCCGACCGCGTCGGCAGCGAAGCCGCCGGCAAGCTCGGCCAGCTGATGAGTTCGGACGAAGAAAGGAAGCTGCTCGGCGACCAGGGCAGTGCCTTCGCGGCCTTCACCGCCAAGCGCGCGCTAGCCATCGACCAGTTCAACAAGGGCGATCGCGCAGCCGCCATCGACTTCCTGTTCGCCACCGTGATCCCGCTGCAAAACGCCTATTTCGGCCGTCTCGACGCCTTGCTCAAGCACGAAACCGAACGCGTGGACCGGCTGGGCCAGGAGGCCTCCGAAGCGTCGCACGACGCCACCGTTCTCATGCTGGCGCTGCTGGCCCTGGCGACGGTCGTCTCGGCCCTTGCCGGCTACCTGATCACGAAGTCGGTCACCAGGCCGATCGGCGAAGCGGTGGCGCTCGCCGAAACCGTCGCCCAGGGCGACCTGACGATGAGGATCGAGGTCACGCGCGGCGACGAAACCGGACGCCTGATGGAGGCGCTCAAGACCATGGTGGCCAGCCTCACGCACACCGTGAGCGCGGTCCGTTCGAGCACCGACACCATCGCGACGGCTTCGGCGCAGATCGCCGCCGGCAACCTGAACCTGTCCTCGCGTACCGAAGCGCAGGCCGGCAGCCTCGAAGAAACCGCCTCGTCGATGGAAGGATTGACCTCGATCGTCAAGACCAACGCCGACAACGCGCGCCAGGCAAGACAGTTCGTCGTGTCGGCCGCCGACCACGCCAGCCGGGGCGGCGAGGTGGTCACCGAGGTGGTCTCGACCATGGGGGCGATCAAGCAAAGCTCGGCCAAGATCGTCGAGATCATCGGCGTGATCGACAGCATCGCCTTCCAGACCAATATCCTCGCGCTCAACGCCGCGGTGGAAGCGGCGCGTGCCGGCGAACAGGGCCGCGGCTTCGCCGTAGTGGCGGCCGAGGTGCGCAACCTGGCGCAGCGCTCGGCCGGCGCGGCCAAGGAGATCAAGGCGCTGATCGAGGACTCGGTCGCCAAGGTCGACGCCGGCGGCCGCCTGGTCGACCAGGCCGGCAGCACGATGAGCGACATCGTCGGCTCGGTGAACAAGGTGGCCGCGCTGATGAACGAATTCGCCGCCGCCAGCGCGGAGCAGAGCACGGGCATCGAGCAGGTCAACATTGCCATCGTCGAGATGGATCAATCCACCCAGCAGAACGCCGCGCTGGTCGAGGAGGCCGCGGCGGCGGCGGCGAGCCTGGAAGAGGAGGCGCATCACCTGTCGGACGCCGTCGGCGTGTTCAAACTGCACGCGGGGTCGTTGGATCGCCTGCCGCCGCGCCGGCCAGCCTTAAGCATGTGAAGCCGGCCACGCCGGATACCAGCGAGGCGACCAGGATCGCCATCTTCGACCCGTTGACGATGCCGGCCTCGCCCGTGAAGGCGAGATTGGTGATGAAGATCGACATGGTGAAGCCGATCCCGCCCAGCAGGCCGGCGCCGAGCACGTGGCGCCAGGCCAGGCCGGGCGGCAGGCGGCACAGCCCGAGCGACACGGCGGCGAAGCTCGCCAGCACGATCCCGACCGGTTTTCCGGCGCCCAGGCCGAGGACGATGCCCAGGCTGTTGGACGTCATCAGTCCCTGCACCCAGTCCGCGCCGATCGTCACGCCCGTGTTTGCCAGGGCGAAGACCGGCAGGATCAGGAAGGCCACCGGCTTGTGCAGCAGGTGTTCGAGCCGGTGCGATGGCGAAGTCTCGTCGTCGCTCCTGGCGGAATACGGGATCGCAAAGGCCAGCAGGACGCCGGCGATGGTCGCGTGCACGCCGGACTTCAGCATGCAGAACCACATCAGGACACCGCCCAGCAGATAGGGCGCCAGGGCCATCACGCGTCCCATCCGGTTCAGCAGCACCAGCAGGACGAACACCGCCAGCGCCGCGGCCAGCCAGCCGAGCGAGACTTCCGCCGTATAGAAGAGAGCGATCACGACGATGGCCCCGAGGTCGTCCATGACCGCCAGGGCCGTAAGGAAGATCTTCAGCGAGGCCGGCACGCGGCTGCCCAGCAGGGCCAGCACGCCGAGGGCGAAGGCGATGTCGGTGGCCATCGGGATGCCGAGCCCCGCCTGCGTCGGCGTGCCGTGGTTCAGGCCGAAATGGATGAGCGCCGGGACGACGATCCCGCCGGCCGCCGCCACGATGGGGAGCAGGGCGTTCTTCAGCTCGGACAGTTCGCCGTTGTACAGCTCGCGTTCCAGTTCGAGCCCGATCAGCAGGAAGAACACCGCCATCAAGGCGTCGTTGACCCAGTTTTCCACCGTCAGGCCGGCCAAGGGCTGCTGCCAGAAATGCAGGTATTGCCCGCCCAGCGGCGAGTTCGCAAGCAGGAGGGAGACGAGGGTGCAGAGGATCAGGACGGTGCCGCCGGCTTTTCCGGATGCGGCAAATTCTTGGAAAGTATTCGAGAGGAAGCGGGTCATATGGGCGTGATTTGACCGCGTGGCGGCCCGACCAGCGCGAATCCTGTCGTACCGGGCGGTACGATCACCCAGCCGCTATTATAGCCGGGTGTGGAATGTGCGACGCCGCCTTTCCCATTTTGCATGTCGGGATGATATGATGCTCAGAATCATTATTTTGTTTTTTTGCATCTGTCCCCCGTAATGGAATCACAGCAATTTCTCTTTGGCGAATGGGTGGTCGACCCCTCGACCAACAGCATTCACCAATCGGGGGAACGCCGGCAGATGGAGCCGCGGGCCATGGAAGTGCTCGTGGTGCTGTGCAAGGCGGCCGGCAAGATCGTCAGCGCCGATGAACTGCTGGCGCAATGCTGGCGCACCGACGTCTACGGCGACAATCCCGTCCACAAGATCCTCGCCCAGCTGCGGCGCCTGCTCGGCGACACCGCCAGTGCGCCCAGCTACATCGAAACCGTGCGCAAGCGCGGCTACCGCACCCTGGCCCCGGTCAGCTTCGGCAAATCGGGGCAGGGGACGGCCGGCAGGTGGGCGGACCGGACCCCGTTCCGCGGGCTGGCCGCCTTCGATGAAACGCATGCCCAGGTCTTCTTCGGCCGCGACGAGGCCATCCGCCGGCTCCTGAAGTCGGTGGACGCCCAGATCGGGGCGGGGCTGGCGCTGCAGCTGGTGCTCGGGCCCAGCGGCTCGGGCAAGTCCTCGCTGGTCCGCGCCGGCCTGTTCCCGGCGCTGGCGCCGGCGCTGCGCGGCGGCGAAGCGGCCCTGCTGTCCACCACCGTCTTCGATCTCGCCGAGCAGGGCGAGCAGAGCCTGCTGGTCGCCCTGGCCGGCGCCATGCTCGACCTGCAGGCCGGCGATGACGGCGTGTTCCCCGGCGACAGCGCGATGTCCCTCGCGGCGCGCCTCGAACACGACCGTGAAGGCGTGCTGCGCCAGATGACGCAAGCCCTGGCCGCGGGGCAGAGAGACTACGGCCAGCTGCGCTTCGGCATCTTCATCGACCATGCCGAGGCCCTGTTCGCGCCGGGCCGCTGTACGGACGCGGAACGCGACGCGCTGCTGGGCACCATCGAAGCCGTGGCCCGCAGCGGCGCGGCCCTGCTGGTGATCGGCTGCCGCAACGATTTTTATCCGCACATCGCCCGCCATCCTTTGCTGATGGACGGGAAGCCGCATGGCGCCCACTTCGACCTGGCGCCGCCGACGTTCGCCGAGATCGCCCAGATCATCCGCCTGCCGGTGGCCGCCGCCGGACTCTCCTTCGGCACCGATCCGCAGAGCCAGGCGCGCCTGGACGACGTGCTGTGCGAAAGCGCCGCCGCCAGCCCGGACGCCTTGCCGCTGCTGCAGTACTGCCTGCAGGAGCTGTATGCCCTGCGCAGCGACAGCGGCGAGCTGGGTTTCGACGCCTTCCGCCAGCTCGGCGGCGTCGAGGGCGCGATCGCCCAGCGCGCCGAGCAGGTGGTCGCCCGCTTCGACGAGGCGCAAAAGGCCGCGCTGGAGCGCGTCATGTCGCTGGTGGTGGTCATCGCCGCCAACGAGGAGACCGTGACCAGCCGCCGGGCGCCGTGGTCGGCGCTGCGCGGCGAGGCCGAGCGCCGGGTGGTCGACGCCCTGGTCGAATCGCGCCTGTTCGTCAGCGAGCTGCTGGGCGAGGTGCCCGGTTTCGGCATCGCCCACGAAGCCATCCTGCGGCGCTGGCCGCGCATGCGCGAATGGATCGAGGTCCACAAGAGCGCCTTGCTGGAGCATGCGCGGCTGGCCAACCAGGCCGCGCGCTGGGTGCGCGAAGGGCGCAGCGCCGAGCTGCTGCTGCCGCGCGGTAAACAACTGGAAGCGGCGCGGACGTTGCAGGAGTCCGGCCAGTTCGCGCTGAGCGAAGACCAGGCGCAGTTGATCCGCCTGTCGCTGCACCGCGCACGCAGGGGCGAGCGCCTGCGGCTGATGGCCATGGGCAGCATCGTCGTGCTTGCGCTGCTGGCGCTGGCGCTGGGCATCAGCGCCACCGCCTCGCGCAAGCTGGCCGAGCAGCGCCGCCTCGAGGCCGAAGGCCTGATGGGCTATATGCTGGGCGACTTCGCGGACAAGCTGCGCCCTCTCGGCCGCCTCGACCTGCTCGACGGCGTCAGCACCAAGGCCCTCGACTACCTCGGCGCCAGGGGCGAACAGGAGTCGAGCATGACCGCGCTGGCGCAGCGCGCGCAGGCGCTGCAGGTCATCGCCGAAGTGCGCCGCGCGCGCGGCGATTCCAAAGGCGCGGTGCAGGCGCTGGACGCGGGCCAGCGCATTCTCATGGAACAGCATGGCCGCGCGCCGGCGAACGTCGAGGTGCTCAAGAACCTGGGTGTGAATGCGTATTGGCTTGGGCAGGTGGCGAAGGACCGCAGCGACTTCGACAAGGCTGCCGCGCACTGGCAGGACTACCGCCGCTTCAGCGACGACCTGAGCCGCCTCGAGCCCGGCAACGTGACGTGGTGGATGGAGCAGTCCTACGCCCACAACAATCTCGGCTCGCTGGCGGTTTCGGGTGGCGATCCCCAGACCGCGGCGCGTGAATTCGAACAGTCGATCGCCCTCAAGCGCCGTGTGCTCGAGCGCCAGCCGAACGACCGGCCGCTGTTGAAAGAGCTGGCGGGAAGCGTTTCGTGGCTGGGCGCCGCCAGACAGGCGCTGGGCGAGTTGAGTGCCGCGGGCGCACTGTATGAAGAGGAGATGGCGATCGTCCAGCGGCTGCGGGCAATGGCGCCGGGCGAGGCGCTGTGGGCCAGGAGCGAGGCCTGGGCGCTCCAGCACCGGGCCGCCAACCGCCTGGCACAGGGTCAGGACGAGGCGGCGCTGCACGACTACCGGGCCGCGCGCCTGCTGATGGCAGGACTTGCGAAGGCGGACGAGAAGAATCTCGGCTGGCAGGCCGAAGCCGGTGGGCTGGAATTGCAGGAGCTGGTCATCATGGCGCGCACCGAAGGCAGCGCCCGCGCCGTCGCCGCGATGCGGGATCTGCATGCGCGCATGGCCGGCCTGGCGGCAAGGGATCCGAAAAACGCCACCTGGGCGCGAACGGCGGGCCTGACCCAGGCCTGGCTGGCGGAACTGCTGCTGCAGGACGGCCGGGCCGGGCCCGCACGCGAAGAAATCCAGGCTGCGTTGGCGCGGCTGCGTGAACTCCACGCCGCCAACAAGGCAAACAAGACCCTGGGCCAGGCCCTGATCCGGGCCTTGCTGGTGTCGGCCGACGTCGACAATGCCGCGGGCGACGGCGCCGCGGCGCGCACGGCCTGCCGTGGCGTCGTCGACATGCTGGGGCCGGACGCGCCGTCCTCGCGCGACTACTATGTGCTCGAGCCCTGGGTCAGGGCCAACTACTGTCTCGGCCAGGACGGTCCCGCCGGGCAGGCGGCCGGGCGCCTCAAGAGCTTCGGCTTCGCCGACCGCGGCTATCTGCAATTCCTGTCTTTACAAAGCAAAACGAAAGGGAAGTCATGAAGACGGCTACACCACAACGCAGCGTCACGATCGCGATCTGCGGCCGCAGCGCGGACGACGCCCAAGTCAGGTACAGCTACTGGTCGCCGGTCGACGGCGTCACGCGCACCGCCACGTCGAGGTGCCACCTGGACCAGACGCGCGCGACCAACACGCTGTTCCTGCTGGATTACCAGTCCAGCCTGAACGGCTGGACGATCACCGGCGTCGAGCCGAATCCGGCCGGCGCACCGGCGCTGGAAACCATCCCCGGCCCGGCCGGGCAGTCGGTGATGACGCTGTTCCCGAGCCTGCCCGTCGCCGAGACCTTCAAGTTCTTCATCGTGTACACGAACACCCTGACGGGCGCGGTGGTCCGTTTCGATCCGCAGGAAGACAACACCCCGGTCCCGCCATGATGCACTGAGCTTCGCTCTTCCAGCATGAAATACGGGCCGCGCATTGTCGTGGCCCGTGTCTTTTTTAATCTTTGAAATCAAACGCTTAGCATCCGGAAGGAAACCGGAAGGTATCTGCACGGCGATTCCCCTACAGTTCGTCCGCCGTCAATCAAGCAAGGGGAAACAGCATGACATCGACCACCGACCGGCCGCCGCACAGCGGGGACGAGCGCAAGCGCCAGCGCCAGGCCTGGAGCCTGAAATCCGCCGAGGGCGGCTGGCCTTACTTCGCTTCCACCGCATTGGTCGCGGTCCCGGGCGGCAACCGGCCGATGGACGAGATCGTGATCGGCAACCAGGTGCTGACCGCCGTCCGGCATGGCGTGGAATGGGAATGGTCGGCCCGCGAAGTGCAGTTCAGCGCCGGCTCGCCGCCGAATACCACCGGCGTCGGCAACGTGATGTTCTACATCGAGTACGGCGGCCAGCAGCCGGGCCAGCGCCGCCAGGCCATGGTGGCGTCGCCCAACCAGCTGTTCCTGCTGGCTGGCGGCGGCATCCTGAAGCGGGCCGACCAGCTGGTGCCGGGGACCGACTGCCTGGTCGATCCGCAAGGGCGGGCGGTGCCGGTCGCGCGCATTCACAGCGGCAGCTATTTCGGCGCCGTGCACCATATCGCGACCGAGGTGCCGGACTATGGGGAATTCCGCGGCAGCCTGGACAAGCACTTCATCATCGTCAACGGCGTCGTCTGCGGCGACTTCGCGCTCCAGCGCTACCAGCATGCCGAGTCGATGCAGCCTCACCTGGCGTCCAGCGCCGACCATCCGGCGGTCGGCACCGCGGCCTACCGATCCCGCCACGCCACGGTGTGCCGCTCGGCTTTCGGCGCCGCCGTCGACCTGGACGCCGGTCCGGTCGTGCATCCGGAGTTCGTGCCCGACATCGAGTCGGCCACCGTCATCCCGCCGCGCGCGGCGACGCTGTTCACGCCCAGGCAGGAGGCGCGGCTGCTCGAGCCGGACGTGCCGGCGCGGCCGATGTCGGACGCCACCAACCGCTGGATGGCGGCCTACTACTCGCGTCTTTACGCGACCTTCTGTCCCGGCATCCGCTTTCACGTCGACTGGACCAGCCAGCGTCCGAACGTGTTCGCGTTCACCGAATACGGCCAGAAGACCGTCGTCATTGGCGGTGGACTCCTGCGCCTGGAAGCCCTGTACGACGGCGCGATGGCGGTGGCGCTGGCCTTCGGCGCCGCCTGTCTGGCGGACCAGGGCGGCTCGCGGCCGCTCGATAAACCGCCGGGAACCGGGCGCGCACTGTACGAAGGCATCGCCGTGGTCGCCGGCAGTGCGCTCCAGGGCGGCAACGCCTGGCGCGAGACCATGCAGGCCGGGACGCGCCAGCTGGGCGAACTGGTCGCGGCGCTGATTGGCAAGCAGGACCGGCCGGCCGACGTCGAGTCACTGGAATGCCTGCTGGAGGCGATGCGCGCCGCCGTCGAGGGCGAGGAACTGCCGCGCTGCGTCGGCGGGCCGACGCCCGGCGGCCTGCAGGTGGTGTCGGCCAGCTACGACGGCGCTAGCGGACAGCTGAACATCTCCTTCAGCGACGCGGTGCATCCGCACGGTGCCGGCAATCCGCACAACTACCGCATCCATCCGGCGGCGGCGGTGCGGGCGGTGCAGGTCCATCCGCGGCGCCCGGCGGCGGTCGCCCTCGTGGTCGACCTCGCGCCCGGCGAGTACACGCTCGAGGTGAGCAACGTGCGGGCGGCGGACGGTTCCACGCTCGATCCACTGGCCGCTTCGGCGCCGGTGGAGGCGGGCTGAATCAGCTTGCGGCCGGGCGCTTCAGCAGCGCTTCGGACAGCATCTCGAACAGGGTGCGCGCCGCCGGCGCCATGCTGTGATTGCGCTTGCTGATCAGGCCCAGGGTGCGCTTGATTTCCGGATTCACCAGCGGCACGCCGACGATGCCCTCCAGCCGCTCCGGCAGCACGGACAGGCCGGGCACCGCGGCCACGCCCATGCCCGCTTCGACCAGGGCCAGCACGCCGGACACGTGGTTGACCTCGCAGAAGATGAGGGGGTGCTTTTCCACGCCGGCCAGCGCGGCGTCGATCACGCTGCGGTTGCCGCTCGACTTGGCGACCGAGATATAGCGTTCGTCGACGGTCTCCTTCCAGCTCAGCACCTTGCGCGTCGCCAGCGGATGGTCGCGCCGCATCGCCAGCACATAGCTCTCCACGTAGATCGGGTCGAACACGATCTCCGGGTTCTCGGCGCCGGCGAAGTTGATGCCGAAGTCGGCCTCACCGTTCAGCACCAGGTTCAGCACGTCCTGCGCGCTCTCGTCGTGCACGCGCACGCGGATGCGCGGGAAGCGCGCGCTGAAGCGTTTCAGTACCTCCGGCAGGAAATGCCAGACGGCGGTCGGCACGCAGGCGAGGGTAACGGTGCCGGTGCGGTGGGCCGCGAGGTCGGCGACGCCCAGCACCGCGTCTTCGAGGTCGTCGAGCGCGGTGCGCACGTTCACCAGGAAGGTCTGGCCCACATTGGTCAGGCGCACGCGGCGGGTGGTGCGCTCGAACAGCTTCACGCCCAGGCTGTCCTCCAGCTTGTCGATGCGGCGGCTGAGCGCCGATTGCGACAGGAACAGGTCGTCCGCGGCCTGGCGAAAGCTGCCGCGCTCGGCCACGGCAACGAAGGCCTGCAAGTCGTGGAGTTCGTAATTGATGCGCATGGCGCAAGAATACGCTGGAAAATTGCAATTATCAAATGAACCCGTATGAAGCATGATTGGCGCAATAAGCAATAAGCAATAAGCAATAAGCAACCAGCCTCGCCAAGAAGGCTTTTCATACGGAGACAAAGTGCGTCAATCATGCATCCTTGCGGCCCTGCTCGTGTCGAGCGGCGCCTGCCTGGCCCAGAGCAGCGTCGAGCTGTACGGCATCGCCGACCTCGGCCTGCGCGCCACCAGCGGCCTGAGCGCCAAGAACACGCCCGCCACGCCGGGCACGGCGACCGCCGTCAGCAGCGGCGTCGACAACACCAGCCGCTGGGGCTTCAAGGGCCAGGAATCGCTGGGCGGCGGCTGGAAAGCCCTGTTCCGGCTCGAAGGCGGCATCAATGCCGATACCGGCACCTCGGCCAAGAGCGACCGCATGTTCGACCGCCTGGCCTGGGCCGGCCTCGATTCCCCCTACGGCACGCTGGCACTGGGACGCCAGACCAACCTCCTGTCCGATGCGCTCATTCCCGTCGACCCGCTCGGCAAGCGCGACGCTTCCTTCAACCCGAACATCAACATCGCGGGCCTGAGCAATACCGCCTTCGGTACCCACGCCTTCGGGCGCCAGTATGGTCCCAGCGGCTACGCGGACAACTTCTACCGCCTCGACAACACGGTCAAGTACACCGGCAACCTCGGCCCCTGGCAGGCACGCGCCGCATATTCCTTCGGCGAGGTGCCGGGCGACGCGGCGGCATCGTCGAGCCACGGCGTGGCCCTGGCCTACCAGCGCCCGGACTGGGTCGTCTCCGGCGCGACGACGCAATTCCGCAGCCGCGAGGGCATGCCGCTCGACGCCTGGAGCGTTGGCGCGGCGCTCAAGCAGGGCGCCTGGCAGTTCAAGGCCAACGCCGCCCGCAACGAGGCCGTGACGGGCCCGGACAAGAGCGTGCACCAGCGCGTGCTGTCCGCGGGCCTGAGCCGCGCCATGGGACAGCACCTGCTCGTCACCACCGCCTGGTACGCCGTGCGGCGCGAAGCCAGCGGCCTGCCCGACGACGGCTTCGACCGCGGCTTCCTGTTCGTCGAAGAGACCCTGGCGCCGCGCACCACCGCCTACCTCGAAGCCGATTACACGGTCTGGCGCGGCGACGCCGCGGGCCTGACCGCTTCCCGTCCCAACGACCGCCACGGCACCGGCCTGACGCTGGGCCTCATGCAGAAGTTTTAACCAATAACCGATACAAGGAGACCGCCATGCGATCACATCACCTGAAAAACACCGCGATGACGGCACTGGCCGCGCTTGCACTGGTCGCCACTTCCACCAACGCCGCCCACGCCACCGATCTCCACGTCGTCAGCTCGGGCGGTTTCGCCCAGGCCTACAAGGACCTGGCCGCGCCTTACGAGCGCGCCAGCGGCGACCACCTGGTCTCGGCATGGGGCCCTTCGATGGGCGCGACGAAGAACGCGATCCCGGCGCGGCTGGAGCGCGGCGAGCCGATCGACGTCGTCATCATGGTCGGCGACGCCCTCGACAAGCTGATGGCCGAAGGCCGCCTCGAACCGGGCAGCAAGGTCGTCCTCGCCAACTCGCCGATCGCCTGCGCGGTCCGCCACGGCGCCGCCAGGCCGGACATCGGCAGCGTCGACGCCCTGCGCGCCGCCTTCCTGGCCGCGCCCCGGGTGGCCTATTCGGACAGCGCGAGCGGCGAATACATCCGGCGCCAGCTGCTCGACAAGCTCGGCATCCGCAAGCAGATGGAGGGCAGGGCGGCCCAGATTCCGGCGACCCCGGTCGGCGAGATCATCGCCCACGGCGAGGCCGATTTCGGCTGCCAGCAGCGCAGCGAACTGAAACCCGTGCAGGGCATCGACATCGTCGGCCTGCTGCCGCAGGAAGTGCAGCTGAAGACGGAATTCTCCGGCGCCGTGGTGCGCGGCAGCCGCCATCCGGACGCCGCCCGGGCCCTGCTGCGCTTCCTCGCCGCGCCGTCGAACGCCGGCGCCATCGAGGCGACCGGGCTGGAACCGGCCGCCGCGGCCCACTGATCAACCTTCTGCGGAGCTCATCATGTCCATCGATTCCACCGTCAACGCGCACCATGCGGCGCCGGCCGCATCCCCGCCGGCGCGCGCCCCGTCCAGGCTCGGCGCCGTCATCCGGGTCACGAGCGGGAATTTCATCGAGATGTACGATTTCTTCCTGTTCGGCTTCTACGCGCACCAGATCGCCAAGGCCTTCTTCCCGAGCACCAGCGAGTACGCCGCGCTGATGATGACCTTCGCCACCTTCGGCGCCGGCTTCTTCATGCGTCCGCTGGGCGCCATCGTCCTGGGCAGCTATATCGACCGCATCGGCCGCCGCAAGGGCCTGGTGCTGACGCTCGGGATCATGGCGTCCGGCACGGCGCTGATCGCCTTCGTGCCCGGCTATGCCACCATCGGCCTGCTGGCGCCGCTGCTGGTGCTGATCGGCCGCCTGCTGCAGGGCTTCTCCGCGGGCGTCGAACTGGGCGGCGTGTCGGTCTACCTGTCCGAGATGGCGACGCCCGGCAACAAGGGCTTCTACGTCAGCTGGCAGTCGGCCAGCCAGCAGGTGGCCGTGATCTTCGCCGCCGCGCTGGGCTATGGCCTCAACAACGCCATGCCGAAGGACGTCATCGCCGACTGGGGCTGGCGCATTCCCTTCTTCATCGGCTGCTCGATCATCCCGGTGGTCTTCTATATCCGCCGCTCGCTGCAGGAGACCGAAGCCTACCTGGCGCAAAAGTCGCACCCGACCTTCCGCCAGATGATGCGCACCATCGCCTGGAACTGGCCGCTGGTCGCCGCCGGCACCATGCTGGTGGTGATGACGACGGTCGCCTTCTACCTGATCACCGTGTACACGCCGACCTTCGGCAAGAGCGTGCTCCACCTGAGCACCGCGGACAGCCTGCTGGTGACCCTGTGCGTCGGCCTGTCGAATTTCATCTGGCTGCCGGTCATGGGCGCGCTCTCCGACCGTATCGGCCGCTGGCCGGTGATGGCGGTCTGCTCGGCGCTGGCGGCACTGACGGCCTATCCGGCGCTGTCCTGGCTGATCGCCCATCCGAGCTTCGGCAACATGGTGATGGTCGAGCTGTGGCTGTCCTTCCTGTACGGCAGCTATAACGGCGCCACCATCGCCGCGCTCACCGAGATCATCCCGGTCCAGGTGCGCACCACCGGCTTTTCGCTGGCCTACAGCCTGGCGACGGCGCTGTTCGGCGGCCTGACGCCGCTGGTGTCGACCTGGCTGATCGAAGCCACCGGCGACAAGGCGGCACCCGGCTACTGGATGGCGCTCGCCGGCGCGATCAGCCTGGTCGCCACCTTCCTCGTGTACCGCGGCATCATCAAGGAGCGGGCCCTGCCTCGCTCCTGATCCGCGCCTGACTCCTTGCTGGCGGCGCTGTCGGACCCGCGCAGCCCTGAAGCGATCACACCCCCAGATAGCGCGCCAGCGTGTCCGGTTCGGCCAGCAGCCCGGCCGAGCCGCCGCGCGCCACCACCTGGCCCTTTTCCAGCACCACCGCGGAATCGGTATGCGAGAGCACCGCATGGTAGTTGCGGTCGACGATCAGGGTGCTGATGCCGGTCTTGCCGATCTCCGCGATCACGCGCCAGATCTCCGCCACGATCAGCGGGGCCAGGCCTTCGGTCGCCTCGTCGAGGATCATCAGGTCCGGATTCGTCATCAGCGCGCGGCCGATCGACAGCATCTGCTGCTCGCCGCCGGACAGCTGGTGGCCGCCGTGGCCGAGACGCTCGGCCAGGCGCGGGAAGATGTCCAGCACGCGCTCGTAAGTCCAGTCATTGCGCCCGCCGGGGCCGCGGCGCGCCGTCATCACCAGGTTCTCGCGCACCGACAGGTTGGGGAAGATGCCGCGCCCTTCGGGCACGTAGCCGATGCCGAGCCGCGCCATGCGTTCCGGCGCGTTGCCCGTTACCTCGCGCCCGCGCCAGCTCACCGTGCCGGACGCCGCCGGCACATAGCCCATCAGCGAGCGGATCAGGGTGGTCTTGCCCATGCCGTTACGGCCGAGCAGGCCGACCGCGGTGCCCGGCGCGATCTCGAGGTCGACCCCCTGCAGGATGTGGCTGTCGCCGTAATAGGTGTTCAGTGCGCTAATCTGGAGCAAGGCAAACCTCTCGGTGTCGGGGCGTGGACGTTTCAGGCATGGGCGTCGCCCAGGTAGGCGCGCTGCACCTCGGGGCTGGAGCGCACGTCGGCGGGCGAGCCGCTGGCGATCACGGCGCCGTTGACCATCACCGTGATGCGGTCGGCCACGCGGAATACCGCATCCATGTCGTGCTCGACCAGCAGGATGGCGTGGCCGGGGCGCAGGCGCTCCAGCATGGCCAGCATGCGTTCGCTCTCCTCGGCGCCCATGCCGGCCAGCGGCTCGTCGAGCAGCAGCACCTGGGGCGCGGTGGCGAGGCACATGGCGATTTCGAGCTGGCGCTTCTTCCCGTGGCTCATGCTGCCGGCGTTCAGGTGGAGGGCGTCGGACAGGCCGGTGGCGTCCAGCGCGGCGCGCGCCTCCTCGAGGCTGGCGCGGCAGGACTGGGCACCCTGCCACAGGCTCCAGGGCTTCTGGCGCGCGGCCTGGGCCGCGAGCCGGCAGTTCTCCAGCACCGACAGGGCCGGGAAGATCGTGGTGCGCTGGTAGCTGCGGCCCACGCCCGAGCGCGCGCGGCGCGGCTGCGACAGCCCGGTGATGTCCCTGCCGTCGAGGCGGATCTGGCCGGAGGACAGCGGGATTTCGCCGGACAGCAGGTTGATCAGGGTCGACTTGCCGGCGCCGTTGGTGCCGATCACCGCGTGCACCTGGCCGCAGTGCAGGTCGATCGAGACGCCGTCGACGGCGACCAGGCCGCCGAAGCGGCGCGTCAGGCCGCTGGCCTGCATCAGGGGAGTGGCGCTCATGCTCTGGTCGCTCATGGGCGGCCCCGCTTGAGGGAGAAGCGCCGGCCGATGCCGACCAGCCCCTTCGGCAACAGGGCGACGAAGGCGATCATGGTCAGGCCGAGGGTCAGTTGCCAGCGTCCGGCGATGGCCGGGCCGAGCAGCGCTTCGGACGAATAGAATTCCTTGAGCAGCACGAAGGCGGCGGCGCCGATCACGGCCCCGCGCAGCGAGCCCAGGCCGCCGAGGATGATCATCATCAGCACCGCGCCAGACTCGTGCCAGGACAGCAGTTCCGGGTTGACCACGCCGTTCTTCGAGACGTAGAGGAAGCCCGCCACGCCCGCCAGCGCGCCCGCCAGCACGAAGGCGGCCAGCTTGTAGCGGTAGGTCTGGAAGCCGGCCGCGCGCATGCGCTGCTCGTTGATGCGGATGCCCGCCAGCGCATGCCCGAAGCGCGAGCGCAGCACCAGCGCGAGGAAGGCGTAGCACAGCACCAGCAGGCCGAGGGCGGCGAAGTAGAGGTGGAGCGGCTGTTCGAAGTCGGCCAGCACCGTGTCGCCGGCCTTGAGCACCGGGCGCATCATCAGGTACATGCCGTCGCTGCCGCCGCCGATCGGGGTGTCGTGGAACACGAAGTAGGCCATCTGGGCGAAGGCCAGGGTCACCATGATGAAATAGACTTCGCGCGTGCGCAGGCTGAGCGCGCCGACCAGCAGCGCATACGCGGCCGCGGCCAGCATCGACAGTCCGAGCAGCAGCAGCGGCGAACCAGCCTCGTACTGGGGCGCGGCCAGCGCGGTGGCGTAGGCGCCGATGCCGAAGAAGGCCGCGTGCCCGAGGCTGACCAGGCCGGTGGTGCCGGCCAGCAGTTCGAGGCTGAGGGCGAAGATCGCGTAGATGACGATCTTCATCACCAGTTCCTGGTAATAGGTCTCGAGCACCAGCGGCGCGAAGGCCAGGACGACGGCGACGGCGGCCGGCGCCAGCCAGTCGCCGCGCCAGCGCGCACGCGGTGCGACGGCGCCTGCCGCGAGGGGGACGGAAGAATGCATCTCAAAATCCTTTGTTTCTCAGGCCCTGGGGGCGCCAGATCAGGATGACCGCCATCAGCACATAGACGCCGATGCCCGACAGTTGCGCGAAGAAGACCTTGCCGAAGGTGTCGACGAAGCCGACCAGCAGCGCCGCCAGCAGGGCGCCGGAAATCGAGCCGATGCCGCCGATGACCACCACCACGAAGCACATGATCAGCACGCCGCCGCCCATGCCCGGATAGACCGAGGCGGCGGGCGCCGCGATCATGCCGGCCAGGGCGGCCAGCGCCACGCCGCCGGCGAACACCGCGCGGTACAGCAGGCGGATATTGATCCCGAGGCCGCGGGTCATGTCGCGGTTGCTGGCGCCGGCGCGCACCATCATGCCCAGGCGCGTGCGGTTGACCACCCAGTACAGCGCGAAGGCGACCGCCAGGCAGGCCGCCGAGGCGAACAGGTTATAGGCCGGATACGTCATCATGCCGCCCAGCGAGACGCCGCCGGCCAGCCAGGATGGCGCCTGCACCCCGTGCACCTCGTTGCCGACCAGGATGCTGCGCAGCTCTTCGAACACCAGGATGAGCGCATAGGTCATCAGCACCTGCTGCAGGTGGTCGCGCCCGTACAGGAAGCTGAAGAAGACCCATTCGAGCACGAAGCCGAAGGCGGCCGCCATCAGCATGCCCGCCACCAGCATGGTGATGAAATGGTCGCCGAACATCGGCGCCAGCAGGTAGGCCAGGTAGGCCCCGATCATGTAGAAGCTGCCATGGGCGAGATTGATCACGCCCATGATGCCGAAGATCAGGGTCAGCCCGCTCGCGACCAGGAACAGCAGCAAGCCGTACTGGATCGCGTTCAGGCACTGGACCAGGAAGGTCGGGAAATCCATCAGAACGGACGGCAGCCGCGCGCCGGATCGGCCAGCGCCTTGATGGCCACGCCCTTGACCACGTTGTCGCCGCCGACCACCTGGCGCAGGTAGATGTCCTGGACCGGGTTGTTGGCCGCCGACAGCGTGAACTTGCCGCGCGGGCTGTCGATCGTGGCGGTGTGCATGGCCTTCAGCAGGGCATCGCGCTTGCCGTCGATGTCGCCGCCGACGCTCTTCAGGCCCGTCGCCAGCAGCTGGGCGGCGTCGTAGCCCTGCACAGCGTAGACGTCGGCGTCGAGGTTATAGGCCTTGGTGAAGGCGGCGCGGAAGGCGTTGTCGCGCGGCGTGTTCAGCTTGTCCGCATAGTGCAGGGTCGTGTACAGGCCCTGGGCGGCGGCGCCCTGGGCTTCGAGGGTGCCGTCGGTCAGGAAGCCGGCGCCGTACAGCGGAATGGTCTTGTTCAGGCCCGCGGCCACGTAGTCCTTGACGAATTTCACGGCACCGCCGCCGGCGAAGAACACATAGACGGCGTCCGGCTTGTCGGCGGCGATCTGGGTCAGCAGGGCCTGGAACTCGACGTTCGGGAAGGGCAGGGTCAGGTTACCGGTTACCTTGCCGCCGCCTTTTTCGAAGGCTTCGGTGAAGCCCTTCACGGATTCCTGGCCCGCCGCATAGTTCCAGGTGACCGTCACGACCTTCTTGTGCCCGCGCTCGGCCGCCACCTTGCCCATCGCGAAAGCCGGCTGCCAGTTGCTGAACGAGGTGCGGAAGATGTTCGGACCGCACATCGGCCCGGTGATCACGTCGGCGCCGGCGTTCGGCACGATCAGGATGGTCTTGCTTTCCTTGGCCGCCTTGGCCATCGTCGCCGCCACGCCCGAGTGCACGGTGCCGACCAGCACGTCGACCTTGTCGCGCTTGATCAGCTTGTTGACGTTGTCGCTGGCCTTGGCCGGATCCGACTCGTCGTCGACCTTGAAGTACTGGACTTCGCGGCCTCCCAGCTTGCCGCCCTGTTCGGCGACGTGCAGCTTGAATCCGTTCTCGATCATGGTGCCGAGATTGGCGTAGGTGCCGGTGGCCGGCAGCATGAAGCCGACCTTGATCGGGGCATTGTTCTGGGCGCCGGCAAGACCGGCGGCGAACAGGGCGACCGCGGCGGCGGTGGTGCGCAGAGTGGCTGGAAGGTGCATGAAGTGTCTCCTGGTTGTTATGGGGCGATCAGGCGGTGCCGATCATGAACCGGGTGGCTTCGTCGATGAGCTTCCCGGGTTGGTCACGATGAGGCGAGTGACCGCAATCCGGCAGCACGAGCAGGCGCGTCTGCGGCGCCAGTCTCGCGATGCCGTGGATCTGTTCCAGCGTGCCGTATTCGTCGTCCTCGCCCTGGACCGCAAGGATGGGCGCGTCGATGGCAGCCAGGTGTTCGCGGATGTCCCAGGCGCGGAAGGCCGGGTCCAGCCAGATGTCGTTCCAGCCCCAGAAGGCCGAGTCGATGTCGTCGTGGTAGCGCGCCAGGCGCTCGCGCAGGCCGCCCTGCAGGTAGGCCGCGCGGGCCTCGGCGATGGATGCCACCGACAGCTCCTCGACCATGATGTGGGGCGCGGCCACCACCAGGCCGCTGACCGGGAAGCGCGCCGCATGCAGCAGGGCGATCGAGCCGCCGTCGCTGTGGCCGAACAGCCATGGGCGCTCGATGCCCAGTTCGGCCAGCAGCGCGGGCAATACCTGCCAGGCCTGGCGGTGCATGAAGTCGACAGTCCAGCGCTCCTCGTGCGGGCGCGGCGTCGAGCGGCCGTAGCCCTTGCGCGAGTACACCAGGCCGCGCAGGCCGCAGGCAGCACAGAAGCGCTCCGGAAAATCCTTCCACAGCGCGATCGAGCCAAGGCCCTCGTGCAGGAACACGACCGTCGGGTGCGCCGATTCGGCCGCGCCGACCCACTGGTATTCGAGGCTCAGCGGGATGCCGTCCAGGTCCAGCCTGGCGAAAGCGGACATGGCAGCCTCAGACCGCGCTGCGCAGGCGGTAGCGCTGGATCTTGCCGGTCGCCGTCTTCGGCAGGTCGGCCACGAACACCAGCTCGCGCGGATACTTGTGCGGCGCCAGCCGTCCCTTGACGAAGGCCTTCAGCTCGTCGGCCAGCAGATCGTCGGGCTGGCGGTCCTTGCCCAGCACGACGTAGGCGGCGGTCTTGGTCAGGCCGTCGGCATCCTGCTTGCCGACCACGGCGCACTCGAGCACCGCCGGGTGGGCCGTGAGCGCGGCCTCGACCTCGATCGGCGACACGTACTGGCCGCTGACCTTCAGCATGTCGTCGCTGCGGCCCGCATACACCAGGCGGCCGTCGGACTCCATGATGTACTTGTCGCCGCTCTTGAGCCATTCGCCCTGGAAGGTGGCGCGGCTCTTTTCGCGGTTCGACCAGTAGAGCAGGGCGGCGCTGGGGCCGCGCACGTACAGGTCGCCGATCTCGCCCGACGCCACCGGGCGGTCGTCGTCGCCGCGCAGCTCGACCTCGTAGCCGGGCACCGGGAATCCGGAGCTGCCGTAGCGGACGTCGCCGGCGCGGTTCGAGACGAAGATGTGCAGCATCTCGGTCGATCCCAGGCCATCCAGGATGTCGCAGCCGAAGTGGTCGCGGAAAGCCTGGCCGACTTCGCGCGGCAGCGCCTCGCCGGCCGAGGTGCAGACCCGCAGCGCCACCTGTTCGCGCGGCGGCGGGTCGGCCGAAGCCAGCATCGCCACGTACAGGGTCGGCACGCCGCCGAAGATGGTCGCGCGGTGACGGGTCAGGCGCGCGAACACGGCCTGCGGGGTCGGGCGCTCCGCCATCAGCACCACGGTGGCGCCGACGCTGAGCGGGAAGGTCAGGGCGTTGCCGAGGCCATAGGCGAAGAACAGCTTGGCGGCGGAAAAGACGATGTCCTCGCTGTTGATGCCGAGGATGGGCTTGGCGTACAGCTCCGCGGTCCAGAACAGGTTGGCGTGCGAATGCACCGCGCCTTTCGGGCGGCCGGTCGAGCCGGACGAGTACAGCCAGAAGGCGAAGTCGTCGGCGCAGGTGTCGGCGTGGGCGTCGGCGGCCAGCGGGGCAATGTCGAGCAGGGCGTCCATGTGCGGCAGGGAGGCGTCGACGACGTCGCCGGCGGCGATCAGTTCGGGCTTGCCGCGGGCCGCGGCGAGGGCTTCGCGCACGCAGGGCAGCAGGGCCGCGCTGGCGACGATGGCCTTGGCGCGGCTGTGGTCGATCATATAGGCATAGTCGGCGGCCGGCAGCAGGGTGTTGACCGGCACCGGGATCACGCCGGCGAACATGGCGCCCAGCAGCGCCACCGGCAGGTCCACCGTGTCCTGCATCACCAGCAGCACGCGCTGCTCCGGCTGGATGCCGCGCGCCAGCAGGCTTGCTGCGAAGCTGCGCACGCGGCGGTCGAGTTCGCCGTAACTGAGGCTGCCGCGGTCGTCGATGAAGGCGGTCTTTTCGGCGCGGTCGGCGTTGAGGGCCAGGATGTGCCGTGCGAAGTTGAACTGCTGCGGCAAGGTGATGCTGTGATGGTCCATCATGTCTCCTTTGCCGGGATCGCGCCGTCCACGCGTCCCGTTTTATATATGCGCCGCCTAGTCCAGACGAAGCTGGACCGCCTCGCGCGTCGTCAAGGCCAGGGCCGAGGGCGAACCCTGCACGGCGCTGCGGCGGTGGTAGAAGGCCAGGCCGCGCAGGCCGCCCAGTTCCTCGCCGCCGCCGGCCCGGCCGGGACCGCCGTGGATCGAGGCCGGCATCACGTTGCCGTGGCCGGTCTGGGTCTTGCCCACGTCCGGCGTCACCAGGTGCACCCGGCCGTGGGAAGCCGCCAGCAGCGGCGCGGCCGCGGCCAGCCAGGATTCGTCCTCGCCGAACACGGAGGTCACCAGCGAACCCAGGCCGCGGTGGCTGAGCGCCAGCGCATGCGCGGCGTCGCGGTAGCCCAGCAGGGTCGAGACCGGGCCGAAGACTTCGTGTTCGTGCACCAGGCGCGCGGCATCGCCGTCCGGCAGGCCGAGCAGGGTCGGCGCCACGCAGGCGGCCACCGCCGGGTCGGCGTCGACCAGGACTCGATTGCGGCCGTCGTGCAGAACCCGCGCCTCGCCGGCGAGGGTGGCGATCCCGTTCCGGACGCTGTCGAACTGTTCGCGGCTGACCAGGGAGCCCATCCTTACTTCGGGATTGCGCGGATTGCCCACGCTGACCTGGGCCAGGCGCGCGCCCACCGCCTCGGCCACGGCGTCGAACAGGCGGGCCGGCACCAGCGCGCGGCGGATCGCGGTGCAGCGCTGGCCGCTCTTGGTCGTCATCTCGCGCACCAGTTCCTTGACGTAGAGTTCGAAGGCGGGCGAGCCTGGCTGGGCGCTCTCGGCCAGGATGGAGGAATTCAGGCTGTCGGCCTCGATGTTCAGGCGTATCGAGTGGCGCACCACGCCGGCGTGGGAACGGATCAAGGCGGCGGTGTCGGCGGAGCCCGTGAAGGACAGCACGTCGAAGGCTTCGAGGGCGTCCAGCAGGCCGCTTGATGAACCGCACACGATCGACAGCGCGCCCGGCGGCAGCACGCCGGCCTCGATCACGTCCGCCACCATGCGCTGGGTCAGCCAGGCGGTGACGGTGGCCGGCTTGATCACCACCGGCACGCCGGACAGCAAGGCCGGCGCCGCCTTTTCCCACAAGCCCCAGGCCGGGAAATTGAAGGCATTGATGAACAGGGCCAGGCCGCGCACGGGCGCCAGGATGTGCTGGGACTGGAAGGAGCCGTCGCTGGCGAGGGCGGCGGCCGAGCCGTCGAGCAGCAGGCGGGCATCGCCCAGCGAGGTGCCCAGCTTGGCGTAGTAGTTCAGGGTGAAGGCCGCGCCTTCGATGTCGACCGCCGAATCGGCCTGGGTGGTGCCGGAATTGGCCTGGGCGATCGCATAATACTCGTCGCGGTTCGCCTGCAGCACCTTGAGCACCTCGCCCAGCATGGCGGCGCGCTGGCCGTAGCTCATCGCCTGCAGCGCCGCGCGTCCGCTGTCGCGGGCGAAGGCGAAGCCCTGTTCGAGTCCTTCGGCGCGGCCGCCGGTGGCGGCCAGCGCTTCGCCGGTGACCGGATCGCGGAGCAGGTGGACGGCGTCGGCCGCATCCTGGCGTACGCCGCCCAGGTAGTTGTGCAGGAAGATCGTCATATCGTCTTTTTAAGCAGTGGCAGTGGCGGGCGTGAATTCGATCGCGCCCTGCGGCAGCAGGTAAAGGACGAGGGCGCGGCCTTGCGTGACCGTCGGCGCGTGCGCGCTGCCGGCTTCGTACACGCACCAGCCGGCGGGGCGGCCGTCGAAGCAGGCGTCCGGAGTGAGCGGCATGATCAGGTCGATCTCGCCGTTCGGATGCACGTGATGCGGGCCGGCGATGTCCTGCATGTCGACCACGTCGACGCTGAAGCCGTGGGTGGCCGGCGTCGCCTTCAGCACGCGGCCGTAGCGGATGCCGCCGCCTTCGCGCTTGCACAGCCAGCCTTCGCGCACGCCGGTCATGCAGGCGTCGGCGATCTTTTCATAGAGCTCGCTGCCGGCGCCGTGCTGGGCGTTGAGATGGGATTCGAGTGCGGAACCGAGCGGGATACCGTCGATTTCCTCGGTCACCCGGGTGATCAATTGCTGGAAAGCGGAAACGTCCATTCAAAACCCCTGAGCTGATATGGCGAATCAAGCGGGAAAGATCGGAGATATAGTGCGTTCGAAAAGAGTGTAGGTGTATTATGTTGCATGAGTCAAGCCTTGTTTGAGGTATATTTCATGTGCCGTCTTGCCGCATGCAGTGGTGAGATAATTGGCGGATAGTCCCGAAGGGGCAGTACTTTTGATGGAATTCAGAATGACAGCACCGCAGCTCAGCACAGACGGTTTATCCCAAGAAGAAAAAGACCCATTCCTGATCGCGCTCGGCGAGCGGGTGCGCGCCCTGCGTTCGCGCCGCGGCCTCACGCGCAAGGCGCTGGCCCGGCTGGCCGACGTGTCCGAGCGCCACCTGGCGAACGTCGAGTCGGGCGTCGGCAATGCCTCGATCCAGTTCCTGCGCCAGATCACCTCCGTCCTCAATTGCACGCTGGCCGAAATGATCGGCGACGAGACCGCGACCTCGCCCGAATGGCTGATGATCCGCGAGATCCTGCGTGGCCGCACCGACGAGGAGCTGGCCAGGGCGCGCGCCGCGCTGGCCGGCCTGTTCGATGCTCCCACCAGCGAAACGGTGCGCCGGCAGCGGATCGCCCTGATCGGCCTGCGCGGGGCGGGCAAGTCCAGCCTGGGCCGCATGCTGGCCGACTACTGGATGGTGCCCTTCGTGGAACTGGGGCGCGAAGTCGAGGTGCTGGCCGGCTGCGGCATCGCCGAGATCCATGCGCTGTACGGCCCCAGCGCCTACCGCCGCTACGAGCGCCGGGCCCTCGAAGACATCATCCAGCGCCACCCGCGCGCCGTGATCGCCACCCCGGGCGGCATCGTGTCCGATCCGGCCACCTACAAGCTGCTGCTGTCGCACTGCTATACGGTGTGGGTGCAGGCGGCGCCGAAGGACCACATGGCGCGCGTGCTGGCCCAGGGCGACACCCGCCCGATGAGCGGCAACCGCGAAGCCATGGAGGACCTCAAAAGCATCCTCGAGAGCCGCGCCGCCTTCTATTCCAAGGCCGACTTCAGCTTCGACACCAGCGACATGACCCTCGAGACCGCCTACGTGGGCCTGCTGGAGCAGCTGCGCGACAACGTGGCGCTGTAGGGCGCTTCTCTTCTGAAAACGGGCGCCGGCACGATGCCGGCGCTTTTTTTTGCGCGGTCGGATGCAGGTTTTTTCTTGACGCCCCAATTGACATGCAATATAGTGCTTTAAACGGAAGATGAATGCACCATATTTCACCAGGGGACCATCTCATGAGCACCGCACCGCAGATCGATTATTCAACCTCGCCGGACCGTTACAAGCACTGGAGCCTGGCAGTCGATGGCGAGATCGCCACGCTGACCATGCTCATCGACGAGGACGGCGGCCTGAAGGAAGGCTATAAACTGAAGCTCAATTCTTATGACCTCGGGGTCGACATCGAATTGCACGACGCGGTGCAGCGGATCCGCTTCGAACACCCGACGGTGCGCACGGTGGTGGTGACGAGCGGCCGCGACCGCATCTTCTGCTCGGGCGCCAACATCTTCATGCTCGGCAAATCGAGCCACCCCTGGAAGGTCAACTTCTGCAAATTCACCAACGAGACCCGCAACGGCCTCGAAGACTCCAGCCGCCACGACGGCCTGAAGTTCGTGGCGGCCGTGAACGGCGCCTGCGCGGGCGGGGGCTACGAACTGGCGGCGGCATGCGACGAGATCATCCTGGTGGACGACCGCTCGTCCTCGGTGAGCCTGCCGGAAGTGCCGCTGCTCGGCGTGCTGCCCGGTACCGGCGGCCTGACCCGTCTGACCGACAAGCGCAAGGTGAGGCACGACCTGGCCGACATCTTCTGCACCACCTCGGAAGGCGTGCGCGGCCAGAAGGCCAAGGACTGGAAGCTGGTCGACGAAGTGGCCAAGCCGGCGCAGTTCGCCGACACCGTGCGCCGCCGCGCGCTGGCGCTGGCCGAGGGCAGCCTGCGTCCGGCCCAGGCCACCGGCGTCAAGCTGGTCCCGCTCGAGAAGACGGCCGGCCCGGACACGATCGACTACGCCTACGTGAGCATCAACATCGACCGCGCGGCCCGCAACGCCACCTTGACGGTACGCGCGCCCCAGGCCGCCCAGCCCCAGGATGCCGCCGGCATCGAGGCCGCGGGTGTCAACTGGTGGCCGCTGCGCATGGCGCGCGAACTCGACGACGCCATCCTGCACCTGCGCATCAATGAACTGGAGGTCGGCACCTGGATCCTCAAGACCGCCGGCGACGCCCGGACGATGCTGTCGATCGACGCCACCCTGGCCGCGCATGCCGGCCACTGGCTGGTGCGCGAGACGGTCGGCCTGATGCGCCGCACCTTCGCCCGCCTGGACGTGTCCTCGCGTTCCCTGTTCGCCTTCATCGAGGAAGGCTCCTGCTTTGCCGGCTCGCTGCTGGAGCTGGCGCTGGCGGCCGACCGCATCTACATGCTGGCGCTGCCGGACGATCCCGAACGCGCGCCGAAGATCGCCGTCAGCGAAATGAATTTCGGCCGCCTGCCGATGGTCACGGCGCAATCGCGCGTCGCCCGCCGTTTCTATGAAGATGCGGCCGCTATCGACGCCGTGCGCGCCACCGCCGGCCGCCTGCTGGATGCCGGCGAGGCCGCGGCACTCGGCCTGGTGACCTTCGACACCGACGATATCGACTGGCCGGACGAGACCCGCCTGGCGCTGGAAGAGCGCGCCAGCATGTCGCCGGATGCCCTGACCGGCATGGAAGCCAACCTGCGCTTCAACGGCCGCGAGACCATGGAGACCCGCGTGTTCGGGCGCCTGAGCGCGTGGCAGAACTGGATCTTCATCCGTCCCAACGCCGTCGGCGAGCTGGGCGCCCTCAAGGTCTACGGCACGGGCAACAAGGCCCAGTTCGATTTCAAGCGCGTCTGACGCAGTTCTCCACACTATCAAGGAAACCACCGTGAGCTCGATTAACTACAACGACAAGATCCCGAACAACGTCAACCTCTCCGAAGACAAGACGCTGCAGCGCGCGCTCGAACACTGGCAACCCAACTACCTGCAGTGGTGGAACGACATGGGCCCGGACGGCTCGACCAATATGGACGTCTACCTGCGCACCGCGGTCAGCACCACGCCGGACGGCTGGGCCCATTTCGGCCACGTCAAGATGCCGGACTACCGCTGGGGCATCTTCCTGGCCCAGGCCGAGAACGACCGCAAGATCAACTTCGGCGAAGAGAAGGGCCGCGCCGCCTGGCAGGACGTGCCGGGCGAGCACCGTGCCAACCTGCGCCGCATCATCGTCACCCAGGGCGACACCGAGCCGGCCTCGGTCGAGCAGCAGCGCCACCTGGGCCTGACCGCGCCCTCGCAGTACGACATGCGCAACCTGTTCCAGATTAACGTGGAAGAGGGCCGCCACCTGTGGGCCATGGTCTACCTGCTGCACAAGTACTTCGGCCGCGACGGCCGCGAGGAGGCCGAAGCCCTCCTGCAGCGCAACTCCGGCGACCAGGACAACCCGCGCATCCTCGAAGCCTTCAACGAGGAGACCCCGGACTGGCTGGCCTTCTACATGTTCACCTACTTCACCGACCGCGACGGCAAGTTCCAGCTGAACGCGCTGGCCGAATCGGGCTTCGATCCGCTGTCGCGCACCTGCCGCTTCATGCTGACGGAAGAGGCCCACCACATGTTCGTGGGTGAATCCGGGGTGGCCCGCGTGATCCAGCGCACCGTGGACCTGATGCGCCAGCACGGCGTGGAAGACCCGGAGCAGGTGCGCGCTCTGGGCGTGATCGACCTGCAGACCATCCAGCGCTACCTGAACTTCCACTTCAGCGTGACGGTCGACCTGTTCGGCGCCGACCAGTCCTCGAACGCCGCGACCTTCTACAGCTCGGGCCTGAAGGGCCGCTACGAAGAGACCAGGCGCGACGACGACCACCTGCTGAAGAACCGGCAGTACCGCATCCTCGAAGTGGCGAACGGCGCGCTGGCGGAACGCGAGGTCCCGATGCTGAATTCCCTCAACGAAGTGCTGCGCGACGACTTCATCCGCGATTCGATCGCCGGCATCGGCCGCTGGAACCGCATCATCGAGAAGGCCGGCCTGCCGTTCCGCCTGAGCGCGCCGAACAAGGCCTTCAACCGCCACATCGGCGGCTTCGCCGGCCACCGCATCTCGCCGGACGGGCGCGTGCTGTCGGACGTCGAATGGGCCGCCAACGAACGCAACTGGCTGCCGAGCGAGGAAGACCGTGCCTATGTGGCCTCGTTGATGGGCCGCGTGATCGAACCCGGCAAGATGGCCAACTGGATCGCGCCGCCGCCGGTCGGCATCAACAAGCAGCCGATCGACTTCGAGTACGTGCGTTTCAACTAAGTGAATCAAGCCGCCGCCATGAATGCTCCAGAACCGATCTTCCTGGTGCGCCAGCACCTGATCGACCCCGAAGTCTGCATTCGCTGCAATACCTGCGAAGAGACCTGTCCGATCGACGCCATCACCCACGACAGCCGCAACTACGTGGTCGATGCCGACATCTGCAACCATTGCGGCAACTGCGTCTCGCCATGCCCGACCGGCGCGATCGACCACTGGCATATGGTGCCGCGCGGCGCCGCTTATCCGCTGAGCGAGCAGCTCGGCTGGGACGAGCTGCCGCCGCAGCAGGAGCATGCCGAGGCCGTGATCGAGGAGACGGTCGCGTCGCCGGAAGCCGGCGGCGACACGGTGCAGACCAATGCGGCGCTGTCGGTGTCGTCGCCGATGCCGCCGTGGTCGGCAGCCCATCCCTACGCCCACCTGTACACGGCGAAGAACCCGGCGCAGGCGACGGTGGCCGGCAACTACCGGCTGACGGCGCCGGACGCGGCCAGCGACGTGCACCATATCGTGCTCGACTTCGGCACCGAGGCCTTCCCCATCCTCGAGGGCCAGTCGATCGGCATCATCCCGCCGGGCCTCGACGAGAACGGCAAGCCGCACTACATGCGCATGTATTCGGTGGCCAGCCCGCGCGGCGGCGAGCGTGACGGCTACAACAACCTGGCGCTGACGGTGAAGCGGGTGGTGGAAGACCACGCCGGCCAGCCGGTGCGCGGGGTCGCCTCCAATTACCTGTGCGACCTGCCGAAGGGCGCCACGGTGCAGGTGGCCGGTCCCTTCGGGGTGAACTACCTGATGCCGAACCATGCGGGTTCGAACGTGCTGATGATCTGCACCGGCACCGGCTCCGCGCCGATGCGGGCGATGACCGAGCACCGGCGCCGGATGGTTGCCGCCGGCAAGCCGCACGACGGCAAGCTGATGCTATTCTTCGGCGCCCGCAATCCGGCCGAACTGCCATATTTTGGCCCGCTCCTGAAACTGCCGGCCGACTTCATCGACATGCACCTGGCCTTCTCGCGCCTGCCGGACCAGCCGAAAGCCTATGTGCAGGACAAGATCCGCGCGGCTGGGTCCTCGGTGGCCGAACTGCTGGCCGGCGACACCTATCTCTACATCTGCGGCCTGAAAGGCATGGAGACCGGGGTGCTGGAAGCCCTGGGCGAAGTCTGCACGGCGGCCGGCATGGATTGGCCGGGCCTGCAGGCGCGCATGGTCAACGAAGGGCGTTTCCATGTCGAGACCTATTGAGGCAGGGCAGCCGGTTGGCGTGATCGGCGCCGGCACCATGGGCGCCGGCATCGCCCAGGTGGCGGCAAGCGCCGGCCACCCGGTGCGCCTGCTGGACCTGCGCGCCGGCGCGGCCGCCGAGGCGGTGGCGCGGATCGGCGCCTCTCTCGCAGGCCAGGTGGCGAAGGGCCGCATGGCCGAAGCCGAACGCACGATGCTACTGGCGCGCATCGTGCCGGTGGCCGGCAGCGCCGAGCTGGATGGGGCAGCGCTGGTGATCGAAGCGATCGCCGAAGACCTGGGCGCGAAACGGGCGCTGTTGCGCGAGCTGGAGCAGCGGGTCTCTCCCGATGCGATCCTGGCGTCGAACACGTCCTCGCTGTCGATCACCGCGCTCGCCAACGGCATGCGCCATCCCGGGCGGCTGGTCGGCATGCATTTCTTCAATCCGGTGCCGGCCATGAAGCTGGTGGAAGTCGTCTCCGGCGCGGAAACCGCCGCCGGCGTGGCCGCCAGCGTGTTCGAGACCGCCCGGCGCTGGGGCAAGACGCCGGTGCACGCGAAGTCCACGCCCGGCTTCATCGTCAACCGCATCGCGCGTCCCTACTATGCGGAAGCGCTGGCACTGCTGCAGGAGCATGCGGCGACGCCGGCCGAGATCGACCTGCTGGCGCGCGGCGCCGGCTTCCGGATGGGGCCCTGCGAGCTGATGGACCTGATCGGTCACGACATCAACTATGCGGTCACGCTGTCGGTGTTCGACGCGAACTACGGCGACCGGCGCTATCTGCCTTCGCTGGTGCAGAAGGCGCTGGTCGACGGCGGGAGGCTTGGACGCAAGAGCGGCAAGGGCTTCTACGATGGCGTGCCGGATCACGCCCCGCCCGCGCCTCGCGAGACCGTCGCGCTGGCGCAAGCGGTGGAGCTGGCGGGCCGGGGCGGGCAGGTCGGGAGCCTGGCGGCGCGGCTGGACCGGGCCGGCATCGCTTTCACGCGCACCCCGGACAGCGGCTGGAACGGCCTGCGCATCGGCGGCGTCGCCATGCACATTACCGACGGTCGCAGCGCCGCCCAGGTGGCGGCCGGGCGCGGCGAGCGGCACACCGGCGTGCTCGACTGGATGCCTGGAGAAGGCGAGGGCGCGCTGGCGCTGGCCTTCGCACCCGGCGTCGGGCCGGCGGCGCGCGCCGATGTCGCCCGCGTGCTGGGCGCCTGCGGCTGGCAGGCGATCGCCATGCGCGACGTGCCCGGCCTGCTGGTGGCGCGCACCGTCGCCATGCTGGTCAACGAGGGCGCGGACGCGGTCTGGCAGGGCGTCTGCGATGCCGCCTCCGCCGACCTGGCCATGAAGCTGGGCACCAACTACCCGGCCGGACCTTTCGAATGGCTGGAGCGCCTTGGCGTCGATCAGGTCGTGACCCTGCTCGACCATCTGTTCGAGGCCTATCGCAGCGAGCGTTACCGGGTGAGTCCCCTGCTGCGGCAGCGCTACTGGACGCAAAGGATTCCCGCATGAACCACGACATCGGCACCCACAACTTCCGCGTCACCCTCGACCCCGACGGCGTCGCCCACCTCGTTTTCGGTCCCGAAGGCGCGATGCCGGTCGTGGATGCGGCCGGCCACGCGGCCCTGGCCACGATCTGGGCCGAGCTCGATGCCGATCCCGCCGTGAAGGCCATCCTGGTGCGCAGCGAAGGCAAGGGCTTCTGCGCCGGCGGCGAGCTGGCGATGGTGGAAGAGATGCTGGCATCGGAAGCGGTGCGTGCGCGCGTGATGCACGAGGCGCGCGAGCTGGTGCGCGGCATGATCGCCTGCGGCAAGCCGATCGTCTCGGCGATCAACGGCGCGGCGGTCGGCGCCGGCCTGGCGGTGGCGCTGCTGGCCGATGTTTCGGTCGCCTCGCGCAAGGCCAGGCTGATCGACGGCCACACCAGGCTGGGCGTCGCCGCCGGCGACCACGCCGTGCTGATCTGGCCCCTGCTGTGCGGCCTGGCGAAGGCCAAGTACTACCTGCTGCTGTGCGAAACCCTGAGCGGCGAGGAAGCCGAGCGGATCGGCCTGGTCAGCCGCGCAACCGACCCGGAACTGGTCGACGAAGAAGCGCTCGCGATCGCGCGCAAGCTGGCGGCGGGCAGCCCGTCGGCGCTGGCCGGCACCAAGCGCGCGCTGAACGGCTGGCTGCACGCGGCCTGGCCGGCCTTCGAAGCTTCGCTGGCGGCGGAATTCATGGGCTTTGCCGGCGCCGACGCGCGCGAGGGCGTGGCCGCCATCAAGGAAAAGCGTGCGCCGCTGTTCGGCGGGGAGCCGGCATGAAGTTCGCCGAACTCGCCGCCGCCGGGCGCTTCGTTCTCGGCCCGGTCACGCTGGACAGCTGCGAGGTCGTGGACTTCGCGTCCAGCTTCGACGACCAGTGGTTTCATACCGACCCGGAGGCTGCGGCCCATGGTCCCTTCGGCGGCCTGATCGCCAGCGGCTGGCATACCTGCGGGCTGGCGATGCGTTTGGTGTCGCGCGAGCTGCTGGCCGGTTCCGAGTCCTTCGCTTCTCCCGGGCTGAACTATCTGCGCTGGCCGCATCCGGTGCGGCCTGGCGACCGGCTGATGCTGGAAGTGAATGTCATCGAGGCGCGGCGATCGGCTTCGCGGCCGCAGTTGGGGATCCTGCGCTGGCAGTGGGTGATGCGCAATGGCGATGGCGATGGCGATGTGGTGCTGGACCTGGAGGCCACCAGCATGTTCAAGCTTGACGATTGAGTAGCGGCTTGAGCAGCTCGAAGTCGATCGGCTTTGTCAGGTGATGGTCGAAACCGGCCTCGAAGGCCCGGTCGCGGTCTTTCTGCTGTCCCCAGCCGGTGGTGGCGATGAGCGTGCGCGATCTACCGCCCGGAAGTTGCCGCAAGCGCCGCGCCAGCTCATAGCCGGTCATGTCGGGCAGGCCGATGTCGAGCAGGGCCAGCACCGGATCGGCGGTGCCGACCAGGTCGAGGGCCTGCGCGCCCGAATGCGCGACCACGACTTCGCAGGCGAACAGCTCGAGTGCCATGGCCAGCGTCTCGGCGGCGTCCTGATTGTCGTCGACCACCATGACGCGCACCCGCGTGGGTAGCACATCGGCGGAAGGCGCCTCGTCCGGGCAGGCGACGCCGGCCGCCAGCGGCAGGGACACGATGAAGGTGCTGCCTTGATGGGGGCCGTCGCTCTCGGCGCGGATGCGCCCGCCGTGAAGCTCCACGATGCCGCGCACCAGGGCCAGGCCGATACCCAGGCCGCCCTTGGCCCTTTCCAGGGCCGGCTCGAGCTGCGAGAACATGTCGAACACGGTGTCGAGCGCCGGGGAGGGAATGCCGATGCCATTGTCGCGCACGCGTATCTCCGCCGTTTCGCCGGCGCAGCGCAGGTGCAGTTCGATATCGCCGCCGTCCGGCGTATACTTCGCTGCATTCGTCAACAGGTTCACGACCACCTGGGCGAGCCTGGTCGCATCGCCGTCGACCATGACCGGCCCCTCATCGACGAACAGACGCAGGGTGTGGCGCGCGGCCCGCATGGTCTCGTTCATGTCCTGCGCAGCACTGCGCACCAGCGCGGACACCTCGACCGGCGCGCGGCGAAGCTGCATACGGCCTTGCGTGATCCGCGAGATTTCCATCAGATCGTCGACGAGCCGCGTCAGATGGCGCAGCTGCCGGTCGAAGACCTGCAGCAGCCGGTCGTCGGCAGCCTGGCCGAACTTCAGCTTGAGCACATCGAGGGCGCTGCGCATCGGCGCCAGCGGATTGCGCAACTCATGCGACAGGGTCGCGAGGAATTCGTCCTTGCGGCGATCCGCCGCGGACAGTTGCACGTTCAACTTCTTCAATTCAGCTTCGGCGGCCTCGGCGGCCTTGCGCGCCAATAAAAGCTCGCGCTCATAGGCGCGCCGGTCGGATGCCTTGAACAAGGCCCAATGATCGACGATCCGGCCGCCGTCCTGCTGCCTCACGATGTTGAGCAGCATGGGCATACGCACCTGATTCCGATTGCGCAGGTCGACCTGTATCTCGGCAACCGAACCCTGCGCCTGCAGGATGGGTTGGCAATGCGTGTTGAAGAACAGGCGCGCCCCGACGGGTAACAGGTCCCGCATGCGGACTTTTCCGACCAGCTCGTCCCGCTCGTAGCCCAGCCATGCGCAGGCGGCGCCGTTCGCCTTCAGGATCAGTCCGTCTGCCGCCGTCACCAGCAATGCGCAGGCAGCGTGCTCGAACGAGGTTTCGCTGCCGGGAGACTGGTCGTCCACGCTGTCAGCGCAGGACGTGCGCGAGGAAGTTGTCAATCGCCCGCGAACTTTCGGTCGGGGCGCTCATGTGCGGACAATGGCCGACGTTGTCGATGATGTGCAGGGTGCTCGAAGGCAGGTTCCGGTGCAGGAACTCGCCCACCGAGCGTGGCGCCACCATGTCGTCGGTGCACTGCAGGATCAGGGCCGGCACGGTCGACAGGGGCACATCCTTGCGGTGATCGGACAGGAAGGTCACGCCGGCGAAATGCCTGGCGATCTCGGGGTCGTTGCGGCAGAAGCTGTTGGTCAGCTCTTCGCGCAGCTCCGGCCGATCGGGCACGCCCATGATCGCCGGCGCCAGGTTGCTCGACCAGCCGAGGAAGTTGGCTTCCATCGTTTCCAGGAGTTCGTCGATGTCCTCACGGCTGAACCCGCCCACGTAGTCGCCGTCGTCGATATAGCAAGGCGACGGTCCGACCATGACCTGGGCGCTGAATTTATGCGGCGCCTTGATCGTGGCGAGCAGCCCGATCATCGTGCTGACCGAATGGCCGACGAACACCACCGGGCCAGTGGCGAATTCGTCGATGATTTCGAGCAGGTCGTCGGCATAGCCGTGCAGGGTGCCGTACTTGTCGCGGCAGTAGGCCGCCAGATCGGAGCCCCCGCTGCCCACGAGGTCGAACGAGATAGTGCGGAAACGTTCGCCATAGGCGGGAGCGAGGAAACGCCACATGGTCTGGTCGCAGCCAAAACCGTGGGCGAACACCATGGTGGTCGAGCCGCTGCCAGAGATACGAACGTTGTTGCGTACCTGCACCGAGGACATTGTCTACTTTCCTTTCGTAAAATTAACAATTAGCATTGTACTCTTTTAATGCACCGCCACCCGTTCACGTGTCCAGGGAACGGTTATGCCAGTTGGCTCCCGCGACCAGGCTATACCAGCCCGACCCCTTGGTCGACCGACAACTCCGCAATCACCCCCCGCAACCACTGGTTCCCCGGCTCCTTGTGATACTTCGCATGCCAGAACAGGTTGACGTCGAAGTTGGGAAAGGGCACCGGATGCGGCAAATAGCGCAGCTTGAAAGGCGCCATTCCTTCGCGGACGTAACGCTCGGGCACGGTGGCGATCAGGTCGGTGTTCGACAGGATGTGGCCCAGTGCGACGAAGTGCGGCACGCTCAGCCGGACATTGCGTTTCACGCCGCGCTTCTCGATCACTTCGTCGACGATCGCGTGGCCGGTCCCGCCGGCCACCACGACGATGTGCTGGGCCTCTTCGAAGTCCTGCAGGGTCAGCGCTTCCTTGTCCAGCGCATGCCCCTCGCGGAAGATGCACACGTAACGCTGGCGGAACAGGTGGCGGGTGAAGAAGCCGGCCTTCAGCTGCGGCAGCAGGCCGATGGCAATGTCGACCCGGCCCGATTCCAGTTCGTCGCTCAGGTTGACGGCGGCGTTGCGCACGGTGCTGATGGTCACGCCGGGCGCGATCCCGGCCAGCTTGCGCATCAGGCGCGGCAGGAAGTGGATCTCGCCCAGATCCGTCATGGCGATCGTGAACTTGCGCACGCTGGCCATCGGGTCGAATTCCAGCTGGCGCTCCAGCGTGTCGCGGATCGTCGTCAGGGCGAAATCGATCGGCTCGGCCAGCTGCACCGCATACGGCGTCGGCTCCATGCCGCGCGCGGTCCGCAGGAATAGTTCGTCTCCCATCATCTTGCGCAGCCGGCTCAGCGCGTTGCTGACCGCCGGCTGGGTCAGGCCGAGGTTCTCGGCCACCGCCGACACCCGCCTTTCCTTGTAGAGCTGCTGGAAAACCACCAGCAGGTTGAGATCGACATCATGAAGATTGAGCATGCGATATTCACCAAATCTATTTTGCGCATTCACGGGATTTTGTATTTTTATTTTACTGGCATTCCTATAATCAAACCCAAGAACGAGATATAAGTTTTTGGAGACTGCATGAAGCTGCATATCAGGCCGCTCGACCAGACCATCGACGTCGCCCCGGGAACCAACCTGCTGGCGGCCCTGCGCGAGCACGGCGTACCGATTTCCTACAGCTGCACCGCCGGCCGTTGCGGCACCTGCCGCTGCAAGGTGATCGACGGCCGCATCGACGGCGCCAATGCCGATGGCGGGCAGACCGTCCTGGCCTGCACCAGCGTCGTCAACGGCGACTGCAGCATCGAGATTCCCGAGCCGGACGAGATCATCCTGCATCCGGCCAGGGTCCTGAAAGCGACCGTGACGGCGCTGGACCGCCTGACCCACGACATCGTGCGCCTGCGCCTGCGCGCTGCGAAGCCGCTCGAGTACTCGCCGGGCCAGTACGCGACCCTGCAGTTCACGCCCGAACACGTGCGCCCCTATTCGATGGCCGGCCTGCCGGGCGACGGCGAACTGGAATTCCACATCCGCCTGGTCAAGGACGGCATGGTGAGCGGTTACGTCGACCGCGAGCTGAAGCTCGGCGACGCCGTCCGCGTCAGCGGTCCGCTCGGCACCTCCTACCTGCGCAGGAAGCACGAAGGACCGATGCTGTGCGTGGCCGGCGGTACCGGCCTGGCGCCGGTGCTGGCCATCGTGCGCGGCGCCCTCGAAGCGGGCATGCGCAACGACATCCACGTGTATTTCGGCGTGCGCAGCGCCCGCGACGTCTACTGCACCGAGCTGCTGTCCGGCCTCGCCGAGCGCCATCGCAACCTGAAGGTGCACGTGGTGGTCACGGAAGGCCAGGCCGGCGCCGGCCGGCGCAGCGGCATCGTTACCGAGGCCGTGGCCCGCGACTGGACTTCGCTGTCCGGCTGGCGCGCCTACCTGTGCGGCGCGCCGCCGATGGTGGACGCGGCGACCCTGGTGGCGCGCGAACGCGGCATCGACACCGATCACATCTACGCCGACGCGTTCTACGCGAAAGCAGCCTGAATCCGAGGAGACCATATGGACATGCAAGCCAAGGCCGGCGTGAAGCAGGAACGCGCCGACTTCTACCGCCGCATCAGCGGCCATAACCTGACCCCCTTGTGGGAAGTGCTCGGCGCCCTGGTGCCGAAGTCGCCCAGGACCCCGGTGGCGCCTGCGCTGTGGCGCTATGCCGAGGTGCGCGAGCAGGTCATGGAAGCCGGCCGCCTGATCACGGCCGAAGAGGCGGAACGGCGCGTGCTGATCCTCGAGAATCCGGCGATGCGCGGCAATTCCTCGATCACGCAATCGCTGTACGCCGGCCTGCAGCTGATCATGCCGGGCGAAGTGGCGCCGGCCCACCGCCACACCCAGTCCGCCCTGCGCCTGGTGCTGGACGGCGAGGGCGCCTACACGGCGGTCGACGGCGAGCGCACCACCATGCGCCGCGGCGACTTCATCATCACCCCGTCCTGGACCTGGCACGACCATGGCAACCTGGGTACGGAGCCAGTGGTGTGGCTGGACGGCCTCGACATCCCGACCCTGCGCTTCTTCGACGCCGGCTTCGCCGAGCATGGCAGCGAGGCCACCCAGCAGACTTCGCGTCCGGAAGGCGATGCGCTGGCGCGCTACGGCCACAACATGCTGCCGGTGGACCTGAAGCAGGAAGCGGCCGATCCGACCAAGGTCTTCGTCTATCCCTTCTCCCAGACGAAGGAGGCGCTGGAAGGCATCGCCCGCACCGCGCCGGACCCCCACTTCGGCCACAAGCTTCGCTACGTGAACCCGGCCACCGGCGCATCGCCGATGCCGACCATCGGCGCCTTTGCCCAGCTGCTGCCGGCCGGCTTCGAGACCGCGCCCTACCGCAGCACCGACGCCACCGTCTACGTCTGCCTGGAAGGCGAGGCCAGCGCGCAGGTTGGCGACGAGACCTATACCTTCGGTCCGAACGACGTGTTCGTGGTGCCGTCCTGGCACACGCTGACATTGAAAGCCGGCGAACAGACCATCCTGTTCAGCTTCTCGGACCGACCGATGCAGCAGGCGATCGGCCTGTGGCGCGAAGAAAAAATGCAGTAACCCTCATCAGGAGAACCCCATGAAATACGCAGTAGCCCCGGCCCCCGTCTACACCCTGCCGATCGCCGGCAGCGACGAGCAGTTCCCGATCAACCGCATCTTCTGCGTCGGCCGCAACTACGCGGCGCATGCGCGCGAGATGGGCCGCGATCCGGACCGCGAACCGCCGTTCTTCTTCATGAAGCCGGCCAACGCCACCGTGGTTGCCGGCAGCGAGGAAGTGACGATTCCGTATCCGCCGAAGACCGCCAACTTCCACCACGAGATCGAGCTGGTGGTCGCCATCGCCAAGGGCGGCGCCAACATCCCGGTCGAGCGGGCACTGGAGCACGTCTACGGTTACGCGGTCGGCCTCGACATGACCCGCCGCGACGTCCAGCTGGAAGCGCGCGACAAGGGCCGTCCCTGGGAATTCGGCAAATCCTTCGCGCAGTCGGCGCCGATCGGCACCATCCACAAGGCCAGCGAAGTCGGCCACGTGCGCGAAGGCGAGATCGCGCTGACCGTGAACGGCGAATCGCGCCAGCGTTCGGACGTCTCCAAGCTGATCTGGTCGGTGGCGGAATCGATCGCCTACCTGTCGGAGTACGAAACCCTGGAGCCGGGCGACATCATCATGACCGGCACCCCGGAAGGCGTGAACGCGGTCAAGCCGGGCGACCTGATGGTCGGCAGCGTGGCCGGCCTGGGCGAGATCCGCGTGCGCGTGGCAGGCTGAAACAGGAGGCGGTCATGGCAGTGTGGGAGTCGAAGGAAAGCAGCAGCCGGATCCCGTTCGCGGTGTACACCGACGAGCAGCTCCACCAGCGCGAGCTGGAAAGGCTGTTCTACCGCGGCCACTGGTGCTACGTGGGACTCGAAGCCGAGATCCCCAAGGTGGGCGATTTCAAGCGCACCGTGATCGGCGAGCGTTCGGTGATCATGGTGCGTGGCGAGGACGGCGTCCACGTGGTCGAGAACGTGTGCGCCCACCGCGGCATGCAGTTCTGCCGCGAGCGCCACGGCAACAGGAAGGAGTTCGTCTGTCCTTACCACCAGTGGAACTACCGGCTGAACGGCGACCTGCAGGGCGTGCCCTTCCGCCGCGGCGTCAAGCAGGAAGGCAAGATCCAGGGCGGCATGCCCAAGGAATTCAAGCCCGAGGAACACGGCCTGACCCGGTTGAAGGTCGCCACCCGTGGCGGCGTGGTGTTCGCCTCCTTCGACCACGAGGTGGAATCGCTGGAAGACTTCCTCGGCCCCGAGATCACGCGCTACTTCGACCGCCTGTTCAACGGCCGCCAGCTGAAGATCCTCGGCTACAACCGCCAGCGCATCCCGGGCAACTGGAAGCTGATGCAGGAGAACATCAAGGACCCCTACCATCCGGGCCTGCTGCACACCTGGTTCGTCACCTACGGCCTGTGGCGCGCGGATAACAAGTCCCAGCTGGTGATGGACGAGCGCCACCGCCACGCGGCGATGATCTCGACCCGCGGCAGCGGCACCGGCAGCAAGGCCGATGTCACCTCCGGCATCACCAGCTTCAAGGAGAGCATGCAGATCGAGGACAAGCGCCTGCTCGACATCGTCCCCGAGGAATGGTGGGGAGGTCCGACGGCGGTGATGATGACGGTATTCCCGAGCGTGATCTTCCAGCAGCAGGTGAACAGCGTCTCCACCCGCCACATCCAGCCGGACGGCAAGGGCTCCTTCGACTTCGTCTGGACCCACTTCGGCTTCGAGGACGACAGCGAGGAGATGACCGAGCGCCGCCTGATCCAGGCCAACCTGTTCGGACCGGCCGGCTTCGTCTCGGCCGACGACGGTGAGGTCATCGAGCTGTCGCAGTACGGCTTCGAGCAGAAGCCCTTCCACCGCGCAGTGGCGGAACTCGGCGGCTACGGCGTCGAGAACACCGACCACATGGTCACCGAGACCCTGATCCGCGGGATGTACGAGTACTGGCGCACGGTGATGGAGGATTGAACGATGAACAGCAACGATGAGCTGCAGATCTACCTGGCGCTGGCCCGGCTGAACGCCGATTACGCGGCCGCCGTCGACGCCGCCGACTGGGAGCGCTGGGTGGACTTCTTCGTCGACGACTGCGAGTACAAGGTGCAGCCGCGCGAGAACTTCGAACGCGGCTTCCCGCTGTGCACCCTGGCCCTGCTGAGCAAGGGGATGCTGAGGGACCGCGTCTACGGCATCCGCGAGACCCTGTTCCACGACCCGTACTACCAGCGCCACACGGTCGGCCTGCCGCGCATCCTGCGTGTGGACGGCGACCTGGTCGAGGCGGAGGCGAACTACGCTGTCTTCCGCACCAAGCTGAGCCAGGAGACCACGGTATTCAACGTCGGCCGCTATATCGACCGCGTGCGCGTCACCCCGCATGGGCTGAAGTTCGAGTCCCGCGTGTGCGTCTACGACACCGAGATGATCCCGAACTCCTTGATCTATCCAATCTAAGCAAAAGGCAGCAAACATGGCAAACAACTGGCTTGACATCAGTGCCCTCGACGAGGTGCCCGAAGACGACGTGCTGGGCGTCGACACCGGCGGCAAGGACGTCGCCCTGTACAAGGTCGAAGGGCAGGTCTACGCGACCGACAACCTCTGCACCCACGGACACGCCCGCCTGTGCGACGGCTTCCTCGACGGCTTCGAGATCGAATGCCCGCTCCACCAGGGCAAGTTCGACATCCGCAACGGCAGCCCGACCTGCCAGCCGGTCACCGAGGCGGTGCGCACCTACCCGGTGAGGATCGAGAACGGCAGGGTGTTCGTCGACCTCGGCTGACCCGCCGCACACAACACGGACCGCGGCCAAGACCGCGGCCATCCACGACAATCAACAGGAGACACCATGTCCAGTACCGCGCAAGTCGACGTACAGCAGCTGATCGATACGGGGCGCTTCACGCGCTACCAGTTCCTGATCGCCTTCCTCTGTTTCATCATCATCGCCATCGACGGTTTCGATACGGCGATCATCGGCTTCATCGCCCCGTCGCTGCGCGGCGAGTGGCACCTCACCCCGCAGCACCTGGCGCCGCTGCTGTCCGCCGGCCTGGTCGGCCTGGCCTTCGGCTCCTTCCTGGCCGGCCCGCTGGGCGACCGCATCGGCCGCAAGACCATCCTGGTGCTGTCGGTGCTGTTCTTCGGTATCTGGAGCCTGGCCTCGGCCTATACCGACTCCCTGATGACGCTGACCATCTTCCGCTTCCTGACCGGACTGGGACTGGGCGGCGCCATGCCGAACGCGATCACCCTGACCTCCGAATACTCGCCGCAGCGCAGCAAGTCGACCGTGGTCACCATCATGTTCTGCGGTTTCACCCTCGGCTCCGGCCTGGGCGGCGTGCTGGCCGCCCACCTGATTCCGGAATACGGCTGGCGCAGCGTGCTGCTGGTGGGCGGCTACCTGCCGATCGCCTGCGCGGTACTGTTCTATTTCCTGCTGCCGGAATCGGTGCGCTTCCTGGTGCTGCGCAAACCCGGCAGCCCGCAGATCGCCGCTACCCTGCGCCGCATCGCGCCGGGCGCAAGGCTAGCCGGCGCACGCTTCTTCATTCCGGAAGCGCCGGCCGCCAAGGGACGTTCGCCGGTCGCCCAGCTGTTCGCATCGCCGCTGGCCTTCGGCACGCTGGCGCTGTGGGCCGCCTTCTTCATGAGCCTCCTGATCGTCTACCTGCTGACCAACTGGCTGCCGACCCTGTTCAAGGACGCCGGCTTCCCGATCGCCAAGGCGGCCCTGGTGTCGGCCATGTACCAGGTGGGCGGCACCGTCGGCGCCATCGTCATCGGCCGCCTGATGGACCGCTTCAATCCCTACCGCGTGCTGGCTCTGTCCTACCTGTGCGCGATCGCCTTCATCGCCCTGATCGGCTTCCAGTACACCGACCTGGTGCTGCTGAACATCGGCGTGGCCGGCGTGGGCTTCTGCATCAGCGGTTCGCAGATCGGCGCCAACGCCCTGGCCGCGGCCTTCTACCCGACCAGCAACCGCGTCACCGGCGTCAGCTGGGCGCTGGGCGTGGGCCGCTGCGGCGCCATCCTCGGATCGTTGATGGGCGGCGCGCTGCTCGGCGCGGGCCTGGGCTTCTCGGCCATCATCCTGCTGCTCGCCATTCCGGCGCTGCTGGCATCGCTGTCGGTGTTCGCGATGTTCGTCCGCTATCCGCTGGGCGGTGCCGGCGGCGCGGCGGCAGGCAGCAAGGGCGCCGCTGCGGCATCCACGCCGGCATCGACCTGATCTTTCGTACTTTTCGCAGCAAAGGCTTCGCATGAAACTCTACAGCTTCTTCAACAGTTCCACCTCCTTCCGCGTGCGCATCGCGCTGGCGCTGAAGGGCTTGAGCTACGACTACGCCGGCGTCAACTTGCGCGGCGGCGAGCAGGGCCAGCCGGCCTACCGCGAGCTGAGCCCGGCCGGCATCGTGCCGGTGCTGGTCGACGGCGAGCTCACGCTGACCCAGTCGCTGGCGATCATCGACTACCTCGACCACCGCTATCCCGAGCCGCGCCTGCTGCCCGAGGAGCCGGTGCTGCGCGCCCGCGTGCTGGAAGTCGCCCAGACCATCGCCTGCGAGATCCACCCGATCGACAACATCCGCGTGCTGAAGTACCTGACCGGCACGCTGGGCGTGAGCGAGGAGGCCAAGTCGGCCTGGTACGCGCACTGGGTCGACGAGGGCCTGGGCGCGGTGGAGCGCCTGCTGGCCAAGCTTCCGGCGACGGCCTACTGCTTCGGCGACACGCCGACCCTGGCCGACTGCTGCCTGGTGCCCCAGGTGGCGAATGCCATGCGCATGGGCTGCGACCTGTCGCGCTTCACGCGCGTGCTGGCCGTCTACGAGCACTGCATGCGGCAGCCGGCCTTCATCGCGGCGGCGCCGCAGAACCAGCCGGACTACGTGGGTTGAGCCAGGAGACACAATGAAGAACCATGCAGCCCTCCGGCGCGGCGCCCTCACGTCCGTCGCTTTTGCGGCCGCCCTGTGCGCAGGCGCGGCATCCGCCCAGACCAATATCACCGTCTACGGCATCGTCGATGCCGCCTTCGCCCGCACCGACAACGTCGACGCGGCCGGCCATTCGATGACCAAGATGGCTTCCCTGACCGGCAGCGTGCCCTCGCGCCTGGGCTTTCGCGGTGCGGAAGACCTGGGCAACGGCCTGTCGGCCATCTTCACCCTCGAGAACGGGCTGAATCCCGACGCCGGCACGGCCAGCCAGGGCGGCCGCCTGTTCGGGCGCCAGGCCTGGGTCGGCCTCAAGGGGAGCTGGGGCACGCTGCAGCTGGGACGGGTGCCGAACATGACTTTCTATTCGATGCTGAAGACCGATGTGCTGGGCCCGAACCTGTTCTCGATCAGCAGTATCGACGCCTATATCCCGAACGCCCGCAGCGACAACGCCATCGCCTACATGGGCACCTTCAAGCGGGTGACGCTGGGCGCCACCTACAGCACCGGGCGCGACGCCTCGTCCGCGGGCGGCCCGGCGGCGACCAATTGCGCGGGCGAAGTCGCCGGCGATGCGCGCGCCTGCCGCCAGTACACCGGCCTGCTGGGCTATGACGCCGACACCTGGGGCGCGACCGCCTCCTACGACAAGCTGTACGGGAACAAGGGCGCGGCCTTCGGCCTCACCAGCAGCGCCAACTACGACCGCCGCACGACCCTCAACGGCTACGTCATGCTGGGCAAGACCAAGGTGGGCGGCGGCGTCCTGGACCGCAAGACCTTCGCCGCTACCGGCGTCATCGAATCGGATCTCTACTACCTCGGCCTCAGCCAGCCGGTCGGCCCCCAGCTGACCCTCGACGCCCAGGTGGCGAGGAAGAACGTCAAGGGTTCGCCGGACGACACCACGATGGTGGTGGCGCGCCTGAGCTATGCGCTGTCCAGGCGCAGCGCGGTGTATGCGGCAGCCGGCCGCATGGACAATCACGGGCAGGCGGCGCTGGCCCTCGACTCCGGCGGCACGGTGGCGCCGGGCAGGGCGCAGAACGGCCTGATGGCCGGGATCCGTCACGCCTTCTGAGGTCTGCAATCTGCGCTTGACCTCGACTTTGCTTGAGGTTCTACACTCCGTTCGTCGTCGTATAGGATGGAGTGGAAACATGGCAAAGCAGGGTCGGGGAAAAGTCGTCGTGATCACCGAGGCGGACGGGGAGGCCGGCGCGGCATGCGCACGCGGCCTGGCGGAGGAGGGCGCGCTGCTGGTGCTCGGGGCGCGCGACCGCGAGCGCCTCGAAGAACTGGCGGGTGAACTGCGCTGGGACGGCGCATCGGTCTTGGCATTACAGGCGGACGGCGCCGACTACGTTCAAGTGAAAAACCTGGTCGCCCATGCGGTGCGCGGGCATGGCCGGGTCGACGTGGTCATCAACAGCCCGCGCGCGACGGCCATCGGCGATGGTTTTGGCGTCGACTGGACCCGGGTCGCGGACGAGCAGATCCAAGCCTACCTGCACGCCGTGGTGGCGGCGAATGCGCAGATGGCGCGGCAGGGCGCCGGCCACATCGTCAACGTCGCGCCGCTCTTCGTGCCGCGGCTCGACGGCCTGCATGGCGTGGCCCATGGCACCGTGTTCCGTTCGCTGGCGCAGGCGCTGGCGGAAATCAGCGAGGGCCTGCAGAAGGGGAGCGATGGCTATCCCTTGCGGGCCACGCTGGTGAGCACGGAAGCGCCCCTGCTGCCCGCGCCGGGCGACCCGGCGAACGCGGAGCATTCCCTGGCGCAGTCGGTTGCCCGCGCCGTATGCTTCGCGGTCGGCCAGTCCGCAGAGGGCCACGTCGAGCGGCTGTGCATCCGCCACACCATGGCGGTCAATCGGGCGGCGGGGTCTCGACCACCGGATCGGCGCGTCCCTGCATCGTCGTCGCGGTGGGAGGCTCGGTGCTGAAGACCAGCACCTCGTTGGCGCCCGCTTTCAGCCAGGAGGCCGGCAGGTAGAGGGTCTGCTGCGGACCGATGTGCCAGTAGCGGCCCAGGTGGTGGCCGTTGACCCAGACCTGGCCCTTGCCCCAGCCGCGGGTGTCGAGGAAGCTGTCCACCGGCTGGTCGAGCTTTAAGGTGCCCCTCCAGAAGCCCGGTCCCGCCGGATCTCCGCCCGCCTGGCCCGGCGCGCTTGCGGCCAGGCGTTTCAGCGCCGCGGCGTCCAGCGGCAGCGGATAGACCGTCCAGTCTTCGAGCTCCTGCTTGTCCAGTTTCACACCGCGGACGATGCCCTTGCTGTCCTCCACCAGTTTCGCGCCGAAGCCGATGCGGCCCATGGCCTCGACCAGCAGGTCGAGCCGGGTACCGGCGGGCAGGTCCACCGCCAGCGCCTTGTCGCCGCGTCGGCGGTCGAGCCGGCCGATGACACGGCCGTCGGCCAGCACGGTGGCCTGGTCGCGCAGCTCGTCCAGCACCAGCTGTCCCTTGATCGGCGCCGCCAGGCGCTTGCGGTAGAGGATGTAGCCGTAGTTCTGGCCGAATTCCTCCATCGCCCGCACCCAGCGTGCGGGCTGGCCCTTCGAGAGGGTGTCCAGGCTGTCCAGCAGGCTGCCGGCGGACGCCAGCGGAAAGGCGGCCAGGGCCTGCGGTGCCGGTGCCGCCGGTACCGGCGGCAGCGTCTCCTTCACATGCCTGGCGATGACTTCGCGCAGGGCCTGGTACTTGGGCGTCGGGCGGCCGGCTTCGTCCAGCGCGGCGTCGTAGTCGTAGCTGGTGGTGTCGGGCTGGTAGGGCTCGGTGCTTGAATAGTTGGCGCCGGCCAGCCAGCCGAAGCTGGTGCCGCCGTGGAACATGTAGAGGTTGAAGGACACCCCCTGCGACAGCATCCAGTCCACCGTGCGCGCGGCTTCTTCCAGGCTCTGGCTGTGGTGCGGTCCGCCCCAGTGGTCGAACCAGCCGGCCCAGTATTCGCCGGCCATGCGCGGCCCGGCCGGTCGCCATGCCGACAGCGCTTCGATCGAGCCCTTGGCATCGTCCAGCCCACCGCCGAAGTTGACGACGGCCGCCGCCCCGGGCAGGGTGCCGCCCTCGAACAGGCGGGCGGCGCCGCCGTCCGAGGTGAACAGCGGGGCGTCGAATCCGGCCGCGCGCATCTGTTCCCGGGTGGCGCGCAGGTAGTCGTGGTCGCGGCCGAAGGAACCGTATTCGTTTTCCAGTTGCAGCATCAGGATGGGGCCGCCGCGGCTGCTCTGCAGGTCGGCCACTTCCCGGGCGAGGCGCTTGAAGTAGCGGGCGCTGGCGGCCAGGTAGCGCGCATCCATGGAACGCACGCGCAGGCCCGGCGTGCGCAGGAGCCAGGCCGGGAAGCCGCCGAAGTCCACCTCGGCGCACACGTAAGGCCCCGGCCGCAGCACCACGTTCAGGCCTTCCTCGGCCGCCGTCTTGATGAAGGTGCGCAGGTCGTTCTGGCCGGAGAAGTCCCATTGCCCCGGCTCCGGCTCGTGCTGCGACCAGAAGGCGTAAGTCGTCACGGTGTTCAGCCCCATCGCGCGCGCCATGCGCAGCCGCTCGCGCCAGGCGGCGCGCGGGATGCGCGGGTAATGCATCTCGCCGGAGCGGATGACATAGGGCTTGCCGTCGAGTTTGAACTGGGCGCCGTCGATGGCGAAGTGGGGTGGGCGCGCCGGGGCGGCGCTCGCGGCGGCCGCCAGGGTGCTCGTCATGGCCAGGGCCAGCAGGGCTGCCTGTAGTGTCTTCGAAAGTGTCAAGCCGAGGTCTCCGGTATTTTTCTGTTCGTAAGTTATGGCGCGTTAAATGTATGGTGAAAAAACTTACGCGTCAACAAAACGAAAGAAAAATCCGTACCGGCTGCCTATATTTGGCTGAAATGCCTTTCGATATGGGCGAAATCTCGGCGAGATACTTTCGATTCATCAATCCCGTTCGAGGATGCGCGGCCCCGGACCTTCGCGCCCCAGCACGTCTTCCGGATTGCGCAGCGGGCAATCCTTCAGCGACAGGCAGCCGCAGCCGATACACCCGTTCAATTCGCTGCGCAGGCGCTGCAGCCGCGTGATGCGCTCGTCGAGCGCCGCCCGCCACTTCGAGCCGACGCTCTTCCATTGCGCGGCAGTGATCTTCTGGCCCGGCTGGTAGGGCCCCAGCGCCTGCTGGATCTCGTCCAGCGGAATGCCGGCGCGCTGGGCCACCTTGATGATGGCGATGTAGCGCAGGACGTCGGGCGTGTAGCGGCGCTGGTTGCCGGAACTGCGCACGCTGCTGATCAGGCCCTTGGCTTCGTAGAAGTGCAGGGTGGAGACGGCGACGCCGCTGCGCTCGGCGACTTCGCCGACGCTCAGCCGGCGGACGGTGGCGGGAATGGCTTTGTTCATGGCGCTTGACCTCAAGGTAACTTGAGGAATTATAAAGCGAATACGAACAACAGAAGCCGTGACTGGCGGGAGAAGAAGGTATGAAACGTGAAGAAGAATGGATGGCCGGGGCGATCGACGCCGATGCCGTGATCGTCGGCGCGGGCCCGGTCGGCCTGTTCCAGGTGTTCGAGCTCGGGCTGCTGGAGGTGAAGGCGCATGTGATCGATTCCCTGCCTTATCCGGGCGGCCAGTGCATGGAGCTGTACCCGGACAAGCCGATCTACGACATCCCGGCCGCGCCCGTGCTCACCGGCCGCGAGCTGACCGACAATCTGTTGAAGCAGATCGCACCCTTCGAGCCGGCCTTCCACCTCGGCCAGGAGGTGCGCCTGGTCCGCAAGCGCGAGGATGGTCGCTTCGACCTCGAGACCTCGGCCGGCACCCGCTTCGTCACCAAAACGATCTTCATCGCCGCCGGCGTCGGTGCCTTCCAGCCGAGGAAGCTCAAGGTGGGCGGCATCGACAAATTCGAGGACAGCCAGCTGTTCTACCGCGTCCGCGAGCCGGCCCGTTTCCACGGCAGGCAACTGGTGGTCTGCGGCGGCGGGGATTCGGCGCTGGACTGGGCCCTGGACCTGGTCGGCAAGGCCGGGTCGGTGGTGCTGGTGCACCGCCGCGACAGCTTCCGCGCCGCGCCGGCCTCGATCGCGAAGATGAAGGCGCTGTGCGAGGCCCACGAGATGCAGTTCGTCTCGGGCCAGGTGGCGGGCTTCGGCGAAGAAGATGGCAGGCTGACCGAGCTGAAGGTGCTGGGCAGCGACGGCGTCACGCGCCGCCTGCCGGCCGAGATGGTGCTGGTGTTCTTCGGCCTGCTGCCCATGCTGGGACCGATCGCCGAATGGGGGCTGGACATGGAGATGCGCCAGCTGAAGGTGACGACAACCGAGACCTTCGAGACCAGCGTGCCGGGCATCTTCGCGGTCGGCGACATCAATACCTATCCGGGCAAGAAGAAGCTGATCCTGTCGGGCTTTCATGAGGCCGCGCTGGCGGCCTTCGGCGCGGCGCCCTACATCTTCCCGGACAAGAAGGTGCACATGCTGTACACGACCACCTCGCCGAAGATTCACAAGCTGCTGGGTGTCGAGAGTCCGGTCATGGATTAAGACCGCCGTTTCGACCGTCCGCTAGCGGACCTGAAAGCAGCCATATGCAATCCTAAGGAGAACACATGTTCGTAGTACTCTATCGGTGGCGAATCCATGAGGGACGTGAAGACGAATTCGTCGACGCCTGGTCACGTAAGTCTGAAATCTATCTGAAGGAGCTGGGCTCGCTCGGATCGCGCTTACACCGGGGCAGCGATGGCTTATGGTATAGCTACGCTCAATGGCCTTCCGAACACGCCCGTAAAGAAGCATTCGCGAATGGTGCCGCCGACGTCGACGCAGACGCGCGCATGGAACGAGCGATCGCGGAGCGCTTCCCGCCGGTCATTCTGGAGGTGCGGGCGGATTTCCTGCAAATCCATCCATGGAAAACGGCGTGATTCACGCCAAAGGCTCGGCCGATGGTCTTGGGTTGCTGAGTGTACTCTTGGGTGGTTTCGCCATGTTCGCAGACTGCGCATCCGTCATGAGCGGCGCCAAGCTGCGCAGGCGCAGCGAGATCAGCAGCGCCGCCGCCAGCAGGCTCCCGAGCAGCATGACGACGCCGCCCCAGCCGCCGTGCTCCCAGAGGAAGCCGCACAGCCAGCCGACCACGCTGGAGCCGAGGTAGTAGAAGCACAGGTAGAGCGCCGAGGCCAGTGCCTGCTGGGTGCGGGCGCGGCGGCCCACCCAGCTGCTGGCGATCGAGTGCGAGGCGAAGAAGCCGAAGGTGAAGATGGCCATGCCGGCGACGATCAGCACCAGGTTGTGCGCCATGGTCAGCAGCAGGCCGGCGAACATGGTCCCCATCACGGACCACAGCACGTGGCGGCGGCCCAGGCGGTCGGCGCGGCGGCCGGCCCAGACCGAGCTGAAGATGCCGAGCAGGTAGAGCAGGGAGATCGCGCCGACCACGCTCTGGCGCAGGCCGTAGGGCGCGCCCAGCAGGCGGAAGCCGATGAAGTTGTAGGCGCTCACGAAGCAGCCCATCAGCAGGAAGGACAGGGCGAACAGCCAGGGCAGGCCGTCGTCGCCGAAGTGGCGGCGCAGGCCGTGCAGGGTCATCGCCAGGCCGCCCGAGGAGGGCTTGAAATTGCGCGAGGCGGGCAGGCTGCGCCAGAATTCCCAGGCCGCCAGCAGGCCGGCCACGCCCATCGTCGCCAGCGCCACGCGCCAGGACAGGAAGTCGGACAGGGTCGAGGCCAGCATCCGGCCCAGCATGCCGCCGAAGGCATTGCCGCTGATGAGGAGGCCCATCGAGACGCCCAGCGAGGCCGGTTCGATCTCTTCGCTGAGGTAGGCCATCGCCACCGCCGGCATGCCGCCCAGCGCCAGGCCGAGCAGGGTGCGCGCCACCAGCAGCTCGGCATAGCTGCGCGCGAATGCCGACAGCACCGTCATCGCGGCGGCCACCACCAGCGCCACCACCATCAGGTTCTTGCGGCCGACGCGGTCGGAGATGACGGAAGAGCACAGCAGCGAGAAGGCCAGCGCCGCGGTCGCCATCGACAGCGACAGGCTGCTCTGCGCCGGCGTGAGCGCGAAATCGTGGGCCAGCAGCGGCATCAGCGGCTGCACGCAGTAGAGCAGGGCGAAGCAGGAGAAGCCGCCGAAGAACAGGGCGCGGTTGGTGCGGCGGTAGGCGGGGACGGCGGTGGGGCTGGACATGGGGCTAGGCGTGAGGCTTTGATACTCCATCCTAGGATTGTGCGAGCCATCTGTCCAATATATATTTGTGGCTCTACTTATCGCTTAAACAGATAACATGGAACTTCGGCATCTGCGTTACTTCGTCGCCGTGGCGGAAGAACTGAGCTTTACGCGCGCCGCCGAGCGCCTGCACATCGGCCAGCCGCCGCTGAGCCAGCAGATCCAGGCGCTGGAAGCCGAGATCGGCGCCAGGCTGCTGGAGCGGAACAAACGGCGCGTGCTGCTGACCGAAGCCGGCCGGCTGTTCCTGGCGGACGCGCGGCGCATGCTGGCGCTGGCCGAGCAGGCCAAGGAAACCGCCCATCGCGCCCACATGGGCGAAGCGGGCGAGCTGCGGGTCGGCTTCACCTTCTCGACGCCGTTCACGCCGCTGTTCGCCAAGGTCGTGCGGCGCTACCGCCAGGCCTATCCGCGCGTGCTGCTGAGCTTCCAGGAGATGACGACGCTGCACCAGCTGGCCAGGATCGAGGCGCGCGAACTGGACGTCGGCTTCGTGCGCCCGGCCTCGATGCAGCTGCCGCACAAGGTGGCGCTGACCAAGCTGCGCAGCGATCCGCTGCGGCTGGTGCTGCCGACCGATTCGCCGCTGGCGCGGCAGGAAAGCATCGCCGTGAAGGACCTGGCCGGCCAGGCCTTCGTCGTGTTCCCCAAGGATGCCGGCACCGGCATCTACCACCAGATCTTCGAGCTGTGCCGCGCCGCCGGCTTCACGCCCCACATCGCGATGGAGGCGGGCGAGCCCTCGACCATCATCGGCCTGGTGGCGGCCGGCTGCGGCATCTCGGTGCTGCCCGGTTCCTTCGAAGGCATCCACATGGAGGGCGTGGTCTACCGCCCGCTGGCCGATCCGGAAGCCACCACCTCGATGCTGCTGGCCCGCCACACCGAGGGCGGCGGACCGCTGGCGGAAGCCTTCGTGGCGCTGGCCCGGGCGGCGGCCGAAGAACACTAACGCCCGGCGCGGTCCGCGAACAGCTTGGCCACCACCGTGCGGATCCACACGTTCGGCTCGTCCTTGTGGAATTTGCGGTGCCAGTACTGCTTCAGGTCGAACTGCGGGATTTCCAGCGGCGGCTGGATCAGGCGGATGCTGGCGATGCGCGCGAAGGATTCGCCGACCGCATACGGCACCGTCACCAGGAGGTCGGTGGAGGCGATGATGAAGGGGATCGACATGAAGTGCGGCGTCGACAGGACCACCCGCCGTTCGATCTTGTGCTTGGCCAGCAGCTGCTCGAAGATCTCCTGGCTGCGCCCCTCCGCGCGAATGACCGCATGGCCGATGCGCAGGAAGTCCGCCATCGAGATCCGCTCGCCCTTGATCCGGTGCCGCGCGTTGAGCAGGCTGATGAAGTTGTGGGTGAACAGGCGCTGCTGGAAGAAGTTGCGCGCCTTCAGGTCCGGAAAATAGCCGAGCGCGAGGTCGATCTCGCCGGATTCCAGACCCGCCGCGATCTCTTCCGGCGGCAGGGTGACCGAGCGCACCGTGGCATGCGGCGCGTGGGCCTGCAGGTAGGCCAGCAGTTTCGGCAGGAAGGTCATCTCGCCGATGTCCGACAATGCAAAGTTGAAGCGGCGCGTGGTTTCGGCCGGCTCGAAGCGGGTGCTGGCCAGCACCTCGGTCTTCACCCTGCCCAGGATCTCGCGCGTCGGCCCCAGCAGGGCGGTGGCGCGCGGTGTCGGCGACATGCCGTGCGAGCCGCGCACGAACAGCGGATCGCCGAGCGCCACGCGCAGCTTGTTGAGGGCGATGCTGACCTTGGGCTGGCTCCAGCCGAGGCGCTGCGCGGCGCGGCTGACGCTGCGCTCCTCGGCGATGGCCAGCACCACCGGCAGCAGGTTGAGGTCGAATCCGGCGTCCGTGCTCATATCTAAATATCGAATAAACGTTATTCTCTGAATTGTCTTGAGATATAACACAAGCGGCCTATGATTGCATGCACTACAACGACAGGAGACATGCATGAACAGGTTCACGCCAGGGTTTTGCTTGATCGTGGCATTGCTTGCCGGCGGCGCCGCCCACGCCCAGGACGACACGATCCGGATCGGCGTCATCACCTCGCTCAGCGGTCCGGCCGCCGAGAGCGGCGCGCAGATGAAGGCCGGGATCGACACCTGGCTGCGCCTGAACGGCGACAAGGTGGCCGGCAAGCGCATCGAAGTCATCTACAAGGACGATACCGGCACCCAGCCGGACATCGCCAAGCGCCTGGCGAACGAGCTGGTCACGCGCGACCACGTGGACGTGCTGGCCGGCTTCGTGTTCACGCCGAATGCGATGGCCGCCGCCGGCGTCGCCGACCAGAGCAAGACGCCGATGGTGGTGATGAACGCGGCGGCATCGAGCCTGACCGCGCGCTCGCCCTACGTGACGCGGGTCTCCTACACGATCGCGCAGTCGGCCAAGCCGCTGGCGGAATGGGCCTACCGCACCGGCGCGCGCCGCGTGTTCACCGTGGTGGCCGACTACGCGCCGGGCATCGATGCCGAGACCTGGTTCAACAAGACCTTCACTGCCCTGGGCGGCAAGATCGTCGGCTCGGTGCGCATGCCGCTGGGCAGCGTCGACTACGGCGCCTTCGTCCAGCGCGTCAAGGACGAGAAGCCGGACGCCATCCACGTCTTCCTGCCGAACGGCCAGCCGATGGTGGCCTTCACCAAGGCCTACCGCGAGAAGGGCCTGGACAAGGCGAACATCCGCTTCCTGGGCGGCGAGGGCTGGGGTGACGAGGACGTGCTGAAGGCGGGCGGCGATTCCCTGGTCGGCATCTATTCGTCCGGCTTCTATTCCTATACCCGGCCGGGCGCCGACAATGCCAGCTTCGTCGACGCCTTCGGCAAGACCGTGGGCGGGCGCATGCAGCCGAGCTTCCTGGCGGCGTCTTCCTACGACGGCATGGCGTTGATCGCCAAGACGCTCGCCAGGACCGGCGGCAAAGCGGGCGGCGCGGCCTTCATGCAGGCGCTCAAGGGCTATACCAGCAGCAGCCCGCGCGGCACGGTGACCATCGATCCGGCCACCCGCGACATCGTCCAGACCATCTATATCCGCCGCATCGACAAGCGCGACGGCAGGCTGGTGGCCACCGAGATCGACCGCTTCGACGCGGTCAAGGACCCGGCCAAGTAAGCCGCGCATTCATAAGGAGATTATCCATGTTCCCGCTCGATCAATGGTATGTCGCCGGGTTTTCCTGGGAATTGAAGGACCGGCCGGTGGCCAGGACCCTGCTGAACCGGAACGTCGTGATGTTCCGTACCGGCGAAGGCGTGGCCGCCGCGCTGGAAGACCGCTGCTGCCACAAGTCGCTGCCGCTGTCCTGCGGCACGGTCGAGAAGCGCGGCGTGCGCTGCGGCTACCACGGCCTGCTGTTCGCGCCGGACGGCGCCTGCCTGGAGGTGCCCGGCCAGGAGCGCATCCCGACCAAGGCGAAGGTGAAGTCGTATGTGCTGAGCGAGAAGGACAGCATCTTGTGGATCTGGATGCCGCGCGAAGAAGGCGGCCAGCCGACCCACGAGGCACCGGACTACTGGGTGCACCGCGATCCGCGCTACACCTTCAAGGGCGACGTCTTCCACTACGACGCGCCCTACCAGCTGATCCACGATAACCTGCTGGACCTCAGCCACCTCGGCTACGTGCACTTGAAGACCATCGGCGGCAACGCGGCGGTCCACATGAACGCCGAGCTGAAGGTGGAGGCCAGCGGCGACCAGGTCAGGGTGCTGCGCTACATGCCGGAGTCGGCGCCGCCGCCGACCTACCTCGACGCCTGGCCCTTCAAGGGCAAGATCGACCGCTGGCAGGAAGTGGAGTTCAACGTGAGCCACCTGAACATCTGGACCGGCGGCGCCGACGCCGGCACCGAGGACATGCGGGACCCGCAGCGCGGCGGCTTCCACATGCGCGGCTTTCATGCGATCACGCCGGAAACCGACACCACTGCCCACTATATGTGGACCATGGCGTCCAACAGCCACCCGGAACGGCCGGACGTCAGCGGCGTCGTGTTCGACCAGACCGCGCTGACTTTCGAGGAGGACAAGGTGGTGATCGAAGCCCAGTACCGCAACATGCTGCGCCATCCCGGCGCGCCGCAGGTCGACATCCACGTCGACGTTGGCCCGAACCGCGCGCGGCGGGTGATCGAACGGCTGGCAAGGGCCTGACTGGCAAACTGCTCAGGCTTTTGCGTCGAGGTTGCGCAGCACGCGCGCATTGAGGCTGGCCAGCGTTTCCAGCTCGGCCGGCGTGAAGCCGGCGAAGGCGGCGGTGGTGGCGGCGGAGACCTCGGGCAGAAGGCGCTCGATCATCGCGCGGCCTTCCTCGCTCAGCGTAATCATCACCGCGCGGCGGTCGCCCGGCTTGGGGCCGCGCCGGACCAGGGACTTGGCCGCCAGCTCGTCGCAGACGCGCGTCAGGTTGGCGGGCTTCTCGTTGCAGGCTTCGCTCAGCTCCGAGGCGGTCGAGGTTTCGTCGACGCTGCCGTAGAGGATGGCCAGCACCATATAGTGCGTGTCGCCCAGCTCGTACTGCCGCAGCGCCGCGTTGCTCCTGTCGCGCAGGTTCTTCTGCAGATGGTAGGCCATCCGGACCAACAGCATCTTCTCGAACGGGAATCCCGGGACGCGGGCCTGGACTCGCCGCAGCCGCTGTTCGGTCGGGCCAAAATCGCTCATTGCATTCCTTGCAGCTTTTGAAAGTGCCGATTATCGCACTGACGCGGCCGAAAGAGTGCGTTCAGGCAGGCTTCAGGGCGCCTTGTGCAGTTCGGGCCAGTTCGGGTAGACGTATTGCGCTTCGGTCAGCGGGTAAGTGCCGTCGGCCCTGGCTTGTGCCAGCTCGGCCTGCACGCGGGCGCGGACCGGATCGTTGGCGGCGACATTGCTGGTGGACGCGCAGCCGGTCAGGGCGGCGAGGAGGACGACAGGGATCAGGGGTTTCAGGTTCATGATGTTCACCTTATTGAAGGAGGACCAGTGGAAAAGCTTCGGTACAGGATATATTTTAGTACTGGATAGTTCATTTGTGAAGTAAATCGACGTAAGTATAAATACGGATGCGTCCGCATGAGCACGAATGCTCATGCGGAGCGGGTAGATGGTCTGAATGAGGACGCTACGCCGAGGCGGGCAGCCTGGCAAGCGCAGAAGGGCATGGCCGCATGCCAAGATTGACATGCGGCCATGAGAGAGGGAGGAAGAATTACTGGCAGCTGAAGTTGGCGGCGTCGTCGACGCTGCCGCTGCCCTTGTAGCGCGCGACCTTCGGATAGGCGCACAGCGGACGGGTGCGCGAGGCCGACCAGTTGGCGGGCAGGTCGGCATTCGCGCCGCCGGCATTCCCGCTGCCGCGGGCCGCTGCCGCCACCGTGTCCGGCGCCTGGCCTTTCTCGACCCAGGCGACGAGCGGCGTCAGCATGTCGAACTGGTCGGTGGCCGGGCCGCCGGAACAGTGGTTCATGCCGGGCACCCGGAAGAAGCGCGCGAAGTTCGCGGCGTCGCCGCCGTTGGCCGTGCGCAGCGCCTCATACCAGGACGTGGTGTCGTCGCTCGAGAAGATCGGGTCGCTGGTGCCGTGGTAGACCAGCATCTTGGCGCCGCGGTTCTTCAGGGCGGCCAGGTTGGATGGATTCGGCGGCGTCATGAAGGACAGCGCGTTCTCCGTGTAGATGCCATTGGTCGCGTTGATCTTCGCCAGCATCGTGTCCAGGCTGCCGTTCAGCACGAAGCTGCGGCCGTCGAAGGTGGCGGGGTCTTCCGGCGGCACCTGCCAGATCAGGCCGACCGCGCCGGCATCGCGGTCGATCGGGGAGCTGAACTTCCAGCTCGCCCAGCCGTTGGTCGCCAGCCCGGCATCCCAGGGGAAGCTGGTGTAGATCTGCTTGCCGCTCTCGGTCTTGGCGCCGGCGAACAGGGCGGCGATGCCGCTCTTCTGGGCCGTGGTCAGGCAGGTGCCGTCGCGCGCGCCGGCGCAGGTCGGCACGTCGCGGTTGATGTCGAAGGCGGCCTGGCAGGCCTTGGTATCCTGCACCAGGCCGTCGGCGGCACCATCGAGGGCGTCGCACTTGCCCAGCACCGCATTCGACACCAGCGCCCGTTCGGCCTGGGTGAAGCCGGTGCCGAGGTCGCCCGGCGTGGAGGCCAGCGCGGCATAGGTCTTGGCGCCGGCGATGTTGGCGATCGCCGCCAGCGGCAGGCGGAAGCCGGGGTCGCCGACCAGGAAGCCGTCGTACTGGTCGGCATAGCGCGCCGCCGCCACCATGGTATGGCGGCCGCCGTTCGAGCACCCGCCAATATAGGAACGGTCCGGCGCCTTGCCGTAGGCGGCCTTGATCACGGCCTTGGCCATCGGCGTCAGCTTGCCGACCGCCTGGTAACCGTAGTCGAGCCGCGCCTGCGGATCGATGCCGAAGAAGGGCGTCGGTGCGCCGTGGCCGGCGTCCGAGCTGATCACGGCAAAGCCCTGGTTCAGCGCATTGTCCAGCGGTCCGCCGCCGCCCACCGGTCCAAGCGCGCTGACGACGCTGCCGTCGACGCCGCCGTTGGCCTGGTAGAAGAAGCGGCCGTTCCAGTTGAGCGGCAGGCGCATCTCGAAGCCGATCGCATAGCTCTTGCCGTCGACCGTGCTGGTACGGCGCAGCATCTCGCCCAGCACCTGGCAGTGGGCGGGCACCGGCTTGCCGCCCACGCTGATGGTGCCGGCGGCGATCGCATTGACCGCGCTGATGGTGGTGTCGGGATAGGTCAACTTTGCCGCCAGGTCGGCGCAGCCGGCCATGCTGGCGCCGGTGGCGGCGCCCAGTTGCGGCAGGGTCTGGGCCGGCGGGGTGTCGCCGGCGGCGGGCGGGCTGTCGTTGTCGCTGCAGGCCGCAAGCAGCAGGGCGGCAAGCGCCGCGGCAAGGGTTGTGGTGGTGGGGTGTCGCATGTACATACGTGTCTACTCCTCTGCAAGGTGACAGATCGAATACAAAACGTCGGGACGAACGGGACCCGCGCGGCCTGTCTGGAGGCCGCGGGGATTACTGCGATGGCGGGAAATTAGAGCTTAGTCGGGCATGACGTCCTTGAGGACGCCGATCGGTTCGTTGACCAGTTTGCCGTTGACCTTCTTGACTTCGCGGATGTACATGTTCTGCACGATGTCGCGGGTTTTCGGATCGATGCTGATCGGTCCGCGCGGGCTGTTCCACTTCATGCCGGACAGGGTCTTGACGGCGGCGTCGCCGGTGACCTTGCCGTTCAGCCTGCGGATGGTCTCGTAGATCATGCCCATGGTGTCGTAGGCGGCCACGGTGACGAAGGTCGGCGCCGGGCGGTTCGGGTTGGCCGCCGCATAGGCCTTCAGGAAGGACTTGTTGGCCTCGTTGTCGAGCGCGGTCGAGTAGTTCAGCACCGTCACCGCGCCCAGCGCGCGGTCGCCCAGGGCTTCCAGGGTCGGGCTGTCGCTGGTCATGTCGCCGACGCCCAGGAACTTGATGCCGGCCTTGTCCAGGCCCTTGTCGCTGTAGGCCTTCAGCATGCCGACGCCGTCTTCGACGCCGGGGGCGAAGAAGAATACCGCCTCCGGTTTCTGGTCCTTGATGCGCTGGACGAAGGGCGAGTAGTCCGGATTAGCCAGCGGCACCCGCGCCGAGCCGACGATCTTGCCGCCGCCCTCGGTGAAACCCTTGGTGAAGCGGGCCTCGGCGTCGATGCCGGTGCTGTAGTCGGACACCAGCGAATACACCTTGCCGATCTTGTTCTTCGCGGTCCAGTCGCCGAAGGGTTCGGTCATCTGCTGCATGGTCATCGAGGTGCGCAGCATATAGGGCGACTTGGCCGTGATGCCGGTGGTGACGGCGTTCATGACGATCATCGGCACCTTGCCCTGGGTGGCGACCGGTGCGACGGCCAGCGCGCTCGGGGTCAGCGAAAAGCCGATCAGGAAGCTGACCTTCTCGCGGCCGATCAGCTCCTGCGCGGCGCGCTTCGACAGCTCGACGTTGCTGCCGCCGTCGTCGCGGTAGAGGATCTCGATCTTCTTGCCGGCCACCTTGTCGCCGTACTGCTGCATATAGGTCTTGATGCCGTCCTCGAAGGGCTTGCCGATCTGGACGAAGGGGCCGGTCAGGGCCGCGATCACGCCGATCTTGATGGTGTCGCCCTCCTGGGCATAGGCGGACGTGCCGGCGAAGGGTAGAAAGGCCAGTCCTATGCATGCCAGTGTCTTCAGTTTCATGCTGTCTCCTCGTTGTAATGAGTGCTGCCTGTTGTTGTAAGTCTTGGCTGTACGCCTTATTCCGCGACGATGGTCTGCTCCTCGCTGCCGTCGTACATCGCCTCCACCAGGGCGGCGCGGCGCTGCAGGACGGCGGCCTGGTTGATCGAACCCTTGTCGGTCTGCTCGCGGTGATCGATCGAGGGCGGTTCGGCCAGCAGCAGCAGGCGGTCGACCCGTTTCGACGAACCGCTGGCGTCGCGATTCAGCTCGCGCAGCAGTTTCTGGAAGAAACCGCGCACCGGCGCGCTCGCCAGCACCTCGGCCGCCGATACGTCCGCACCGAGGCCCGACAGTTCGCGGCAGTGCTCCAGGCGCGGGAACACCATCAGGCCGATGACGGGGCGGTTCAGGCCCGTTACCACCGCGTCCTGCACATAGGGCGCGCCCATGCTGACCACGCGGGCCCGCAGCGGCCCGACGCTCACGAAAGTGCCGGTGCTGAGCTTGAAGTCCTCGGCGATGCGGCCGTCGAACATGAAGCCGAGTTCCGGCCGGCTCTCGTCGAAGAAGCGCAGGGCGTCGCCGGTGCAGTAGTAGCCGTCTTCGTCGAAGGCTTCGGCCGTCAGGTGGGGCGCGCGCCAGTAGCCCGGCGTCACGTGCGGGCCGTGGAAGCGCGCTTCCAGCTTGTCGCCGACGGGCACCAGCTTGACCTTGCAGCCCGGCGCCGGCACGCCGACATAGCCGGCGCGCACGATCGGCCCGGTGCCGAAGGTGCAGGACGGCGAGGTCTCGGTCATGCCCAGGCCCGTCATGATGCGGATCGATTCGCCGCAGCAGGCGATCGCCACCTTGTCGAGGCGCTCCCATGCCGCTTGCGACAGGCCGGCGCCGGCGCAGAAGAACAGCTTCACGCGCGAGAAGAAGTTGGCGGCCAGTTCGGCATCGGTTTCCAGCGCCTCGGTCAGCATCTCCCAGCCGGCCGGGATGTTGAAGTAGACGGTCGGCGCGATCTCGCGCAAGTTGCGGAGCGTGACGCCGAAGTCGCGCGGGGTCGGGCGGGCATCGTCGATGTAGAGCGTGCCGCCGTTGTACAGCACGATGCCGACGTTGTGGCTGCCGCCGAAGGTATGGTTCCAGGGCAGCCAGTCGAGCAGAACCGGCGGCTCCTTGCCGAAGAAGGGGAAGGTCTGCAGCAGCATCTGCTGGTTACTGGTCAGCATGCCGTGGGTCGTGATCACGGCCTTCGGCTTCTTGGTCGAGCCGGAGGTGAACAGGAACTTGGCGATGGTCGCCGGGCCCACGTCAAGGTTGCGGGCGTCGACGGTGGTCGGTACCGTCTCCAGCAGCGCGGAGAAGCGGGTGGCGGCGTGGCCCGGCACCTCGCCGTCGCACAGGATCAGTTCCGCGTCGGCCGGCATCACGGCCTGGATGGCGCGCGCGAAGGCCGTGCCGTTGCAGGCGAAGATGGCGCCCGGCGTCAGCTGGGCGATCAGGTCTGCCAGCTTGGCCGGGTCGGTGGCGACCAGCGAATAGGCCGGCGACAGCGGCGCATACGGAATCCCGGCGTACATCGCGCCGAGCGCCAGCTGGAAGTGCTCGAGGTCGTTGCCGGACAGGATGGCCAGCGGGCGTTCCGCCGACAAGCCGCGGTCGAGCAGGGCCTGGCCGATGCGGCGCACGCGCTGCAGCACCTCCGCATAGGACAGGCGGATCCATTCGCCGTCCGCGCCGCGGCGCGCCACCAGGGTGCGCTCGGGATGCCGGCGCGCGCCCTCGACCAGGCGGTCGGTGAAGCGCAGCGGGAAATCCTGCAGCGGCGTGATCGCATCGACGTGCCAGATGCCGTCCACCTGGTAAGCGCCGATCTCGGGGTTGCCGAGTTCGATCTCGCGCCGCTTCGCAGCGCCCGTTTGTTGGTCCAACTCGCGGCCCAATTCGCGGTCCAATTCGCTGCCGCCGCCATCGAAGCCATTCGTCGATCGGGTCATGGCAGCTCGCTCAGATCGGGTAGTGGCGGTGGCCGGTCTGCACCGTGATCCAGCGCAGGTCGGTGAACTCGGCGATCGCCGCCTTGCCGCCGAAGCGCCCGTAGCCGCTGCCTTTCACGCCGCCGAAGGGCATCTGGGCTTCGTCGTGCACGGTCGGGCCGTTGATGTGGCAGATGCCCGATTCGATGCGCTGGGCCACCGCCATCGCGCGGCCGATGTCGCGCGAGAACACGCTCGACGACAGGCCATATTCGCTGTCGTTGGCCAGGCGGATCGCTTCCTCGTCGCTGTCGAAGCGCAGCACCGAGACGATCGGGCCGAAGGATTCTTCCTGGTAGACCAGCATCTCGGGCGTGACGCCGTCGACGATGGCCGGCTGCATGATGTTGCCGTCCACGCCGGGATCAAGCTGGGTGACCCTGGCGCCGCGTGCGCGCGCATCCTGCAGCATGGCGTCCACGCGCACCGCGGCGCTTGGGTCGATCATGCCGGCCAGCGGGGCGTCGCTGCGGGCCGCCTTCAGGCCGGCGGTCTTGGCGGCCAGCTTTTCGACGAACCGGTCGGCCACCTTGCGGTCGACCAGGATGCGGTCGGCCGACATGCAGATCTGGCCCTGGTTGAAGAAAGCGGAGAAGGCGGCCGCCTCGACTGCTTCGTCGAGGTCGGCGTCGTCCAGCACCACCACCGGGTTCTTGCCGCCCAGTTCCAGCAGCACCGGCTTGAGGTGCTTGGCGGCCTGCTGGGCGATGATGCGGCCGACCTTGGTCGAACCGGTAAAGTTCACGCGGCGCACGGCCGGATGGGCGATCAGGCGCTCGACCACCTGTGGCGCATCCTGGGGCGCATTGCTGATGACGTTGACGACGCCCGGCGGGAAACCGGCGTCGATGAAGACCTGGCCGATCAGGCGGTGCAGGGCGGGGCAGAGCTCCGACGACTTCAGCACCACCGTGTTGCCGCAGGCGAGAGGCATCGCCAGCGCGCGCGTGCCGAGGATGATCGGCGCGTTCCACGGCGCGATGCCGACCACCACGCCGCAGGCCTGGCGCACGCCCATCGCCAGCGAGCCGGGGACGTCGGAGGGAATGACTTCGCCGCCGATCTGGGTCGTCATCGAAGCCGCTTCGCGCAGCATGTTGGCGGCCAGGGTCACGTTGAACTGGTACCACATCGGCGCGCCGCCGGCCTCAAGCACGGCGGTCTCGACGAAGCGGCCGCGCAGCGCCTCCATGGCGTCGGCGGCCTTCAGCAGCAGGGCGCGGCGGGCGCCGGGGGCCATCGCCGACCAGGCCGGGAAGGCCGCGCGCGCGGCCTCGACGGCGGCGTCGGCGTCTTCCAGGGTGGCGGCGGCGGCGCGGGTCGCGACGTCGCCGGTGGCGGGGTCATGGCGCTCGAAAGTGGCGCCGTTGGACGCGGCGCGGGCTTCGCCGCCGCACAGCAGATCTGCGTTGAACATATGAGGTCTCCTCATTGTGACTGGATGAAAATTATTATTATTGTTGTTGTGCTGATTCTCGCTCAGCTGCGCTTATAAGTCTGCAGGCCCGGCTTGATCGTCTTATCGTCCAGGAACTGCTTGAGGCCTTCCTTGCGGCCTTTTTCCGGGTCGCGGTAGTTCGACTGGTCGGTCTTGGCGTACAGGTAGTCCTCGTTCTGGTCCCAGCTCAGTTCGCGGCAGCGCTTGAAGCCGATCTTCGCGTAGCGCAGCACCACCGGGTTCTTTTCCAGCAGCTTGCCGGCCAGTTCGATCACGGCTTCGCGCAGCTGTTCCTTCGGCACGCTCTTGTTGATCAGGCCCATCGCGGCCGCTTCCTTGCCGGTGAAGGTGTCGCCGGTCATGATGTAGTGGAGGGCCTGGCGGTGGCCCATGGTGTCGGCCACGGCCTTGCTGACCAGGTTGCCCGGCGGGATGCCCCAGTTGACTTCGGACAGGCCGAACACGGCGTCGTCGGCGGCGATCGCCAGGTCGCAGGCCACCAGCGGCGAGAAGGCGCCGCCGAAGCACCAGCCGTTGACCATCGCGATGGTCGCCTTGCTGTACATGCGCAGCAGTTTCCACTGCCACTGCGAGCAATCGCGGCGCATGCGCTCCTGCATGATTTCCGGCTTGCCGTCGGTCTCGCGGAAGTACTCCTTGAGGTCCATGCCGGCGGTCCAGGCTTCGCCGGCGCCGGTCAGCACGATCACCTGGGCGTCGTCGTCCAGCTCCAGCGTCTCGAGCACGTCGATCATCTCGCGGTTCAGGGTCGGGCTCATGGCGTTGCGCTTTTCCGGGCGGTTCAGGGTGATCCAGCCGATCCCGTTGTCGACGTCGACCTTGACGGTCTGCCAGCGCGCTTCGTATTTGGACATACAATGTCTCCTCAGTGGTTTGTTTAGTATCAGGCTACCTGATATGTGCCTTATACTATACGCAGCTCTTTTCCCTGACAAGCATCTTTTATGGCAATCGAAAAAAAATCTTCGCCAGCGGCCATGCCGGCAAAACCGACCGGGCTGGCCTACCTGGCCGGACGCCTCGACCACGTCCTCAACCAGCGCCTGCGCGAAAGCCTGGCGCCCTACGGCCTGTCGGTGCCGCAGTACACCGCGCTGTCGGTGTTCCGCGCGTACGGCTCGCTGTCCAACGCCCAGCTGGCGACGCGCACCATGATCTCGCCGCAGTCGGCCAACGAGATGGTCAAGCAGATGGAAGGGAAGGGCTGGATCGAGCGCAGGCCGGACCCGGCCCACGGACGCATCATCCAGATCAGCCTGACGGCGTCCGGCGAAGAGGTCCTGCGCGACTGCGACGCGCTGGTGGTGGAAGTGGAAAACATCATGACCGCCGGCCTCGGGAAGGAAGAACGCGCGCAGCTGCAGGCGCAGCTGCGCGCGGCGGTGCACGCGCTCAGCGTGCAGGGGCTTTAATTCGTTCGCCGCCCCGTGTGGCGGTTCACTTGCCCGGATCCTTCTGGTTCGGGAATTTGTCGAACTCGACGTTGTACGGCTGGCCGTTCAGCTTCTCGACCTTGCGCACGTAGACGTTCTGCACGATGTCGCGGGTGGCCGGGTCGATCGCGATCGGGCCGCGCGGGCTCTCGAACTTCATCCCCTTCAGCACCGCCATGGCCTTGTCGCCATCGATCTTCCCGCCCAGCTTCTGGCTGACCTCGTAGATCGCATGCATGCCGTCATAGGCGCCCACCGCCATGAAATTGGGGCGGCCGCCGTTCGGATTGGCCTGCGCGAAGCTCTTCAGGAAGGCATCGTTCTCGGGCGACTTGTGGGCCGCCGAGTAGTGGAAGGTGGTGATCACGCCCAGGGTGGCGTCGCCGATCGCCGGCAGCACGTGGTCGTCGGTCAGGTCGCCGGTGGCGATCACCTTGATGCCAGCTTCCGCCAGGCCGCGCTCGCGGTAGCCCTTCATGAAGGCGATGCTCTGTTCGCCGGCCGGCACGAACACGAACACCGCGTCCGGCCTGGCGTCCTTGATGCGCTGGATGAAGGGCGCGAACTCCGGATTCTTCAGCGGCACGCGGATCGCCTCGACCACCTTGCCGCCATTTTTCTGCAGGCGCTCGCTGAAGGCCTTCTCGGCATCGATGCCGGGGCCGTAGTCGGCCACCACGGTGGCGACGTTCTTGATGCCGTTCTTCACCGCCCAGTCGCCCATCGGCGCCGAGATCTGCGGCAAGGTCATCGAGAAGCGCGCGATGTAATCCGACTTGGTGGTGATGACGGACGTGGCCGCGTTCATGACGATCATCGGCTTCTTCGCCTGCTGGGCGATCGGCGCCACCGCCAGCGCTTCCGGCGTCAGGCCGAAGCCGGCCAGGAAATCGACCTTGTCGCGGACCACCAGTTCCTGCGCCAGGCGCTTCGCGATTTCAGGCGAGGGGCCGGTGGTGTCCTTGTAGATCACCTGGATCTTCTTGCCGGCGACCGTGTCGCCATGCTGGGCCATCCAGGCCTTGATGCCGCCTTCCATCTGTTTGCCGTAGTCGGCGAAGGGCCCGGAAAAGGCGGCGATCACGCCCACCTTGATGGTGTCCTGGGCTTGCGCGGGCAGGGCGCCCAGGGTGCTCATGGCGGCCAGCGTGGCGATTGCGGTTGCGAGGGTCCTGCGCTTCATGCATGTCTCCTTTGGGAAGTGTTGTCTTGTTGCACGTATCTTGTTGACATTATCAGGCTACCGAACATAGTATTTATTTAGCGTTCGATAAGCAACAACTTGTTCGATAATCGAACGCAGATAATTAATCCTAGGAGACACAATGAAGAACATCATCTGCAGCGCAGTGGCGCTGACCTGCGGCCTCGCCGCTTCCGCCGCCGGCGCACAGACCAATGTCACGATCTACGGTATCGTCGATAGCGGCGTGGCCTACATGACCAATGTTAACGCCGCCGGCGACAACATGTTCAAGATGCCTTCGCTGACCAGCTCCTTCCCGTCGCGTATCGGCTTCCGTGGCACCGAAGACCTCGGCAACGGCCTGCAGGCCTTCTTCGTACTGGAAAACGGTCTGGCGATGGACACCGGCACCCAGCAGCAGGGCGGACGCCTGTTCGGCCGCCAGGCCAACGTCGGCCTGAAGGGATCGTGGGGCGCCATCACGCTGGGCCGCCAGCTGAACATGACCTATATCTCGCAGCTCAAGTCCGACGTGCTGGGACCGCACCTGTTCGCGGTCGGCAGCATCGACGCCTACCTGCCGAATGCGCGCAGCGACAATGCGATCGGCTACATGGGCAACTTCAACGGTTTCGTGGTGGGCGCCACCTGGAGTTTCGGGCGCGATGCCTCCGCCGCCGGCGGACCGGCCGCCACCAACTGCGCGGGCGAGGTCGCGGGCAATTCGAGGGCCTGCCGCCAGTACACGACCCTGGTGGGCTACGAGGTCAAGGACTGGGGCGTGAATTCCTCCTACGACCGCATGTATGGCAATACCGGCGCCGCCGGCGGCCTGACCAGCAGCGACAACACCGATGTCCGCACCACCCTCAACGGCTACGTGATGCTGGGCGCGACCAAGATCGGCGCCGGCCTGATCGACCGCGACACACACGCCGCCACCGGCCACACCGAGTCCGACCTCTACTACATCGGCCTCAGCCACCCGATCGGCGCCTACGTCATCGACGCCCAGGTCGCCCGCCGCGACACCAAGAACTCCAGCTCGGACGTCAACATGCTGGTGGCGCGCCTGACCTACAACCTCTCCAAGCGCACCGCCTGGTACGCCTCGATCGGCCGCATGGCCAACAAGGGCACGTCCGCAGTGGCGCTGGATGCCGGCGGCACCGTAGGCGCCGGCCTGGGCCAGAACGGTGTCATGACCGGCCTGCGCCATACTTTCTAATCAGGGCAGGAGCACCGACAGCTCCTGCGCGCCGCGCAGGAGCACCGGCAGGAACTCCTGCTTCATCCGTTCCACGGTGACGCGCGCGGCCTGGGCGCCGACGTTGAGGGCCGCCAGCACCTGGCCCGAGGCGCCGCGCACCGGCACCGCGATCGAGCGCAGCCCCAGTTCGAGCTCCTCGTCGATCAGCGCGTAACCGTCCTGGCGCACGCCGGCCAGCAGCTCGCGCAGGCGCTTCTGGTTCACCACCGTGTGCTCGGTCATCGGGCGCAGCTTGACGCGCGCGAAGTAGGCGTCCAGCTCGTCCGGCCGCAGGTGGGCCAGCATCACCCGTCCCAGCGAGGTGCAGTAGGCCGGCAGGCGGCTGCCGGTGTTGAGCGCCACCGACATCACGCGCGAGGCCGCCGAGCGCGCCACGTACAGCACTTCGCCATCCTCGAGCACCGCCAGCGAACTCGATTCGCCCAGCTCGCGGGTGATGTTGTTCAGGTAGGGCTGGCTGGAGACCGTGAGCGGCGTCGACGACAGGTAGGAGTAGCCGAGCGTGAGCACCTTGGGGCGCAGCGAGAAGTTGTTCAGCTCCGCGTCCACGTAACCCAGCTGCTGCAGGGTGTACAGGCAGCGGCGCACGGCGGCGCGCGGGATCCCGGTCTTCTGGCTGATCTGGGCGATGGTCTGGGGCTTGCGCGAATCGCTGAAGGCGCGCACCACCGCCAGGCCGCGCGCCAGCGAGGTCATGAAGCTGGGGTCGGTCAGGGCGTCGATCTGCTCGGCAATGGTGGGCTCGCGCTCTTCCGGCGCTGCGGCGGGTTCTGCCGGTTCGGCGGGCTGCGTGGTCTTGGTGGTCGTTTTTGTCATGGCGGCGATTGTAAAACAGGGGCGGGTGGGTTTTCGCGTCCGGTTGGTGTTTTTTCTTGACCTTCCGGCCAGCCAGCCGATACACTTGGTTGGACGGTAATCGATCATGTGTGCGATTATCGAACAACGGAGCTGGGATTTCAAGTACACGATTTCAAGTGCGTCGGCAGATCCGGCGCACGGACAAGGTGGAAACATGATTGATAAAACATTCGAATCGCTGGAGAGGGCGGTCGCCGATATCCACGACGGCGCGACGGTGATGATCGGCGGCTTCGGCAACGCCGGCATGCCCTCCAGCCTGATCGACGCGCTGATCGCGCAGGGCGCGCGCGACCTCACGATCGTCAACAACAATGCCGGCAACGGCGAAACCGGGCTGGCGGCGCTGCTGAAAGCCAGGCGGGTACGCAAGATCATCTGCTCGTTCCCGCGCCAGGCCGACTCGCATCACTTCGACGCGCTGTACCGGGCCGGCGAGATCGAGCTCGAACTGACGCCCCAGGGCAACCTGGCCGAGCGCATCCGCGCGGCCGGCGCCGGCATCGGCGGCTTCTTCACCCCGACCGGCTACGGCACCCTGCTGGCGGAAGGCAAGGAGACCCGCGTCATCGACGGCCGCAACTATGTGCTGGAGTCGCCCATCCACGCCGACTTCGCGCTGATCAAGGCGCTGCGCGGCGACCGCTGGGGCAATCTGGTGTACCGCAAGACCGCGCGCAACTTCGGCCCCGTCATGGCGATGGCGGCCAAGACCACCATCGCCCAGGTGAGCGAGATCGTCGAACTCGGCGAACTCGATCCGGAAGTCATCGTCACGCCGGGCATCTTCGTCCAGCGCGTGGTGAAGGAGGCAGCATGAGCATGAACCGTTATACCCGCGACCAGATCGCCGCGCGCGTGGCCCAGGACATCCACGACGGCGCCTACGTCAACCTCGGCATCGGCCTGCCGACCAAGGTCGCCAACTACCTGCCGGCCGACCGCGAAGTGCTGCTGCACAGCGAGAACGGCGTGCTTGGCATGGGTCCGGCCCCGGCGCCCGGCGAGGAAGACGAAGACCTGATCAACGCCGGCAAGCAGCCGGTGACCCTGCTGACCGGTGGCGCGTACTTCCACCATGCGGACTCGTTCGCGATGATGCGCGGCGGCCACCTCGACATCTGCGTGCTGGGCGCCTTCCAGGTATCGGAGAAGGGCGACCTGGCCAACTGGCATACCGGCGCGCCGGACGCGATCCCGGCGGTGGGCGGGGCGATGGACCTGGCGATCGGCGCCAAGCAGGTCTTCGTCATGATGGACCACCAGACCAAGACCGGCGAAAGCAAGATCGTGCGCAACTGCAGCTATCCGCTGACCGGCGTCGCCTGCGTCAACCGCATCTATACCGACTTGGCCGTGCTCGACGTCACCCCGCAGGGCCTGGCCGTGCGCGAGATGGCACCCGGCCTGACGTTCGAGGAACTGCAGGCCGTTACCGACGCCCCGCTTCTGCAGAATAACCAATGAGGAACACCATGGAAGATGCATTCATTGTCGATGCGATCCGCACCCCGATCGGCCGCTACGGCGGCGCGCTGAAGGACGTGCGTGCCGACGACCTCGGCGCCATCCCGCTGCGCGAACTCGTGAAGCGCAATCCCGGCGTGGACTGGAGCCAGGTCGACGACGTGATCTTCGGCTGCGCCAACCAGGCCGGCGAGGACAACCGCAATGTGGCCCGCATGTCGGCGCTGCTGGCCGGCCTGCCGCAAGAAGTACCCGGCACCACCGTGAACCGCCTGTGCGGCTCCGGAATGGATGCGGTGGGCATCGCCGCGCGCGCCATCCGCGCCGGCGAAGCGCGCCTGATGATCGCCGGCGGCGTCGAATCGATGAGCCGCGCGCCCTTCGTCATGGGCAAGGCCGACAGCGCCTTCTCGCGCAACGCCCAGATCTACGACACCACCATCGGCTGGCGCTTCCCGAACAAGCTGATGAAGCAGCTGTACGGCACCGATTCGATGCCGGAGACGGCCGAGAACGTGGCGGTCGACTACAAGGTGTCGCGCGAAGACCAGGACCGCTTCGCCCTGGCCAGCCAGCAGAAGGTGGCGCGCGCCCAGCGCGAGGGTCTGTTCGACGAGGAAATCGTGCCGGTCACGATTAACCAGAAGAAGGGCGACCCCGTCGTCTTCGCCCGCGACGAGCATCCGCGCGAAACCAGCCTGGAAGCCCTGGCCAAACTGAAGGGCGTGGTGCATGCCGAGGGCAGCGTCACCGCCGGCAATGCCTCGGGCGTGAACGACGGCGCCTGCGCGCTGCTGCTGGCGAATGCCGACGCCGTCAAGCAATTCGGCCTGACCCCGCGCGCCCGCATCGTCGGCATGGCCACCGCCGGCGTGGCGCCGCGCGTGATGGGCATGGGCCCGGCACCGGCGTCGAAGAAGCTGCTGGAGCGCCTCGGCATGACGATCGACCAGATCGATATCATCGAGCTGAACGAAGCCTTCGCCTCGCAGGCGCTGGCGGTGCTGCGCGAACTGGGCGTGCGCGACGACGACCCGCGCGTGAACCCCTACGGCGGCGGCATCGCCCTCGGCCACCCGCTCGGCATGAGCGGCGCGCGCCTGGTGACCACCGCGCTCTACCAGTTGCAGCGCACCGGCGGCCGCTATGCGCTGTGCACCATGTGCATCGGCGTGGGGCAGGGTATCGCGATGGTGATCGAACGGGTATAAACGAGTATCAAAAAGAAGAGTAGCTGGAGACAAGCATGAACAAGCGATACGAGACAGACGGGAGGCAGCCATGATCGGGAATATGATCGGCGTGCTGTTCGACGGGATAGCCTATGGCAGCCTGTTGTTCCTGATTAGCGTCGGCCTTTCGGTGACGATGGGCATGATGAACTTCATTAACCTGGCCCACGGGGCCTTCGCCATGATCGGCGGCTATGTCTGCGTGACCTTGCTGTCCCGGCTCGGGCTGCCCTTCCTGGCGACCCTGCCGCTGGCCTTCCTGGCCGCCGCCATCGTCGGCCTGGTGCTGGAACGGACACTGTACCGCCGCCTGTACAAGGCCAGCCACCTCGACCAGGTGCTGTTCTCGATCGGCCTGACCTTCATGGCGGTGGCCGGCGCCACCTGGCTGTTCGGCCCGACCCAGCAGCCGGTCAACCTGCCGGACTGGCTGCGCGGCCAGGTCCACGTGCTGGGCCTCGACCTCGGCGTCTACCGCCTGTTCCTGATCGGCGTGGTGGTGCTGGTGACCACCGCGCTGGTGCTGCTGATCGAGCGCACCCGTTTCGGCGCCCAGATCCGCGCCTCGGTCGACAACCAGACCGCCGCGGCGGGCCTGGGCATCAACGTCAGCCGCGTGTTCAGCCTGACCTTCGCCCTCGGTTCGGGCCTGGCCGGCCTTGGCGGCGGCCTGGGCATCGACGTGCTGGGCCTCGACCCGAGCTTCCCGGTCAAGTACATGGTCTACTTCCTGCTGGTGGTGGCCGTCGGCGGCGCCGGTTCGATCAAGGGTCCGCTGATCGCCGCCCTGATCCTCGGCGTGTTCGACGTCGCCGGCAAGTACTACGTGCCGGAAGTCGGCGCCTTCGTCATCTACACGCTGATGGTGGTGCTGCTGATCCTCTTCCCCTTCGGCCTCGTCAGGAGGAAAGCATGAGCGCACCCATCGATACCAAGCTGGCGTCTTCCGCCAAGCCGGCCGCCCCGGCATCGCCGGCCGCCGCACCGATCCAGGCGCGCCTGCCCAACGACCGCTGGAAGCCGCTCGAAATCGCGTTCTGGCTGCTGCCGGTGGCGTCCTGGTTCCTGTTCCCGAACCACCTGGTGCTGGTCAGCCAGATCATGATCGTCGGCCTGTTCGCGCTCTCGCTCGACCTGGTGCTGGGCTATGCGGGCATGGTCTCGCTCGGCCATGCGGCCTTCTTCGGCCTCGGCGCCTACACCGCCGGCCTGCTGTCGGTGCACGGCTGGGGCGAACCGGTGTCCGGCCTGTTCGCCGCCGCCGTGGTGGCCGGCGTGGCCGGCTTCATCGTCAGCTTCCTGGTGGTGCGCGGCCAGGACCTGGCGCGCCTGATGGTCACCCTCGGCATCGGCCTGATGCTGTTCGAGGCCGCCAACAAGGCGGCCTTCATCACCGGCGGCGTCGACGGCCTGTCCGGCATGGTCGTGAAGCCGCTGTTCGGCAGCTTCGAGTTCGACCTCTACGGCAAGACCGCCTTCTGGTACAGCCTGGGCGTGCTGTTCCTGCTGTTCGTGCTGCTGCGCCGGATCGTCAACTCGCCCTTCGGCCTGTCGCTGCGCGGCATCCGCGAAGGCGGCCGCCGCATGCCGGCGATCGGCGCAAACGTCGAGCGCCGCCTGAAGGTCGCCTTCACCATCGGCGCCGCGATCGCCGGCGTGGCAGGGGCGCTGCTGGCCCAGACCACCCAGTTCGTCGGCCTCGACTCGCTCGGCTTCCCGCGTTCGGCCGAACTGCTGATCATGCTGGTGCTGGGCGGTACCGGCCGCCTGTACGGCGCGCTGGTGGGAGCGGCCGTGTTCATGGTCGCCCAGGACTACATCTCCGGCCTGGATCCCGCCTACTGGCAGTTCTATATCGGCCTGCTGCTGGTGCTGATCGTGCTGTTCGCACGCGGCGGCATCCTGGGCGGCCTGGAAAAGCTGGCCCAGCGTTTCAAGCCGGCCGCGCGCAAGGAGCAAGCATGAGAGACATGAGCACCAACGACCGCACCCTGCGCACCGAAGCGCTGTCCAAGCAATGGGGCGCTTTCAAGGCGAATACCGACGTCTCGCTGACCTTCGCGCCGGGCGCGCGCCATGCGCTGATCGGCCCGAACGGTGCCGGCAAGACCACCTTCATCAACCTGCTGACCGGCGCCCTGCTGCCGACCGCCGGCCGCGTGTGGCTGGGCGGGCACGACATCACGACCCTGCCGCAGCACGAGCGCGTCAAGCTGGGCATGACCCGCACCTTCCAGATCAATACCCTGTTCGCCGGCATGACCGTGCTGGAATCGGTAGCGCTGGCGATCTGCGAGCGCCGCGGCCTGCAGAAGGTCTGGTGGAAGACGGTCGAGAAGCATGCCGACGTGGTCGAGGAGGCGATGGCCCTGCTGGCCACGCTGAAGCTGACCGACGAAGCCAACAGCATTACCAGCAGCATGGCCTACGGCAAGCAGCGCCTGGTCGAGATCGCGCTGGCGCTGGCGACCAAGCCGGCCATCCTGCTGCTGGACGAACCGGCGGCCGGCATCCCGCAGGCCGAGAGCCGCGAGCTGTTCGAGGTGATCGCCCAGCTGCCGCGCGACGTCACCATCCTGTTCATCGAACACGATATGGGGCTGGTGTTCCGCTTCGCCGAGCGCATCACGGTGCTGGTGGGCGGCAGCGTGCTGACCGAAGGCACACCGGCGGAAATCGCGGCCGACCCGCGCGTCAAGGAAGTCTATCTGGGGGAGGCCGAACATGCCTGAACTGCTTGCATTCGACCGGGTGAGCGCCGGCTACGGCGAATCCATCGTGCTGGAAGACGTCTCGTTCTCGATGGAGGAGGGCGCCAGCCTGGCCCTGCTGGGCCGCAACGGCGTCGGCAAGACCAGCCTGCTGGTCACGCTGATGGGCCTGACCCGCATGCACAAGGGCGCGGTGCGCTGGGCCGGTAAGGACCTGGCGCGCATGCCGACCCACCAGCGTTCGCGCTCCGGCCTCGGCTGGGTGCCGCAGGAGCGCCATATGTTCCCGTCGCTGACGGTGGAGGAACACCTGACGGTGGTGGAACGTCCGGGTCCCTGGAACCTGCAGCGCGTCTACGAGATCTTCCCGCGCCTGCGCGAGCGGCGCGCGAATATGGGCAACCAGCTCTCGGGCGGCGAGCAGCAGATGGTGGCGATCGCGCGCGCGCTGATGACCAACCCGCGCATCCTGCTGCTCGACGAGCCGATGGAAGGCCTGGCGCCGATCATCGTGCAGGAACTGGTGCGCGTGATCCGGCGCCTGATCGCCGACGAAGGCATGTCGGTGATCGTGGTCGAGCAGCATGCGCGCCTGGCGCTGTCGCTGACCGAGCGCGCCATGGTGCTGGACCGCGGCCGCATCGTCCACGAATCCGACAGCGCCAGCCTGCTGGCCGATGGCGACAAGCTCGACCGCCTGGTGGCCGTCGCTTAGGTACAGAAAACATTCAAACAATATAAACAGGAGATAAACCGATGAATCGAATGAACCCCACCCGCCGCACCATCGTCCTCGGCGCCGCCATGCTGGCCGCCGGCCTGTCCGCAGGCAGCGTCCACGCCGCCGAGCCGCTGAAAGTCGGCCTGATCGTGCCGATGTCGGGTCCCTTCGCCTCCACCGGCCGCCAGGTCGACGCCGCCGTCAAGCTGTTCATGCAGCAGAACGGCGACACCGTGGCCGGCCGCAAGATCGAAGTCATCCTGAAGGACGACGGCGGCGTCTCGCCCGACGTCACCAAGCGCCTGGCCCAGGAACTGGTGGCGCGCGACAAGGTGCAGGTGCTGGCCGGCTTCGGCCTGACCCCGCTGGCCTTCGCCGCGGCGCCGATCGCGACCCAGGCCAGGGTGCCGATGATCGTCATGAACGCCGCCACCTCGGTGATCCCGCAGCGCTCGCCCTACATCGTGCGCACCGGCTTCACCCTGCCGCAGGTGACCGCGCCGCTGGCCCAGTGGGCGGCCAAGAACAAGATCAAGTCGGTGGTGACCTTCGTGGCCGACTACGGCCCCGGCATCGACGCCGAGAAGGTCTTCGTCAAGGACTTCACCCAGGCCGGCGGCAAGGTCCTCGCCTCGCTGCGCGCGCCGCTGCGCAACCCGGACTACGCGCCCTTCCTGGCGCGCGTGAAGGACGCCAGGCCGGACGCCGTGTTCGTGTTCGTGCCGTCCGGCGAGGGCGCGGCCGTGCTGAAGCAGTTCACCGACCGCGGCCTGGCCGCCGCCGGCATCCGCCTGATCGCCACCGGCGACGTGCTCGACGACGACCTGATGCCCTCGATCGGCAATGCCGCCCTGGGCGTGGTCAGCAGCCACCACTATTCGGCCGCCCATCCCTCGCCGGAAAACCAGGCCTTCGTCGCCGCCTTCACCAAGGCCAACAAGGACATGCGCCCGAACTTCCACGCGGTCGGCGCCTACGACGGCATGCAGCTGCTGTACGCGGCCCTGAAGAAAACCGGCGGCAACAGCGACGGCGCCAAACTGCTGGAAGCGATGAAGGGCATGTCCTGGACCAGCGTGCGCGGCCCGGTCAGCATCGACCCGGCGACCCGCGACATCGTGCAGACCGTCTACATCCGCAAGGCCGAGCAGCTGAACGGCGGGGTGTACAACGTCGAGTTCGACAAGGTCGAGAAGTTCAAGGATCCGGGCGTGGACTAACCCCAGCCGTCGTGCCGGGCAATGCCCGGTCTGACGCTTGCGAAAGCACTATCCTTCGTCCCCGCCGGTGCGGGGACGACGGGGATTCAAGGGCGCCCGGCTCTGCTCATTATTCCCATTCACCAGCTTTTCCAGCAGCGCCATGAACTGCGCCTGCTCCGGCGGCGACAGTGGCGCCAGCAGGCGCTGGCGCAGGCGCAGGGCGCCGGCTTCCAGCGCATCCAGCAGGCGCGCGCCCTCGGGCGTGATGGTCAGCGCCCGCTGGCGCCGGTTGTGCGGGATCACCTTGCGCTCCAGCAAGCCTTTCTCTTCGAGCCGGGCGCAGACCGTCGCCCCGGTCGAGGTGTCGATGGCGGCCAGCCCGGCCAGCGATACCTGGTCGATGCCCGGCTGTTCCGCCAGGCGGCTCAGGATCGCGTACTGCACCGGCGTCAGTTCGGACCCCAGTTCGTCGTAAAAAATCGACACCGCGATCTGCTGGGCGCGCCGTAACAGGTGGCCTGGATGTTCGTAGAGGTCGAGCGGTGCGGCGTCAATGGCGCGTGCGGTATTGGTCGGCATGTTTCCCGTCAGTATTGGTGCGGCGCACCATAAAAATATTCGTCATCGTAGTTTACTTCGTCGTCCAAACGCGTGATACTTTTCTTACATTCAGTGTACTGAATATAGCCAACAAATAGGAGACAAAGATGTTCCCGAAAAACGCCTGGTACGTGGCCTGCACGCCGGATGAAATCGATGGCAAGCCGCTCGGCCGCCAGATCTGCGGCGAGAAAATCGTGTTTTATCGCGGCAAGGAAGGCAAGGTCGCCGCGGTCGAGGATTTCTGCCCGCACCGCGGCGCGCCGCTGTCGCTGGGCTTCGTCCGCGACGGCAACCTGGTGTGCGGCTACCACGGCCTGGAAATGGGCTGCGAGGGCAAGGCGATCAGCATGCCGGGCCAGCGCGTGCGCGGCTTCCCCTGCATCCGCAGCTACGCGGTCGAGGAACGCTACGGCTTCATCTGGGTCTGGCCGGGCGAGAAGGACAAGGCCGATCCCGCCACCATCCACCACCTGGAATGGGCCGACAATCCCGAATGGGCCTACGGCGGCGGCCTGTATCACATCAACTGCGATTACCGCCTGATGGTCGATAACCTGATGGACCTGACCCACGAGACCTATGTGCACGCGTCCAGCATCGGCCAGAAGGAAATCGACGAGGCGCCGGTGAACACCAAGGTCGAGGGCGAGCAGGTGGTGACCAGCCGCTTCATGGAGAACATCATCGCGCCGCCGTTCTGGCAGGCGGCCCTGCGCGGCAACGGCCTGGCCGACGACGTGCCGGTCGACCGTTGGCAGATCTGCCGCTTCAGCGCGCCCAGCCACGTGATGATCGAGGTCGGTGTCGCGCACGCGGGCAAGGGCGGTTATCACGCCGACGCGGCGCACAAGGCATCCAGCATCGTGGTCGACTTCATCACCCCGGAAACCGAGACCTCCCACTGGTACTTCTGGGGCATGGCGCGCAACTTCAAGCCGCAGGACGAAGAGCTCACCCGCACCATCCGCGAAGGCCAGGGCAAGATCTTCGGCGAGGACCGCGAGATGCTGGAACTGCAGCAGCAGAACATCCTGCGCCATCCCGAGCGCAAGCTGCTGATGCTGAACATCGACGCCGGCGGCGTGCAGTCGCGCCGCATCATCGACCAGTGGCTGGCGCGCGAGCACGCCGGCCAGGTGGCAGGGGAGGCGGCGGCATGACGACCTTCGACGTGCGCGTGGCGCGCAAGGCCAGCGAGGCCGACGGCATCTGCAGCTATGAACTGGTGCGCCTGGACGGCGCGCCGCTGCCGCCCTTCGAGGCCGGCGCCCACATCGACGTACACCTGGGCGACAAGCTGGTGCGCCAGTACTCGCTGTGCAATCCGCCCGGCGAGACCCACCGCTACCAGATCGGCGTGCTGCGCGACGCCAATTCGCGCGGCGGCTCCCAGGCCATGCACGACCACATCGACACCGGCTCGAAGCTGACCATCAGCGCGCCGAAGAACCACTTCCCGCTGGTCGAGGCACGACGCACGCTGCTGTTCGCGGGCGGGATCGGCATCACGCCGATCCTGGCGATGGCCGAGGCCCTGGCCGCCAAGGGTGCCGCCTTCGAGATGCACTACAGCGCGCGCTCGCCGGAACGCGCCGCCTTCAGGGAGCGCCTCGCGGCATCCCACCTGGCGGGCCAGGTGCACTTCCACTACGACAGCGGCGACGACGCCCAGAAACTGGACCTGGCGGCGCTGCTGGCGAATCCGGATGCGGGCACCCACCTGTACGTGTGCGGCCCGCAGGGCTTCATCGACCACGTGCTGGGCGCTGCCCGCGGCCTTGGCTGGCCGCCGGCCCAGCTGCATGTCGAGTACTTCAGCGCGGCAGCGGTGGACACCGGCGGCGACCAGGCTTTCGAAGTGAAACTGGCCTCGAACGGCAGGATCGTGACGGTACCGGCCGGCACCACGGTGCTGAAAGCGCTGGAAGCCGAGGGCATCGAGATCGCGTATTCCTGCGAGGAGGGAGTGTGCGGCACCTGCCTGACACGGGTGCTGGAGGGCGTGCCGGAGCACCGCGACATGTACCTGACCGAGGAGGAGCAGGCGGCGAACGACCAGTTCACGCCTTGTTGTTCGCGGGCGAAGACACCTATGTTGGTGCTGGATTTGTAAAGCGCTTACCGGCGTCCCCGCCTGCGCGGGGATGACGGATCAGAGCGTGCCGATGAACCCCGCAACCGCCTGATTGAACCCCTCCGGCTGCTCCACCGCACTCAAATGCGACGCCTCCTTCAGCACCGTGAGCGACGCCCCCGGAATCCCTTCCGCCAAAGCCTGCGCCATGGCCACCGGCGTACCCTGGTCCAGCTCACCGGCGATCACCAGCGCCGGCACGCCGATCTGGCCGAGGCGCGCGGTGGTGTCGACCTTCCCGACCGCGTCGCAGCAGCCGGCATAGCCCACCGCATCGGTCGTCACCAGGCGGCGGCGGAAGCGGGCCACCGTGCCGGCCTTCTGCGCGCGAAAAGCTTCGTGGAAGTAGCGCGCCATGACGGCGTCGGCGATCGCTTCGATGCCGCGTTCGCGCACGGTGACAATGCGCTGTTCCCAGACTTCGCGCGCGGCTTGCGGATAGCCGCTGGTGGTGTTCGCCAGCACCAGCGCGCGCACCAGGGAAGGGTGGCGCAGGGCCAGCTCCTGGCCCACCATGCCGCCCATCGACAGCCCGACCCAGACCACCGGCCCGGTATCGAGTTCGCGCAGCAGGCGGGCGGCGTCGTCGGCCAGTTCGGCCATCGAGTACAGGCCGTCGATGGCGTCCGAGCTGCCGTGGCCGCGATGGTCGTAGGCGATCACGCGGCAGTCCTGCGCGAGGACGTTGGCGAGGCCGTCCCACATGTCCAGGTCGCAGCCCAGCGCATGGCTCAGTACAACGGTGTGGCGCGGCGCCTTGCCGCTGCGTGGCTCGCGCACGCTGTAGTGGAGGGCGGGCGTGCTCGTGGTGCGGCCTTCGCGGCCGGTGCCGGAATGCGAGACCGCGCCGGGAGCGGACGGCTCCAGCACGTAGCCGATCTGGTCCGCCACTTCGCGCAGGATCGCGATTGCGTGCGTGAAGCCGGTATTGGCGGCGGGGACGCCGGCGTAGATGGCCGACTGCATCAGGATTTCCTTGATCTCGTCGGGCGTCAGGCGGCTGCCGGCCTCGCCCAGCAGGGCGGCGCGCACGTGCAGGTCGTATTCCTCCCAGCGGCCGAGCGCCACCGTGATCGACAGGACGATCGCGCGGCGGGTCTTGTGGTCCAGGCCGGGGCGGCCCCAGATCTCGTTCCAGGCGAAGCGCGTGATCAGGTTCTGGAATTCGGCATTGAAGCTGGTCGCGTTGTTCAGGGAACGGTCGACCCAGGCGTCGCCGAGGACGTTGCGGCGGTTCTGCAGGCCGCGTTCGAAATCGTGGTCAAGCGGATCGAAACTCATCGGTGTGGCTCATTCATGAAATGGGTGGGTGGCTGCCAGCCTGTCCATGGACAGGCGCAGGCCATGCAGCTGGGCTTCGGCCAGGCGGCGCGCCGGTTCGGCGGCGGCCACCGGATCGAAGAGGCGCGCCAGCCGGGCGGGATCGACGTGAGCGGCCAGTTGCGGATCGGCGGCGACGGCATCCCGCACCAGCTGGTCGAGACCCTGGGGGCCGGTGGCGGCGCGCTTGCTCAGGTCTTCGAGCAGCGCATGCGCCTTCGGCCGGCCGATGGCGCCGGCCAGATAGCTCGATACCGCCTCGGCGAATACCAGGCCGTGCAGGGCGTCGATATTGTGCAGCATGCGCTCGCGGTCGACCGCCAGGCCGGCAAAGGCTTCGTTCAGTGCCCCGAGGGCGCCGTGGACGGACAGGAAGATCGGCGGCCATTCGGCCAGTTCGGCCTGCCAGTTGCCGAGGCCCCGTTCGTGCTGCTGGTCCATGCAGGCCAGCAGGGCCGCCGCATGCTGGGGCGTGCGGCGCGCAGCGGCCAGCGCGATCATGGTGGACACCGGATTGCGCTTGTGCGGCATGGCCGAGGAGCCGCCGCGGCCATTCCCGGACGGCTCGGCCAGTTCGCCGACCTCGCCCTGGGCCATCAGGCCGAGGTCGGTGGCCAGCTTGCCCAGGCTGCCGCCCAGCACCGCCACTTCGAGGCCCAGGCGCACCCACTCGTCGCGCTGGGTGTGCCAGGCGGCGTCCGCCACCCGCAGGCGCAGGTCGGCGGCTACCCGCAGCGCCACCGCCGGGCCATGCTCGCCCATCACGGCCAGGGTGCCGACGGCGCCGCCCAGTTGCAGCTGGAGGCCGCGCGCGGCCGCCTCGCGCATCCGCTCGCGTGCGCGCACGAGCGGCGCCAGCCAGCCGGTGGCCTTGAAGCCCAGGCTGGTCACCTGGGCCGGCTGCATCAGCGTGCGCGCCAGCACCGGCGTGGACAGGTGGTCTTCGGCCAGCTTCAGCAGGTGGCCGGAGAGCTCGTGCAGGCCCTCGTCGAGCAGGCGCAGGGCGTCGCGCGTCACCAGCACCAGGCCGGTGTCGATCACATCCTGGCTGGTGCTGCCCCAGTGCACGTGGCGCGCCGCTTCCTCGTCGTACAGCGCCACGGTTTTCTGCAGCTCCTTCACCAGCGGGATCGCCAGGCTGCCGGCGCGGCGGCCGGCGCGGACCAGGGCCGGGATGTCGTAGAGTTGCGCCTTGCAGACGCTGCCGATGGCGCTGGCGGCGGCCTGCGGAATCAGGCCCTCTGCCGCCTGGGCGCGCGCCAGCGCGCCCTCGAAGTCGAGCATGGCCTGCACCACCGCCGCGTCGTCGAAGGCGGCTTCCATGTCGGGCGTGGTCAGAAAACTGTCGAAGATCGATACACTCACTGGCGCTCCCGTCGCTTGGCTGTCATGCCCGCATCATCATACATAATCGAAGAAGGCGGTTTCCTTCTCGCCCTGCATCCAGATGTCCCAGTGGTACTGGCCGTCGCCGGTCTTGCGGGCGAGGAGGGTGGCGCGGCGCGCTTCCGGCACCTGGTTCAGGATCGCGGATTGGGACAGGCCGGCGGCGTCCTCGAGGAAAACGGCGGTGAACTGGTGCTTGACCAGGCCGCGCGCGAACACGGTGATGTAGGCCAGCGGTTCGCCCGCCGCGGCATCCAGCGGCGCGGCGATGCGCATGCTGAATTCGCCGTCGGCGCCGCTCGGCACGCGGCGGAAGCCGGGGATCATGTGTTCGGCTTCGAGGGCGGCGGCATCCGGCGTCCAGGCTTCGATCTGGGCGTCGTTGATCGGGTTGCCGTCGCCGTCGTAGATGATGCCGCCGACCAGCACGGTGGGGCCGCTGGTCTTCAGGTTGGCCGGCGTGCAGGCGTCGGCGGCCCACTGCCAGGCTTCGTGGGAGAACGGGCCGATGGTCTGGGAAGTCGTGATCTTGCTCATGTGTTGTCTCCTTACAGGCCCATCGGGGTGGCGTCGCGTCCGCGCAGGACGATATCGAATTCGTAGCCGAGCATCTCGGCGCCGACCGTGTGTTCGAGGCTGAAGCGCGAGATCAGGCGCTGGCGCGCGGCTTCGTCCGGCACGCTCTGGAAGATCGGGTCGTAGTCGAACAGCGGGTCGCTCGGGAAGTACATCTGGGTCACCAGGCGCTGTGCGTACACGTTGCCGAACAGCGAGAAGTGGATGTGGGCCGGACGCCAGGCCTTGTCGTGGTTGCCCCAGGGGTAGGGGCCGGGCTTGATGGTGACGAAGCGGTAGCGGCCGTCGTCGTCGGTCAGCATCTTGCCGAGGCCGTGGAAGTTCGGATCCAGCGGCGCCGCGTGCTGGTCCTTGCTGTGCCAGTAGCGGCCGGCCGAATTCGCCTGCCAGACTTCGACCAGGGAGTTGCGTACCGGCTTGCCGTCCTCGTCGACCACGCGGCCGGTGACCACGATCTTCTCGCCCAGCGGCTCGCCCTGGCCGTGGGCGGTCAGGTCGGTGTCGTTCGGCAGCAGGATGTGGGGGCCGGCGACGATATTGCGCGTGACGGGCGCCGGGGCCTCGATGCGCAGGTTGGGCTGCAGCGGGCCGCGCTTGACGGTCGATTTATAGGCGGGATAGACGAGTTCCGGATAGACGCCCGGCTCGATGGCATCGAATTTCACAGCGAGTCTCCTTGGGAGGGGTTGTTGTGCAAACGATGGTAGGGAAGGACGGCGGCAGCGACAAGCCGGCAAAGTGCTGCAGCGTTCACTATGCGCGCACTTTGTGCGATACTCGCACAAAACCCCTGCCAATTTGCACATGAGCGAAAAACCTGACGCGCCGCTGGAGCGGGATCTCGTCGGCGGCCTCGAAAAAGGCCTGAAGGTGATCGAGGCCTTCGACCAGGAGCGTTCGCGCCTGTCGATCGCCGAGGTGGCCGTGGCCACCGGCCTGACGCGGGCGGCGGCGCGCCGCTACCTGATCACGCTGACCCACCTGGGCTATATGCGGCACGAGAACAAGCTGTTCTCGCTGACCCCGGCGGTGCTGCGCCTCGGCCAGTCCTACCTGCATTCGGCGCGCCTGCCGCGCATCGCCCAGCCGCCGCTGTACCGGCTCGCGTATTCGCTGGGCGAGGCGGCCTCGGTCGGGGTGCTCGACCACGACCAGCTGGTCTGCGTGGCGGCGGTCAGCGCCGGACGCCTGGTCTCGGCCACCCTGCAGCCGGGCACCCGGGTGCCGGCCTATTGCACGGCCAACGGGCGCATGCTGCTGGCCTCCCTGCCGCAGGCCGACATCGAACGTTTCCTGGCCCAGGCCACGCCCGAGCAGATCACCCAGTACACGATCGTGGACAAGGAACGCCTGGCGCTCGAGATCGCGCGCGCCCGGGCGCAAGGCTATGCCCTGGTCGACCAGGAGCTGGAACTGGGCCTGCGCACGATCTCGGTCCCGCTGCGGAATTTCCGCGGCGACGTGGTGGCGGCCATGAACGTGAGCGTGCACGCGGGCCGGCTGCCGGTGGAGCAGATGGTGGAGCGTTGTTTGCCGGCGATGATCAAGACGCAGGTGGAGTTGGGGGCGATGTTGTAGCTTACCCCGTCGTGCCCGCGTGATCTCCACGTCGTCCCCGCGCCGGCGGGGACCCAAGTTTGGCGCATACCTGTAGCGTTTGAACTTGCAGGTGCTCACGCAAACTTGGATCCCCGCCTTCGCGGGGACGACGGTTCATTCGTCCGCCTGCGTCCGCTGCCGATACTCCTTCGGCGTCACCCCCACCAGCTTCTTGAACAGCCGGCTGAAGTAAGCCGGGTCCTGGAACCCCAGCTCATAGGCGATGCCGGCCACGCTGGCCGGCACATAGGTCAGCTTGCGGCAGGCCTCCAGCATCAGGCGCTCCTGGGTCATCTCGAAGGCCGTCTTGCCGGCGATTTTCAGGCACAGGCGATTCAGGCGCACCGGCGCCACGCGCAGCGCGTCGGCGTATTGCGGCACCCGCCATTGCTCCTTGTAGCGGCGCTCGATTTCGGTGCGGAAGCGGCTGAACAGCTCGAAGTCCTTGCGGCCCGAGCTTTCGGCGATGCGCCGTTCGGCCTGCACCCGCGCCAGCGTCAAGAGCACGCAGCGCGACAGCCAGTCGAGCATCAGGGTATGGCCCTGGCGCGGCCAGGCCGCTTCCGCGATCAGGTTGCGCAGCAGCGCCTCGATGCGCTCGCGCGCTTCCGGCAGCGGTCCGAGCCCGATGGCGAGCGGCTCCACGAACAATGAGGTGAACAGGTTGCCGTCCTCGCCGGCGGCGGCGAACAGCATGTTCTGGTCGATTGTCAGGACGTAGCCATAGGTCTCTTCGGAGAATTCAAAACCGTGGGCCAGAGAGGGATGGATGGTGAGGGCGACCGGGCCGTCGAGTTCGCGGACCTCGTCGCCGAGGGTGGCTCTTACGCGTCCGCCGAATAAAAAAAGTACCTGGAACAGGCCGGCGTGGGTGTGAATGCCGATATGCCAGTCGTAGCCGCGGCTGCGCGTCTCGATCAGTTCGACGTGCACGCCCTCGGCATCGACGCCCCTTGTGAGCTCGCCGTAGAGGGCGAATTGCGGGATGGCGGCGGACGGCTGGGTGAGGGCGGCAGGCATGGCGAAGACCGGGGCGGTCGGAGTCGAATGGAAAAATAGTACAAGTTTTTTCCAGTTTCATCCATTCATATCGGCCCGCCGCCGCACTAGGATGATGTCAACCAGAACACATAAACGGAGACATCACCATGCGTACCCAAGTCGCCATCATCGGCGCCGGCCCCGCCGGCCTTCTGCTTTCCCACCTGCTGCACCTGAACGGCATCGAGTCCGTCGTGCTCGAATCGCGCAGCCGCGCCGAGATCGAAGCCACCATCCGCGCCGGCGTGCTCGAACAGGGCAGCATGGACATCCTGAGCGACGCCGGCGTCGGCGAGCGCATGCACCGCGAAGGCGCGCTGCACCACGGGATCGAACTGGCCTTCGGCGGCCGCCGCCACCGCATCGACCTGCACGGCCTGACCGGCAAGGCGATCACCGTCTATCCCCAGCACGAAGTCATCATCGACCTGGTCGCGGCCCGCCTGGCCGCCGGCGGCGAACTGCTGTTCGAGACCAGCCAGGTCGAGATCGCCGGCATCGACGGCGAGCGGCCGGCGGTGAGTTTCATGCACGGCGGCGAGGCGCGCCGCATCGAGGCCGACTTCGTGATCGGCTGCGACGGCTTCCACGGCGTGTCGCGCCCGATGATCCCGGCGACGGTCCGCCGGGATTTCCAGCGCACCTATCCCTTCGGCTGGTTCGGCATCCTGGTCGAATCGGCGCCCTCGTCGGAAGAACTGATCTACGCCCGCCACGAACGCGGCTTCGCCCTGGTCAGCACCCGTTCGCCGACCGTGCAGCGCCTGTACTTCCAGTGCGACCCGCGCGACCACGTCGACAACTGGTCGGACGACCGCATCTGGGCCGAGCTGCATGCGCGCCTGGAGAGCGACGACGGCTGGAAGCTCAAGGAAGGCCGGATCTTCCAGAAGGGGATCATCGGCATGCGCAGCTTCGTGTGCGCGCCGATGCGCTCGGGCCGCCTGTTCCTGGCCGGCGACGCCGCCCACATCGTGCCGCCGACCGGCGCCAAGGGCATGAACCTGGCGATCTCCGACGTCAAGCTGCTGTCGCGCGCCCTCGACAGCTTCTACCGCGGCGCCGGCGAGGAAGGCCTGGAGCGCTATTCGAGCGAGGCCCTCAAGCGGATCTGGCGCGCCGAATTCTTCTCGTGGTGGATGACGCGCCTGCTGCACACCTTCGAGGATGCATCGCCCTTCGACCGCGAAGTGCAGCTGGCGGAGCTCGAGAACGTGGTGGCCTCGCGCGCCCTCAGCACCGCACTTGCCGAGAACTACGTCGGCGCCTTCTGAAGCGGACCTGCAGCGCCGCGGCCCACCCGTGGCGCATATTGCGATACAGTAGAGCCATCAGGCATACGATATAAAACGCGGCCGGCCACCGGCGGGACCGCCCGAAGGAGACACATATGCAGAAAGACGTCCGAGCGGTCGACGTCCAGGACTTCCTCAACCGCCACCGGTTCTCCGGCTTCCAGTGGACCATCTTCGCGATCTGCTTCCTGATCGTGCTGCTGGACGGCTTCGACACCGCCGCGATCGGCTTCATCGCCCCATCCCTGCTCAAGGAATGGGGTCTCAGCAAGGCGGCGCTGGCGCCGGTGCTCAGCGCGGCCCTGTTCGGACTGGCCGCCGGCGGCCTGACCGCCGGTCCCTGCGCCGACCGCTTCGGCCGCAAGACCGTGCTGGTGGCGGCGGTGGCCCTGTTCGGCGCCGCCTGCACCTGGTCGGCCTTTGCGGCCGACCTGACCCAGCTCACCATCCTGCGCTTCGTGACCGGCCTCGGGCTGGGCGCCGCGATGCCGAACGCGGTCACCCTGATGAGCGAGTACTGCCCGGACCAGCGCCGCGCGACCCTGACCAATGCGATGTTCTGCGGCTTCCCGCTGGGCGCGGCGCTGGGCGGCTTCCTGGCTGCCTGGATGATTCCGCAGTGGGGCTGGCGCAGCGTGCTGCTGCTGGGCGGCGCGGTGCCGGTCGTGCTGGCGGCCGTCATGCTGGCGCGCCTGCCGGAATCGGTGCGCTATATGGTCGCCAGGCGTTATCCCGCCGCGCACATCCGCGCCGCGTTGCAGCGCATCTCGCCGGCGGCAGCGCAGGCGGCCTCGTTCAGCATGGCCGAGAAGGCAGCGCCGTCCGTCGCCGGCAGCGGCCTGCGCGTCATCCTGTCGCGTCCCTTCATCATCGGCACAGTGATGATCTGGCTGGCCTACTTCATGGGCCTGGTGATCTTCTATTCCCTCATCAACTGGATGCCGATCCTGTTCAAGGAAGCCGGCCTGGATGCGCGCACGGCCACGCTGGCGGCCTCGCTGTTCCCGCTCGGCGGTGTCGGCGCCATCTTCCTCGGCTGGCTGATGGACCGCTTCAGCGCCAACCGCGTGATCGCGCTGTGCTTCAGCCTGAGCGCGCTGAGCATCTACGCGATCGGCCTGTCGGCCGGCAGCACCGGCCTGCTGATGGCGGTGGTCTTCCTCGCCGGCACCCTGATGAATACGGCCCAGTCCTCGCTGCCGGCGCTGGCGGTGGCCTTTTATCCTACCCAGGGCCGGGCCACCGGCGTCGCCTGGATGATGGGCGTGGGCCGCTTCGGCGGCGTCGCCGGCTCCTTCCTGGTGGCCGAACTGTCGCGCCGCCAGGTCGGCTTCGAAGGCATCTTCGCGACGATCGCGGTGGCCGGCGTGGTGGCCACGCTGGCGCTGCTGGTCAAGCACTGGGGCGAGCCGCAGCGGCCCGAATCGGCCGGCTCGGCCGAATCTTCCGGATCGGCCGCGGCGCGCAGCTCCGCGGGCGCCGGGCATTGAGCGGCGTGGGGCGCAGCCGCGCGGCCCGCGCCTTCCTCGGCGCGAGCCTGGTGCTGATCGCCTTCAACCTGCGCCCGCTGTTCTCCAGCGCCTCGGCCCTGCTGCCGGAACTGAAGAGCGAGCTGCAGCTGTCGGCCTTCGGCGCGGGCGTGCTGACCACGCTTCCGGTGGTGTGCCTGGGGCTGTTCTCGCCCTTGGCGCCGCGGCTGGCGCGCCGGATCGGCGCCGAAAGGACCATGCTGGGCGTGCTCCTGCTGCTGGCCCTGGGCACGGCGCTGCGCGGACTGGCGCCGCTGCCGGCGCTGTTCTTCGGCACCGCCCTGGCCGGCGCCAGCATCGCCGTCGCCAACGTGCTGCTGCCGGGACTGGTCAAGCGCGACTTCCCGCGCCGGAGCGCGCTGATGACCGGGCTGTACACGATGGCGCTGTGCGGCGGTGCCGCCAGCGCTGCCGGCCTGACCCTGCCCATCGAAAGGCTGCTGGACGGTTCGATCCACGGCGCGCTGGCCGCGTGGGCGCTGCCGGCGGCCGTCGTCGCCCTCGTCTGGCTGCCGCAGCTCGGGCAGGGGGCGCAGCGGCCGGCGGGCGGCGGCGCCCATATCAAGGGACTGTGGCGCGACCGGCTCGCGTGGAACGTCACCCTGTTCATGGGCTTCCAGTCCGCGCTGGCCTACAGCGTGTTCGGTTGGCTGGTGCCGATCCTGCGCGAGCGCGGGCTCGATCCCGTCCTCGCCGGCAGCGTGGTCTCGATGTCGGTCATGGTCCAGGCAATGTCCTGCCTGGCGGTGCCGCACATCGCCGTGCGCGGCAAGGACCAGCGCCTGATCAACCTGGCGCTGTCCGCGATCGCGGTGGTCGCGCTGATCGGCCTGCTGTTCGCGCCACTGTCCACGGTCTGGCTGTGGGCGGTGCTGCAGGGCGTCGGCCAGGGCGGCCTGATCGCCGCGGCCATGACCGTCATCGTGCTGCGTTCGGGCGATCCCCAGGTGGCGGCGCAGCTATCCAGCATGGCGCAATGCGTAGGCTACCTGCTGGCGGCGAGCGGGCCGCTGGTGGTGGGGCTGATCCGCGGCCAGACCGGCGGCTTCGGCTGGTGCGCCCTGCTGTTCGTGGTGCTGGGGGCGATCGCCGGCTTCAACGGCTGGCGTGCCGGGCGGGCGGCGCAGGTGGGGGCGGCGCGGGTGTAAGGGTAGCGGCCTGTCCAAGGACAGGGGCGCAAGCGGCTGCGGGCTTCTATCATCGAAGCAGGGCCCGTCGCCCGACCTCCCTCCACACGACACTTTCAGGATCCGCCATGTATTCCAAATCCGCACCCGCCATTCCCACCGGTCGCGCCGACCGCCGTCCCGCCATCGCCTACTGGTGTTTTCTGCTGTTGTTATGTTCCGCCTACCTGCAGGGCGGGATCGAGAAGGCCCTGGATTTTCCGGCGGCGGTCGCCGAGATGCATCACTTCGGCCTGTCGCCCGCCGCGCCGCTCGCCTTCCTCACCATCCTCGGTGAGCTTGGCGGGGCGCTGCTGATCCTTTGCGGGTTCCGACGCTGGCTGGGCGCCGCCTACCTGGCACTGTTCACCTTGGCGGCCAACCTGCTGGCCAACCGCTTCTGGGAACTGGCCGGGGCCGCCCGCACGATGTCCGAGAACGGCTTCTTCGAACACCTCGGCCTGGCCGGCGCCTTCATGATCGTCGCGTATATCGATGTGCGCGAGCGGAAGGCGGCGGCCAGGGGTTGACGCCGGGAGCTGGGATCAGCCGCGCAGGAAGGCCAGCAGCTCGGCGTTGAGCCGGTCCTTGTGGGTGGACGGCAGGCCGTGGCCGGCACCCTCGTAGACCGACAGGCGGCCCTGCGGCAGCAGTTCGACGGCGCGGCGGGCGGTGGTGGCCAGCGGCACGATCTGGTCGTCGTCGCCGTGGATCACCAGGGTCGGCACCGTCATCTTCTTCAGGTCTTCGGTGAAGTCGGATTCCGAGAACTGCTTGATGCAGGCGTAGGCGCTCTTCAGGCTGCACTGCAGGCCCTGGATCAGGAAGGACTGGCGCATGCCTTCCGAGACCTTGGCGCCCGGGCGGTTGAAGCCGAAGAAGGGCATGGTCAGGTCGAGGAAGAACTGGGCGCGGTCGTTCCTGACGCCGTCGCGGATGCCGTCGAAGACCGACATCGGCACGCCGTCCGGATTGTTCGGCGAAGCCATCATCTGCGGAGTGACGGCGCCGACCAGCACCGCCCTGGCGACGCGGCCGGTGCCGTGGCGGCCGATGTAGCGGGCGACTTCGCCGCCGCCGGTCGAGTGGCCGACCAGGGTGGCGCCGGTGATGTCCAGGGTGTCCAGCAGGGTGGCCAGGTCGTCGGCATAGGTGTCCATGTCGTTGCCGTGCCATGCCTTGCTGGAGCGGCCGTGGCCGCGGCGGTCGTGGGCGATCACGCGGTAGCCGTGTTCGGCCAGGTACATCATCTGGTCTTCCCAGGCATCGCCGGACAGCGGCCAGCCGTGGCTGAACACCACGGGAATACCGTGGCCCCAGTCGGTGAAGTGGATGATGGTGCCGTCACGCGCGGTGACGGTATCGATGGTGCGGTTGGCGCTCATGTCTGCTTCCTTTCAGGAGGTGGATGATGCCGCTGCTGTGCGGCCCTCCTGTATTGTGGATGGCGCGCCCACGCCGGCCTAGCTATACGAAGGGATACACCGGCGCTCCTTGGCCCGCTCTCACAGGCTGATGTAGCCGCGCTTGAGGGCGAGCGTGACCGCGTGGGTGCGGTCGCTGGCGCCCAGCTTGACCAGGATGGTGCTCATGTGGGTCTTCACCGTCGGTTCGCTGATGCCGAGCGCTTCTCCGATCACGCGGTTGGTGTTGCCGTCGGCGGCCAGGCGCAGCACGTCGAGCTCGCGCGGCGACAGCGCGTCGGCCCGATGGTGGCTGTCGACGTCGCGCTGGGCCAGCGGGGCGATCACGCTGGCGCCCTTGTAGACGTTGCGGACCGCCTGGGCCAGGGCGGTGCCGGGTGCGTCCTTCAGCAGGTAGGCGGCGGCGCCGGCCTTCAGCGCCGCCACCACGCGCGCGTCGCCGCTAAAGGTGGTCAGCACGACGATGCGCGCGTCCGGATGCAGGGCGCGGATGCCGATGATGGCTTCGAGCCCGTCCTTTACCGGCATCTGCAGGTCGACCAGGGAGACGTCGGGACGGTGGCGGGCAAAGTCGGCGATCGCCTCGGCGCCGTTGGCGGCGGTGCTGACGATCTCGATGTCGCCCTCGGCCAGCAGGGCGGCGGCGATCCCCTCGCGCATCATCGGGTGGTCGTCGGCCACCATCACGCGGATCGGTGTTGTAACTGGAGTGTGCATAGCCTTCGGATATTACACCGGAAGCCGCAGGCGGAAGCAGGCGCCCCGTGGCGCGCAGGGCTCGTACCAGATATGGCCGCCGTGGGCGCGCGCGATCGACAGGCTGATCGACAGGCCCATGCCGTTGCCGCTGCTGCCGCGTTTGGTGCTGAACATGCTGGTGAACAGGCGCTCGCGGTGGGCGGGGGCGATGCCCGGACCGTTGTCGCTCACCGCCAGTTCGACCGCATGGCCGCCGCGGGCGACGGTCTCGATGCGGATGCGGCGCGCTCCATCCAGCCCCGCGGCGGCGTGGGCCTCGGCGGCGTTGACGACCAGGTTGGTGAGCACCTGCTGCAGCTGGACGCGGTTGGCCTCGATGCTGCGTTCGCCCAGGCCGAGCACGAGATCGAGCTCGATGCCGTGCTTGCGCAGCAGCCGGCGCAGCAACTGCGCCGTTTCGCGCACGGCGCGGTCGAGCACCACGCTGTCGGTTTCCATGTCCATGCCGGCCGCCAGGCGCTGCAGGCCGCGCACGATATTCCCGGCCTGCCGGCCGGCGGCGCCGATCAGGGCCAGGGAATCGAGGGCCCGCTCGACGTCCGGCTGGGCGCGGCGCAGCCATTTGGCGGCGGCCGCCGCGTGCAGGGCGACGGCCGCCAGCGGCTGGTTGAGTTCATGCGCGACCGACTGGCCCAGATCGCAGCCGCCGTCCGTTTCCTGCGCGGCTTCGTTCCACTTCGCCCGCAAGGCTTCGAGATGCCCGAGCGCGCCCCAGCGCCGGCAGGCCAGCAGCGTCTGCTGGCGATACTGGTGGGCGGCCGAGTCCAGGCCGCAGTCCTCGGCCAGTCCAGCGGCCTGCTCGCTGGCGAGGACGGCGAGCCAGTGCAGTTTCGCGCCGGTGGCGAGTGCCGCGGCCCGTTCGAAGCCCCGTAGCGCGCCGAGCGGCTGGCCGCGGCGGCGCTCGATGGCGGCATCCGCCAGTGCCGCCATCGCACCATGGCTGGCCCGGCAGCGCGTGTCGAGCGCCGTCAGCGCATCGCTGTGGCGGCGCAGCGCGTCGAGCGTGAACGGGTCGCCGCAGCGGGACAGGGCGAGGACGGCGAACACGTGGTAGACCAGCAGGTCGCCGGGCGCGCTCAAGGGACCGCTCAGGGCTCCGGCTTCTTCCACTGCGCGCAGCGCCAGCGCATGCTCGCCCGCATACCACGCCGCCTGGAGCCGGGTCAGCCAGTGGCCGAAGCGGCTTTCCTGGCTTGGTGCGCGCAGCGTGCAGAGGCGCTCGAGGATGGCGCCGCCCTGGTGCGACAGGAGGCCGCGCAGCAGGCTGGCGCGGGATTCGAGTTCCTGGACCGCGGCATCGGCGGCCTGGCCGGCCAGCGCCTGGCGGCAGGCCATGTCGAGGTGGTGGGCCAGCGCGGGCACCGGCATGCCGGAAACGAGCCCGGCGCCGTACAGATAGCTGCCGGCGGCCGCGGCCAGGGACTGGCCATGGCAAAGGCCGGCGAGCACGGCGGCGGCGCGTGCCAAGCCCTCGTTCGCCGGCGTCAGCAGCGCCGCATGCACCGCATGCGCCAGGCCGGCGTGGCCGTCGTCCCTGCGTGCAGCGCACTGGAGGCCTGCGCGGGCCAGTTCCAGCGCCGCCTCGCCGCCGCCGTAACGGGCATGGGCGAGGGCGCCGAGCGTCACCAGGGCCAAGGCGGTGGCGCTGCCGGCGCCGCGCAGCAGCGCATGCTCGACTTCGGAAGCGATCGCGGGATGGGGCGCGCCGGCCGCCGTCAGCGCCTGCAGCAGGAAGGCGGGATCCTGGGCGCCTTGCTGCTGCGCCGCCGGCAGATCGAGCCAGCGTGCCGGCGTGAGCCGGCGGATCCGCTCCCAGGCCTGGGAGCAGGCGATCTCGCCAACATTGCCCCCGCGCGGCCTGCGTTCCGGCACCGCAACGGGGATGCCGGAGGTGCCGCTGTCCGGCAGCGCCAGGACCGGCATCCGTAGCCGGGACAGGCCGGCGAACGATAGAGGGAACGGGGCGGTTTTCTGGGCCAGGTTCATGGGAGCTTTCCTTGTTGCGGTTCGCCCCATTATCCGGCCAGTCGGCCCTTAGTCCTTCATACGATAGTCGTAGTCAGAACGCGAAGCAGCTGCAGCCGAAGGCGCCCCAGAAGCCCTGGAAGTCCGACACCGGCACGTTCGAGCGGCGCGCCCGGTCGTGACCGTGGCCGTGCACGCCGCATGGACCCTGGCACTGGTGGGCCAGCGCGGCCGCCGGCTGGGGCGCCGCGCGGCGCCAGTGGCCGGCCACCTTGTTCACCGGCGACCACTCCGGCAGCACCGGGATCGGCGGCGGCGCCAGCGGCGTGAACTCGGCCTGGCCGAACACGACCTTGCCGCCGACGATGGTCAGCACCGATTCCAGGCCCTTGATCTCGTCTTCCGGCACGCGGAAGAAGTCGCGGGACAGCACCGCCAGGTCGGCCAGCATGCCCTCGCGGATGCGGCCCTTCTTGCCCTGTTCGCTGGAGAACCAGGCGCTGCCATTGGTCCAGAGTTCGAGGGCGGTCTCGCGCGGCAGGCGCTGGCCGGCGTCGTACAGGCGCAGTCCGCCGACGGTGCGGCCGGACACCAGCCAGTACAGCGCGGTCCAGGGGTTGTAGCTGGCCACGCGGGTGGCGTCGGTGCCGGCGCCGACCGGCACGCCCATCTCCAGCATGCGCGCCACCGGCGGCGTGGCCTTGGCGGCTTCCGCGCCATAGCGTTCGACGAAGAACTCGCCCTGGAAAGCCATGCGGTGCTGGATCGCGATGCCGCCGCCGAGGGCCTTCACGCGTTCGATGTTGCGCGGGCTGATGGTCTCGGCATGGTCGAAGAACCAGGACAGGCCGTCGAAGGGGATCTCGCGGTCGACCTTCTCGAACACGTCCAGCATGCGCGAGATCGACTCGTCGTAGGTCGCGTGCAGGCGGAAGGGCCAGCGGCTGGCCACCAGGTGGCGCACGACCTTTTCCAGCTCGTCCTCCATGCCCGGCGGCAGGTCCGGACGCGGCTGCAGGAAGTCCTCGAAGTCGGCCGCCGAAAACACCAGCATCTCGCCGGCGCCGTTGTGGCGGTAGAAGTCGCTGCCGTCGCCCGGCTTGACCATGCCGGTCCATTGTTCGAAATCCTGCAGCTCCTTGCCCTTGTTCTGGGTGAACAGGTTGTAGGCGATGCGGATGGTCAGCTGGTTCTCCTTCGCCAGCTCGTCGATGACGGCATAGTCTTCCGGGTAGTTCTGGAAGCCGCCGCCGGCATCGATGGCGCTGGTCACGCCCAGGCGGTTCAGTTCGCGCATGAACTGGCGGGTCGAGTTCACCTGCAGGTCGTGCGGCAGGGCCGGGCCCTTGGCCAGGGTCGCGTACAGGATCATGGCGTTGGGGCGGGCGATCAGCATGCCGGTCGGATTGCCCTGGGCGTCTCGCACGATCTCGCCGCCCGGCGGATTCGGCGTGTTGCGGTCGTAGCCGACCGCGCGCAGGGCCGCGCGGTTCAGGAGTGCGCGGTCGTACAGGTGCAGCACGAATACCGGCGTGTCCGGCGCCGCGGCATTGATCTCCTCGATGGTCGGCATGCGCTTTTCGGCGAACTGGAATTCGTTCCAGCCGCCCACCACGCGCACCCACTGCGGATTCGGGGTGCGGTCGGCCTGCTCCTTCAGCATGCGCAGGGCGTCGGCCAGGGAGGGCACGCCTTCCCAGCGTAGTTCGAGGTTGTAGTTCAGGCCACCGCGGATCAGGTGCAGGTGGGAGTCGTTCAGCCCCGGGATGACGGTGCGGCCGTTCAGGTCGATCACCTGGCTGTCCGGCGCGCGGTGGCGCATCACTTCGTCGGTATCGCCGACGGCGAGGAATTTGCCGTCCTGGATCGCGACCGCGCTGGCCTGGGGATTCTGGCGGTCGACGGTGTGGAAGCAGCCGTTGAAGAGGATGAGGGGGGCGCTTGATTGCATGAATGCTCCGTGGTTAAAAGGGATGCAGCAGGCCGCGCCGCTGGGCGACGCTGGCCGCCTCGGTGCGCGAGGTGACGTTCAGCTTGGTCAGGATATTGTTGATGTGGTACTTCACGGTGCCGACGCCGATGCCGGCATCGCGGGCGATCAGCTTGTTGCTCTTGCCGGCGCTGAGGTGGGCCAGGATGTCGAGTTCGCGCCGCGACAGCGGGCTGGTATGGATGCGCGCGGCCAGCTTTTCGGCCAGGCGCGGCGGCAGGTAGCGGCCCTGCCTGACCACGTGGCGCACGCAGTCGACGATCTCCTCGAAACCCGACTGCTTCAGCAGGTAGCCGGAAGCGCCGGCGGCCAGGCCGCGGTGCACGTCCTCGTCGCCTTCGTAGGTGGTGAGGATCACGATCTTCGCGTCCGGATGGCGGGCACGTACCCGTGCGATCGCCTCCAGGCCGCCGCCCGGCATGTTGAGGTCGACCAGCAGCACGTCGGGCCGCAGGCGCTCGTACTGCTCGACAGCGCCGTCGGCGTCGGTGGCCTGGCCGAGCAGGACCAGTTCCGGTTCGGCCTCGATCAGGGTGGCGATACCGGCGAGGATGAGCGGGTGGTCATCCGCGATGACCAGGGAGATCGTTGAGTTGTCCATGTGGGTGCTCCGGCTGTGGCAGGCGGGTGCCTGCGCGCTGGCGCAGGCCGCCCCATTCTCGGGCGCGGGCGGCCTGCGGTCCAGCTATACCAAAGGATAGGTCAGGCCTTGATGAAGGCGAGCAGGTCGGCGTTGAGGCGATGCTTGTGGGTGGTCGGCAGGCCGTGCGGCGCACCTTCGTAGACCAGCAGGGTCGACCGCTTCACCAGCTTCGCCGCCGCGCGCGCCGAGGCGTCGATCGGCACGATCTGGTCGTCGTCGCCGTGCACGATCAGGGTCGGCACGTCGATCTTCCTCAGGTCGGCGCTGAAGTCGGTCTCCGAGAACTGCTTGATGCAGTCGTAGGCATTCTTCAGGCCGCACTGCATGCCCTGGGCCCGGAAGGTGTCGCGCACGCCCTGCGAGACCTTGGCGCCCGGACGGTTGTAGCCGTAGAAGGGCAGGGTCAGGTCCATGAAGAACTGCGCGCGGTCGTCCACCACCGACTTGCGGATGCCGTCGAATACTTCCATCGGCAGGCCGTTCGGGTTGGTGGCGGACTTCACCATCTGCGGCGGCACCGCGCCGACCAGCACCGCCTTCGCCACGCGCTTGCTGCCGTGGCGGGCAAGGTAGCGGGTCACTTCGCCGCCGCCGGTCGAGTGGCCGACCAGCACCGCGTTCTTCAGGTCGAGGTGGTTCAGCAGGGCCGCCAGGTCGTCCGCATAGTGGTCCATGTCGTTGCCGCCCCAGGGCTGGCTGGACAGGCCGTGGCCGCGGCGGTCGTGGGCGATCACGCGGTAGCCGTGGGCGGCGAGGAAGAACATCTGGTCTTCCCAGGCGTCGCCCTGCAGCGGCCAGCCGTGGCTGAACACGACCGGCTGGCCGCTGCCCCAGTCCTTGTAGTGGATCACGCTGCCGTCGGCGACGGTCAGGAAGTGCCCGGCACCGGCGCCGGCCGGCGCGGCGGCCGGCTTGCCCGTGGCCGCGGCGGCTGCGGCGGCGGTGGAGAGCGCGGCGCCGGCCGCAGCGGCGGTGGCGGCGCCGGCCAGCAGCGAGCGGCGTGCCAGGGAAGGTTTGTCGTTCATGGTCGTCCTTTCGGTTTGTCATGGTAAGGATGACCAGTCTAGGGACCGCAAGCCCCGCCGGCCCCGGCTGAAAGATCGGGTGCGGGCCGAACTGGCCGAATGGGAGGGGCAGGGCGGACGCGGCGGCCCTAGGATGCATGGACTCGCGGTGGCCTGGGACGCGTCCGTCCCAGCACCGCGCCCGATGGGAGACATGCATGAACGATCGAAGCCGCAGCCAGTGCCAGGGTATGGCGCTGGGATTCTTTGCAGGGTATGTCGATACCCTCGGGTTTCTGGCGCTGTTCGGCCTGTTCACCGCCCACGTGACCGGCAACTTCATCCTGATCGGCGCCGCGCTGGCGGATCCCTCGCGCAGTTCCGTCCTCCTCAAGTTCCTGGCCTTCCCGGCCTTCATCGCCGGGGTGGCGCTGGCGCGCCTGCTGGTGGTGGCGGCCGAACGGCGTGGCGTCGCGGCATTGCGGCCGGCGCTGGCGATGGAGCTGCTGTTCCTGCTCGGCTTCATGGGCTGCGGCCTGGCGGCGTCGCCGGTCGGCGGCGAAGCCGGTCCGCTGGCGATGGCCGCCGGCCTGCTGGGCGCCGCCGCAATGGGCGCGCACAGCGCCACCAGCCGGCTGCTGCTGGGCCACCTGGCGCCCACCTCGATGATGACCGGGAACGTGACCCAGGTCGTGATCGACCTGGTCGACCTGTTGCGCGGCGCCGACGACCCCGGCGTCAAGGAGCGGCTGGTGAAATTCGTGTGGCCGCTGGCCGCCTTCGCCATCGGCTGCGTCGCCGCGGCATTCGGATTCCACTGGTTCGGCTTCGCCGCGCTGGCGCTGCCCGTCCTGATCCTGCTCGCCCTGCTGGCGGCCGAAAAGCCGTCGCAAGTAGGAGCCTCCCTGCGGCAACCCGCCGCATAATCTCAACCTGAAAGCACGACATGCGCAATCCAAAACTCGAAGTACTGACCCCCGATAACTGCCAGCTGATCTTCATCGACCAGCAGCCGCAGATGGCCTTCGGCGTGCAGTCGATCGACCGCCAGGCCCTGAAGAACAACACGGTCGGCCTGGCCAAGGCCGCCAAGGCCTTCAACATCCCGACCACCATCACCACGGTCGAGACCCAGGCGTTTTCCGGCCCGACCTACCCGGAACTGCTGGACGTTTTCCCGGGCAAGGAAATCCTGGAGCGCAGCTCGATGAACTCCTGGGACGACCAGAAAGTGCGCGACGCGCTGGCCGCCAACGGCCGCAGGAAGGTGATCGTCTCCGGCCTGTGGACCGAAGTCTGCAACACCACTTTCGCCCTGTGCGCCATGCTGGAAGGCGACTATGAGATCTATATGGTGGCCGACGCTTCCGGCGGTACCTCGAAGGATGCCCACGACTTCGCGATGCAGCGCATGATCCAGGCCGGCGTGGTCCCGGTCACCTGGCAGCAGGTGCTGCTGGAGTGGCAGCGTGACTGGGCCCATCGCGATACGTATAATGAAGTGATGGCCATCGTGCGCGAGCACTCGGGCGCCTACGGCATGGGCGTCGACTACGCCTACACCATGGTGCACAAGGCGCCGCAACGCACCGCCGGCAGCCATGAGGTGCTGGCGCCCGTGCCCGCGCGCTAACCAGCGCATGCCTGCCGCTCAACCGGAGAAACCATGAAGATCTATGTCGTCTCGCTGGCGGCCGGCATCCTCGTCGGCCTGATCTACGCCCTGCTGCAGGTACGCTCGCCGGCGCCGCCCGCCATCGCCCTGGTCGGCCTGCTGGGCATGCTGATCGGCGAGCAGGCCGGCCCCGTCATCAAGCGCATGGTGGCCGGCGAGCCGGTCACCGCGGCCTGGCTGCGGACCGAATGCGTGGCCCGCATCACCGGGGTTCCAGCCGTCGCCGCCAAGGCACAGGCCGCGGATGAGCGTGTCTCCTGAAACCCCCGCAACCATCGGCGCCGCCGGCGACGAGCCGGCGCCGATGGTCTACGTGGTCGACGACGACGACACCGTCCGCGACTCGGTCCTGAACCTGCTGCGCGCCGAAGGCTTCGAGGCGCGCGGCTTTGCTTCGGGGCCGGACTTCGTGGGCGAGGTCCGGGCCGAGGCGCCGTCCTGCCTGGTCTGCGACATGCACATGCCCGAACTGGACGGCCTGGAAGTGGCGGCCGAGCTGGCGCGCCTGGGCGCCGACATTCCCGTGATCTTCATGACCGGCTTCGGTACGATTCCGATGTCGGTGCGCGCCATGAAGGCGGGCGCCGTCGAATTCCTCACCAAGCCGGTGGTGCCCGACGAACTGTTGCAGGCGGTGCGCGACGCCCTGGCCGCGGATGCCCGCCGGCTGGACGAGCGCCGCGAGCTGGCCGGCCTGCGCCGGCGCCACGCCAGCCTGACCCCGCGCGAACGCCAGACCATGCAGCTGGTGATCGGCGGACTGCTGAACAAGCAGATCGCCGGCGAGCTGGGCGTCAGCGAGATCATGGCCAAGACCCACAGGCGCAAGGTCATGGAAAAGATGGCGGCGCGCTCGTTGCCCGACCTCGTGCGCCAGGCGGAACGGCTGCAGATCGTCAAGACCCGCAGCCGCTAGCCTCTCCCGTTTCCCGTCTCAGAATGCGTGGCGCATCCCCAGCGCCGTCCCCGACGCGGTGGCTCCGGCGCCGCCATCGAGCCCATTGATCGCGAAGTCGTAGACGCCGTGCGCGTCGTTGCGCAGCCGGGTGTGGAAGACGAACAGGCTGGTGCGCTTCGACAGCGCCAGGTCGTAGCCCAGGGTCGCATGCACGGCGCCGGTCGCGCTGCCGGCGCGGATGAACCCCACCTTTTCCGTCGTGCCGCCCTTGCCGTCGCCGGCTTTCGCGATCGCCAGCTGCAGTCCGTGCGGGCCGAACTGCTTCGTCAGCGACAGGAAGCCCGACACGCGTTCGAGCGTGCCGCCGGCGGTCTCGTAGCGCAGCCATTCGACGGCGCCCGCCAGGCGCAGCGTGCCGAGGCGGTAGGCGGCGGCCAGTTTGCTGGCGCGGTCCTCGAGTCCTGGACCGCGGTAGGCATGGTGGCGTTCGTGCGCCAGCGCGGCAACCAGCCCGCCGCTTTCGTAGATCAGCGCGCCCGAGCTCAGTGATGGCTTCGCGCCGCTGGCCGGTCTTTCCTCGTTCAGGCCGTGCGCAAGACGCAAGCTCAGCCCATGCCAGGCCGGGCTCCAGTAATGCACGCTGTTCTGCTGGCGGCGGTCGAAGGAGCTGGTATCGCTGGCGTTGTTTGCGGTGGCGGCCGAGCCGTTGCCCATGATGCTCATGTAGCCGGCCGTGGTCGGATAGAAGGGATCCAGGCCCGACGTCGCGGAATTGTAGGGCGTGGTCCAGTTACCGCCGAACAGCATGCCCCAGTTGCCCGCCAGGCCGACGCGGGTGTCGCGCGCGGCGATGGCGCCGGCGCCGGTATCGGGCGAGAGCGTGCCTTCGACCTGGAACACCAGGCGCAGGCCGTCCCCCAGGTCCTCGCCGCCGCGCACGCCGAGCACCGAGCGGTAATTCGACAGCCGGCTGGTGGACGCGCCGCCGCTGGTGCGCAGGTCCTCCATCGCGAGGTTCAGGCGGCCGTAGGGCTGGACCGCTTCGGCATGGGCACAGGCGGGCGCTGCCAGCAGGCCGAGGACGGCGCCGCGGAATATCGTTTGTTTCATCTTGTTCGCTGGTTGATCGCAGAAAGGCCGATCTTAGCGGCGGGGATGGGCGCTGAACCCCATCCTTTGGCAAGGCGGGCCCGCCATCGACGCCGATCGAAAAAATCGATGCAAGACCCGCAAATAACTCGTTTTTCTTCCTCCCCGGCGCTCTCCATAATCCTTCCATTCCCCATTCATCGAAAGGAAAGATCATGGAAACGACCAAACTCTATCCGGCCGGACGCGCACTCGCCGGCATCCTCTTCCTGGTGTCCGGCATCGGCAAGGTGCTGGGTTTCGTTGGCGTGGCGGCGTGGATGAATGGCGCCGGGATCCCGGCGGCCGGCCTGCTGCTGGTGCTGACCATCCTGCTCGAAGTGGGCGGCGGACTGGCCCTGGTGACCGGCATCCATGCGCGGCTGGCGGCGATCGCACTGGCGCTGTTCCTGGTGCCGGTCACACTGGTCTTCCACGGCTTCCGGCATGCCGATGCCGCAGAGTTCCAGAACCAGCTGAACCACTTCCTGAAAAACCTGGCGATCCTGGGCGGCATGCTGATCGTGATCGGCGCCGAGAAGCGGCGCCGTGCGGCGGCGCAGGCGAACACGCCGCTGCCGCAGGGGCGCACCGCCTGAACCGCCGCACCGTCCCCGTCCCGGCAATAAGGCAGGGGACGGTGCCGCCCCCGACTGTTATCGTAAAAAGGCCTGCGCGCACAAGCGCCGCCACGAACCCACGAAAGAACCGAGTCATGACGAATCCAAGGCCCCTGAATCGCCGCACTGTCCTCGCCGCCGCGCTTGCCGCCGGCATCTTCGCCGCCATGCCGGCGCAAGCCCGCGAGCAGGCCGACCTCATTCTCACCAACGGCAAGGTCGCGACCATGGCCCGCGAGGGCGAGTTCGTGCAGGCCGTCGCCGTCAAGGACGGCAAGGTACTGGCGGCCGGCAGCAACGCCGCGGTGCTGAAACTGAAGGGCGCCAACACCCGGCTGATCGACGCCGGCGGCCGCACGGTGATCCCGGGCCTGAACGACTCCCACTTGCACGTGATCCGCGAGGGTCTCAACTACAATATGGAGCTGCGCTGGGACGGCGTCACCTCGCTCAAACGCGCCCTCGAGATGCTGAAAGAGCAGGCCGCGCGCACTCCGGACGGCGAATGGGTGAAGGTGGTCGGCGGCTGGAACGAATACCAGTTCGAGGAAAAGCGCCTGCCGACGCTGGAGGAAATCAATGCCGCGGTGCCGGACAAGCCGGTCTTCATCCTCTACCTCTACGGCCTGGGCTTCCTCAACAAGAAGGGCATCGACACCCTCGGCTACGACAGGAACACGAAGTACAAGGACGGCGAGGTCGAACTGGGCGTCGACGGCAAGCCGACCGGCAGGCTGATCGCCAAGCCGAATGCCCTGATCCTGTACTCGACCCTGGCGAAAACCAATAAGCTGAGCCGGGACGACCAGCTCAACTCGACCTTGCAGTATTACCGCGAACTGAATCGCCTGGGTTTGACCAGCGCCATCGATGCCGGCGGCGGCTTCCAGAATTATCCCGATGACTACGGTGTGACGCTGGAACTTGCACGCGCCGGCAAGCTGACGGTGCGCACCTCGTATTACCTGTTCGCCCAGCGCGCCGGCAAGGAGCTGGAAGACTTCCAGCGCTGGCTGACGATGACCCATCCGAAGCAGAACGACCACATGTTCTACCCGAACGGCTTCTCGGCCGAGGGCGGCGGCGAGAACCTGGTGGCGAGCGCCGCCGACTTCGAGAACTTCCTCGAGCCGCGTCCCGAACTTCCGCAGGCGATGGAGAGCGAACTGGAACCGGTGGTGAGCCTGCTGGTGAAGAACCGCTGGCCCTTCCGACTGCATGCGACTTACGGCGAAAGCATCGACCGCGACCTGGCCGTCATCGAAAAGGTGAATGCCCGGACGCCGCTGAACGGCCTGCGCTTCATCGTCGACCATGGCGAGACCATCAGCGACAGCCAGCTGGCCCGCATCAAGAAGCTGGGCGGCGGCGTGGCGGTGCAGGACCGCATGCACTTCCAGGGCGAGACCTACTGGAAGCGTTACGGCGAACAGGCGCGCCAGATGCCGCCGATCCGCAGGATGCTCGAACTCGGGGTGCCGGTCGGCCTCGGCACCGACGGCACGCGCGTGTCCAGCTACAACCCCTGGCCCTCGCTGTACTGGGCCGTGACCGGCAAGACCGCCGGCGGCCTGCAGATCTGGAAGATTGAAGACCGCCTGAGCCGCTACCAGGCCTTGAAACTGATGACGACCGGCTCGGCCTGGATGAGCGGCGAAGAAAAGATCAAGGGCAGCATCAAGCGCGGCCAATACGCCGACTTCGTGGTCCTGCCCGAGGATTACTTCACCATCGACGCCGAGAAGATCAAGCGGCTGGAGAGCGTGCTGACGGTCGTGAACGGCAAGGTGGTCTACGGCGCAGGGGCCTACGCGCCGCTGGCGCCGCAGCTGCCGGCGGTCTCGCCGGCCTGGAGTCCGGTAGCCGTCCACGGCGGCTACCAGCAGCGCTGAGCGCGGGCAGGGGACAACTTCGATGGGCAAGGGCAGGCTGGAAGCCTTCAGCGATGGCGTCATCGCCATCATCATCACGATCATGGTGCTCGGGCTGGAAGTGCCGCACGAGGGCACGCTGGCCGCCTTCGAGCACATGGCGCCGGTGCTGCTGGGCTATGTGCTGAGCTTCGTCCACGTCGGCATCTACTGGAACAACCATCACCACCTGTTCCAGGCGGTGCGCGACATCGACGGCACGGTGCTGTGGCTGAACCTGCACTTCCTGTTCTGGCTGTCGCTGCTGCCCTTCGTTACGCACTGGATGGGCGCGAGCGGCTTCGCGACCGCCCCCGTATCCGTCTACGGCGTGGTGCTGTTCATGTGCGCGGTGGCGTATGTGCTGCTGGTGCATCGCCTGGCCAGCCGGCGCGGCGGCAACCGCAGGCTGGCGCTGGCGATCGGCGCCGACCGCAAGGGCTGGATCTCGTTGCTGCTGTATGCCTGCGGGATCGGCCTCGGCTGCGTGCAGGCCTGGATGGGGCTGGCCGTCTACGTGATCGTCGCCCTGATCTGGTTCATCCCGGACCGCCGCATCGAACGCCATGTGGGTGAAGCGCCTGACGCCGAAGCCGGTTTGAAGTGAGATTGGCGGGTTGTTGCAGTCCATCCAGGGTCTGCTCTGGAAGATGCGGGCCGCCGCGCGGCGCCTGGGCGAGGACGATCGCAAGCCGATCGACGAAGCCCTGGACAGCGCCGGCCAGGTGCTGGCGGAAGGGCGGGACCGGGTTGCCGGACTGCGCGGCGAAAGCGTGATGCAGGCGGCTTCGACGTGCGCGCGCGGCAAGCCATCCACCCTCGACGGCGCCGTATGCGATGCGGTGTTCGCGATTGCGCGCGAAGCCATCTGGAACGCCTTCGTGCACGCCCGGCCGCACAAAGTGACGGTGACGCTGGCGTATGGCCGGCGCGAGCTGGTGTCGAACCAAGGCCAGGGGACCACCTGGACACTGCGCGTACCCGTCGGGCCCGCCGGCATCGCGGCCGCCACCAAGGCAGCCAGCGCCGCCTGACGCCGGTCAACCGGGTCTACCCTTGATTCTTCGATAAGTCTGCCGTTAACACCGGCATGACCTCGATTTCTTCCCTCTCGTCCATCGCCAGGCAACAGCCTGCCGCCGCCTATGCGGCCGTCCCGCCTGCCTCCGGCGCCCCCGCCTCGGCCGCCAGGCCGGGACCCTCGAGCATCGTGCAACTGAGCCCGGAAGGCCTGGCCGCCGCCAGGGCGCAGGCAGGCGCCGCCACGCCCGCGGCCCGCCTCGCGGATATTGGTGCGGCCCTGCTGTCGGGCTTCAGGACCGGCGCGGCGCTACCTGTGGCCAGCGAACAGCTGCCCGGCCAGGCCGACAACCGCTTCACCCTGAGTATCGTGACGGACAGCGGCAAACGCGTGGAGCTGGGCCTGGCCAGCCGCGGCGACCGGCTGAGCGTCCGTGTCGATGCGGACGAAGGCCTGAGCATCGACGAACGCGACGCCCTGGCCGGGCTGGCGCAGGGCTTCCAGGATGTCATCGGCGGCATGGACCGCGACCATCCGCAGATCCGTCTCGACGGACTGGCGCAGTTCGACAGCCGCTTCCTGCGCTCGGTCGACCTGCATGCCGAGCTGACGCCGCCGGGACCCGCCGCGGAGACGCAGAAGCTCGACGTCCATCTCGACGCCGGCCAGCGCAAGGTCGCCATCGACGGCCCGGCCGGCAAGATCGACGTCGCGGTCGACATGAGCAAGCTGGAGACCCTCGGCACCCGCAAGCAGCAGGCCAGGGCGATCGACAGCTACCTGAAGCAGTTCGACGAGGCAGCCGCCCGCGGCCATGCGGACTCCAGGCTGATCGGCATGTTCAAGGATGCCTTCGCGAGCATGAGCGCCACCTCGGCCAGCGACGAACTGGACGAGACCGGGATCACGCTGGGCAGGCCCCGGGCCTGGTCGGCGCAAGACCGCGCGCTGCTGACCGGCCTGGCCGACTTCAGCGCCAACGTGACCCAGGCCCCGGGGTGGAGCAATCCCGCGCGGCGCGACGAAGCCGACGGCTTCCAGTACGAGGTTTCGCAGGCGTCGCGCACCGGCGGCAGGTCGCGCGCCGAGCGCTCGCTGGAGCAGGTGCAGAAGTCGCATCTGCGGGCCCAGTTCCACGTCGGTCTCGAGGGCGAGGGGCAGGCGAAGCCCGGCGCCAGGCTGCCGGCGCAGAACTACGACTACCACGAGATCGACGATGCCGCAAGCAGCGCGCTGCGGCTGGCGTACAAGGATGGACAGTTGCGCCAGGCCAGCCTTGAGCAGTCGCTCAGCCAGTCCGAACGCATCCGCAAATACGTCCTCGGCAAGCTGAAGTCGGACCGGACGCTGCCCGCGCACACGCAGGTCACGCGCGACCTGCTTGCTTCGCTCGCGCACTGAGCGGGGAGATCTACCTGGCGGGGACCAGCGCCGCCGGGCTTGTCGTCAGCCCTGGACCTGCCGGTCGCGCAGGAATCTGGCGGGCGTGCTTCCGTAGCGGCGCTGGAAGGCCTTTGCCAATTGCTGGGGATTCGGATAGCCGCAGGTGTTGGCGATGATCTTTGCGGACAGTCCCGACGACAACAGCCCATGCGCGTGTTGCAGGCGCAAGCTCTCGACGAAGCGCGCCGGAGGCTGGCCGAGGCAGGCATTGAACTTCCGTTGGAAATTCCGCGGGGACATCATCGCCCGCGCCGCCAGGGATTCGACGCTCATAGGCTGCGACAGGTGGGCCTTGATCCAGCCGATCAGCTCGGAAAAGTCGTTGTCCGCCTTCTTGAGCGCGGCAACCACGCCGCTGACCTGGGGCTGATAGCCGGGCCGCCGCGTCTCCAGCACCAGACGCCGCGCGATTTCGTTGGCGACGCTCTCGCCCAGGTCGCGGGCGACCATCTGCAGGGTCATGTCGATGCCGGTGCTGACGCCGGCGGACGTCCACAGCCGCCCGTGTTCGATATAGATCGCATCGGCGACGACGCTGATGCCGGGTATTTCGCGGGCCAGGCTGGCGCATGCCGACCAATGGGCCGTGACACGTGCCCCGTCAAGCACGCCGAGCCGGCCCAAGGCCTCGGTTGCCGGCGCGCTGCTCGAGCCGAAACGCCGGCAGGCGGATATCGCGCGCAGCGCCCACTCGCGCATGGCCGGTTGTTCGAAGGCGTCCGCCGCGGCATGGTCTCCGCTGCCGGTAAATATGACCGTGTCGACGCTGTCCGGGTCGAGGGTGGAAATCGAATCGGTCGAAATGGTAATCGCCGACATACTTTCAATCGGCCCACCCGTCGGTGAAAGGATATGGATGCCGTAGACCGGATGCCCTGCGACGTTATTGGCAGCGGCAAACACCGCCGCGGAACCGGTGATGTTGAGAATCTGGGCACCCTCGAAGACCAGGAGGGCGATGGTTCTGGGCGACTGCATGGTTTGATTTGATTTCCCCGGCGACATGGCGCAATTTGACCAGAGTTTGTCGTTTTTGACCATCGCAAAGGAAGGGTAGACTTCAACGCTCAATCATTTCACGAAGCATGATGAAAACAATCGGCATCGCTCTTACCATTCTCGGTACGGCCCTTTTCGCTGGCGCGCCGGCCCGCGCCGCGGACTGGTACGCCCCCCAGGAACCATTTGCGGTTTACGGCAATACCTATTACGTCGGCACCGGCGGCATCAGCGCGGTTCTGATTACGTCTCCGGCCGGTCATGTCCTTATCGATGTCGGCGGTCCGCTGGCGCCCGACCAGGTCGTAAAACACATCCGGAAACTGGGATTCAAGGTCGCGGACATCCGCTACATCCTGAATTCGCACGCCCACACCGACCACGCGGGCGGCATTGCCAGGCTGCAGACACTGAGCGGCGCCACGGTATTGGCGAGCCCGGCGTCGTTGAATGTGCTGTCGAGCGGCCGGCCGGACAAGACCGACCCGCAGATCGCAAATCTGGTTCCGTTGGCGCCTGTCGCCAACATACGCGTCCTCCATGACGGCGAGGTGGTCCGGCTCGGCCCGATCGCCGTCACCGCACACTTCACACCCGGGCATACCAGGGGCGGCACCAGCTGGACCTGGCAATCCAGGGAAAATGGACGGGTCGCCAATATGGTGTATGCGGACAGCCTGTACGCGTTCTCCGGCGACGGCATTCCCTTCAGCGCCAACCCTGGCTACCCGAATGCGAAAGCGGACGTCGAAGGATCCATTGCCGCCGTCGAGTCCCTCGACTGTGACGTACTCGTGTCCGCCCACCCGGAACTGGGCGGTTTATGGGAGCGAAAGGCAAAACAGCCTGCGCTCGGGAACGCCGCCTTTATCGATAGGGACGCCTGCCGCGGCTATGCCGCCAGGTCCCGGGCCCGGCTTGCACAAACGCTCGCCGATGATGCCGCTGCGGCGGAAGCCGGCAAGGCAGCAAGGTGACAGGCATGCACGGCGAAGCGCCAGGCCCGGATCTGTCGGCGATAGCGGACTACATCATGCCGGACATTCCCGAGCAAAGAGCGGATCTCGGCTTCGTGTTCGGGACGCGGCAGGGCGTCGAGGAATTCTGTCTGACGGCGCATTCGCTCTGGCAGCGCAAGATGTTCGACAGGCTCCTGATTTCCGGAGGTGCGACGCGTGGGCAAGCTGAAACCGAGGCCGACGTGATCGCCGAAAGCCTGCTTCGGATGGGCGTCCCCCGGGACGTGATGATCCTGGAGAAGTCGGCGACGAATACGGGCGAGAACGTCATTTTCTCGCGCAATAAGCTCGCCGAGACCATGGCGCTGGACGACATCAAAAGCGTTCTCGTGATCGGCAAGATCTGTTCTCTACGGCGTTACCTGATGACCCTGGAACGCCATTGGCCCGGTCTCGTGCTGTCCGCCGCACCCGTCAATTTTTTCGGAGTCGACAAGACGCACTGGCACACGCATGCGGACTTCCGTGCGCGGGTGCTCGCCGAATTCGAAAAAGTACCGGATTACCTGCGCCGCGACTTCCTGCGCGAACTTGCATCGCAAAGCCAGTGAAAGAATGATCGACATGCTGAAAAAGAATTCCACCATCGCAGTGATTGCCCCGGCCGGCATTCCGGACATGGAACAGGTTCAAATGGGGATGGCCCTGCTGCGCGACTGGGGTTACCAGGTCCGCGAGGGCAGGCATCTGCGCGAGCGCTTCCGCTATAACGCCGGCACTGCCGCACAAAGGACCGAGGATTTGCTGTGGGCGCTGTCCGACCCGGAGATCGACGCAGTATGGCTGGCCCGCGGCGGCTTCGGTTGCATCCACTGCCTTGCGTGGCTACCCGATACGCTTCCGAAGGACAGGATGGTGATCGGCTTTTCCGATGCGACCTCCCTGTTCGGCGCCTTGCATCGCAAGGGCCACGTCAGGCTGGTTCACGGCCCGACCCTGGAAAACCTCGCCACCGCGATCGACGATCTCAGCCGGCAAAGCCTGCGGGCATTGCTGACCGGGGAACCCAGGGTGCCGCTTATCGGTACGCACATCTGGGGGCCTGCGCACGAGATCAGCGCGCCTGTCATCGGCGGCAATTTGACGGTGTTCGCCAGTATCGCCGGGACCGCATCGGCCATGAATGCCAAAGGCGCGATCGTGGTGCTGGAAGACGTCACCGAACTCGCCTTCCGAATGGACAGGTCGGTTTGCCAGCTGCTCGCCAGCGGATTCTTTGACGGCGTCAAGGCGATCGCGTTCGGGGAATTCGTCAGGTGTCCGGTACCGCCGGGCAGCGATTTCACCGTCCAGGAAGTGTTGACGGATCTGCTCAAGCCCCTGGGCGTTCCGATCATTGCGGGACTGGGCGTCGGCCATGGCGAACGCAATCTTTCGTGGCGCATCGGAGAGCGCGGGACCCTGCGCGACGGCAGCATCAGCCTTGAAAAGACATCATGAAAACTTTTGTATCGCGACTCCTCACGGGCCTGATTGCCGGCGTCCTGCTTGCCGCTTGCGCCAGCGGCCCGCGTATCGACCGATCGCTGTCCACGCCCGACCAGCGCAGCCGCGTGAAGTACCTGGTCCTGCATTACACGGTTACCGACACCCCGCAATCGATCCGTATATTTACCCACCAGGCCGGGGTCGAAGCCAGCATCCATTACCTGCTCAGTAACGATCCGGAGCCGGTCATTTACGGCATCGTGGATGAAAGCCGGGCCGCCTACCAGGCGGGATCGGATTCGAGCTGGAAGCAGGACCGTAACCTGAACAATATCTCGATCGGCATCGAGATCGTGAATGCCGGCTGGGTCGACGGACCGCAAGGACGCACCTGGGCACCCTATCCGCAACAGCAGATCGAGACACTGATCCCGCTGGTCAAGGACATCATGGCGCGCCACCACATCGCGCCGGAAAACGTGCTGGGCCACGCCGACGTCGCTCCCCAGCGCAAGCAGGATCCCGGTGCCCTGTTCCCGTGGCGGCGCCTGGCCGCGGCGGGCATCGTGCCGTGGCCGGACCCGGCCGTGGTCGCGCTCAAGCGCGTCGAGTACGAATCGGCCTTGCCCGATATGGCGTGGTTCCAGCGCAGGCTGGCGGCAATCGGCTACGTCGTGCCGCAGGATGGGCTGGCGAGCCGGGAAACGCGCAATGTCCTGATTGCCTTCCAGACCCGTTATCGGCCGTCGAAGATCGACGGCGAGCCGGATGCGGAAACCGCCGCGCTGCTGGATAGCCCGATGCATGTCGCGGCGATCGGGTATCGGTGAGCCGGCGCCCCGATATGTCCAGGCAACTGTCTTGATTACAAAATGGTAATGTGTGAATGAGCGCACAGTCCAGGCGAAGGGAGAAGCCTAGCTTGTGTCACTGGGATTAACACACGGAGAAATCACCATGAAAACCAGCCTGAAACTTGCCTTGGCCCCTGTCGTCTTTGCGTTCGTTGCTGCTTCTGCCCATGCCGGTTGCGGTAAAGGTGCCGTCGCCGGCGCCGTCGTTGGTCATATGGCCGGCAAACATGGCGCAGCCGGCGCCGCCGCCGGCTGCGCGATCGGTCACCATTCCGCGAAGAAGAAGCAGGCCGCTGCCAGCGCCGCCTCGAACACGCCGGCGCCGGCGCCGGCAAACGGCGCGGCTGGAACGTCCAAGTAAACTACCTCCATATTGGCCGGGTGACCGAAGACATTCGCCGCCCGGCCATCCAGCTTCAGCCTTGTTATGCAAGACGTCGGACAGGTTCTGGAAAAGCATATGCGCGAGATCTGGATCGCGCGCGCTGCCATCGTGGTCACGGCGGCGCTCAATGCTTTTCTCATCAATGATTTGACCATATTCCCCGGGTGGCTGGCTTCCGTCGTCGAACTGGCGCTGCTCATTCCGCTATCGGTTGCCACTGCATGGAACCACAGCGAAATGCGTCGCGCGACCAGTGAGCATCATTGGACCTTGATTCATCATCGGCGACGAAAAATCCGCCGTGCCGCAATCGTACTCACCTTGATCATCACGCTCATCAATTTCCAAGCGCTGTTCGGCGTGATGAGAGCGCTTCTATACGGCGCAAAAGGAACGACAGGACAAAGCCTCCTGATCGATGCGCTGAACATCTGGCTGACGAATATCGTCGTGTTTGCACTCTGGTTCTGGAACATCGACCGTGGCGGCCCCGCAGCGCGCGGCTTGAGCAGGCAGCCTGTTGCAGACTTCATGTTCCCGCAGATGAATGCGGAATGCCCAGGGCACGAGCGGTGGACGCCAGGTTTCTTCGACTACGTTTTCGTGTCGTTCACCAACGCAACGGCGTTCTCACCAACGGATACGCTACCGCTCAGCGTACGCGCCAAACTGCTCTTCATGGTGGAATCGACCGCGTCATTGTTGACTGTTGGCCTGGTGGCCGCACGCGCTGTCAACATTCTTTCGTAAGTTCCTTGCCGGCTGAATAATGGCGATTCAAGCGGCCCGCCACGCAATGCTAGAATGTGCGGCTTTCATCCCCCATCTGCCCATGAACTATCAAAACCGCCAGTGGATTTACGTCAAGCGACCGGAGGGACGGGTCGGCGACGAACACTATGAATTGCGTGAACACGAGATCGATGACGTGCTGTCGACCAATGAAGTCCTGGTCCGTGTCCGCTATGTCAGCGTCGATCCCTACATGCGCATTCAGCAAGCGGAACGCAATACCTACGATCTGCCGCACCCGCTGGGCATCGTACAGCGCGCCGGTACGGTCGGGCAGGTCGTCGCTTCGAAGAGCGCCGGTTTCGCCGCCGGCGACTGGGTGTTGAGCTACAGCGGCTGGCAGCTTTACGACAAATGCCACCAGAACGAGCTGACCAGGCTCGATCCGGAGGCTGCGCCGGTGACGGCGGCGCTGGGTGCGCTCGGGATGCCTGGGCGCACGGCCTGGTTTGGCCTGATGGAGGCGGGCAGGCCGCGCCCTGGAGACACGCTGGTGGTGTCCGGCGCCGCCGGCGCGGTGGGGTCCCTCGTCGCACAGTTCGGCAAGCGTGCCGGGTGTCGCGTCGTCGGTATCGCGGGCGGGGCCTCGAAATGTGCCTTCCTCACCGACACCTTGGGACTGGATGCCGCCGTCGACTACCGTGCTTATCCGACCCTCGATGGCCTGCGCGCGGCCATCGACGCCGCCACCGGCGGGGTCGACATCTATTTCGACAATGTGGGCGGGATGGTCACTGACGCCGTGATTCCGCTGATCAAGCTACGGGCCCGCATTATCATTTGCGGAGCAATTGCTCAGTACGACGGTGGGCTCGATGCACCGGACCTGGCGCCCCGCTTCCTGCAGCACATGCTGTTCAAGCGCGCGAGCATCCAAGGCATCCTGGCGCGCGACTTCACGGCGCGCATGGGCGAAATGCAGGCGGTGGTCGCGCCCTGGATCAAAGCCGGGGACATCGTCACGCAGGAGACCTTTGTCGACGGTTTCGAGCAATTGCCGAGGGCGCTCAACAGCTTGTTCGAAGGACGAAATCTCGGCAAGCTGCTGGTTCGGGTGTAAGACCCGCTGGGGGACAGGACGCGCAGTGCGATACGCCGTCCCGGTGCATTCGTGCAATTCGAGATGACGGTTATACTGGGTTACGATCTTCAAGTTTCGGCAACCTATGTCCAATGTGCTCCCACCACCGTCGGAACGCAACCGTCGCGTCGCGCACGCGCTAGCGGTGGCGGGGGTGTTGATCGTCGCGGTGACGCTCGTGCTGTCCGGCTTGCTGTTCTCCAGCTATCGCAGCACGATCCAGCGCGAACAGACCAATCTACGCAACCTGGCATCGGCCTTCGCCGCACAAACCCATTATGCGACCCTGGCGCTGGACATGACGCTGGCACGGGACGCCGAACGGGTCCTGCACGGCCATGACGCCGTGGCGGGCACGCTCGCCGGCGCCATACGCGATGACATGCCGTCTCGCGTGTATGTGCTGGGGCCGGACGGCCAGGTGCGCGCGGCGAGTACCACAGTCGGCCCGGCGGGGCCACTCTGGATGCGGCGCATGGCGCCGAACCAGGGCCCGCAGATCGGCATCGTGGAGTCCGGCCAGGACAAGGGGCATGACATCATCACGCTGGCGCGCGCCCTTCCCGCGAACGGGAGCGTGGCCGGCGGGGCCATCGGTATCGAGACCGGTGCCGCCTATTTTGAACGCATTTTCGATGCCGCCGACCTGGGCGCCGGCGGCTCGGTCACCTTGCTGCGGCGCGACGGCACGATGCTGGTGCGTAGCCCTGCGTTGCCGAAATCCATTGGCAAATCCTTTCTGAACACGCCACTGTTCCAGGTCCAGCTGCCACACAGTCCGGTTGGCGCGTTCGAGGCGATCAGTCCGGTCGACGGCAGGCACCGCCTGTATGGCTACTGCGTGGTCGCCGACTATCCGCTGGTGATCATCACGGGCCGTGACGTGGCCGACACGCTGAGCCTCTGGATGGGCTGGCTGTGGGTGGCGCTGCTGGCCTGGACCTTGTTGTCGGCAGTGCTGTTGCTGTTAGCCTGGCGTATCGGCCGCGAGGCCTCGCGCCAGGCGGCGCTGATCGGGCGCCTGAGGACCAGCGAAAGCCGCTTGCAGCACAGCTACCGTTACCTGTCCGCCATTCTCGACGCCCTCGCCACGCCGCTCTGGGTGGTCGACGCGCAACGCCGCATCGTCTTGTCCAACAAGGCATTCCAGCACTTTACCGGCCACGACGGGCAGGTACTGGCCGGATCCGAGGAGGCCGCGGTGCTCGATCCGGAAAGCGCCGCTTCGCGCGAACGGATGTACGCGGCGACCGCGCAGGACGGTGTGCACGCGCTCGAAGTCGAAGTGCGCGATGGCGCCGGCGAGGCGCGTACCATGATCCAGCTCACCGCGCGCCTGGAAAGCGAAAGCCATGCGGCGCAGATCGTCAACAGCCTCACCGACATCACGGAACGCAAGCAGGTCGAGTTGCGGCTGGCCTATCTGTCCGACCACGATCCACTGACCGGGCTGGCCAACCATGACCAGCTGCGGCGTGTCCTCGCCGAGGCGATCCAGGCTGCGTCGGCGCGCGGCGAACAGGTCGCCGTGCTGCTGGTTGCGCTGGAGCGCCTGCAGGAGGTGGCCGACTTGCTGGGCCATGATGCCGGCGACGAGGCGGTACGCGAGATCGCCAGGCGCCTGCAAGACCTGGTGCCGCACACCCTGTGTACGTCGCGCGTCAAACCCAATGAGTTCGGCCTGGTATTGCCGGCCTCGGCGGGACTAGGGACAGTCGATGCGACCGCGTTCAAGCTGTATGACTTGCTGGCGGAGCCGGTGCAGGTGGGCGGGCGCGAGTTCCATCTGGCGCCGGTCGTCGGGATCGCGCTCTACCCGCAGGATGCCAGCTCGGTCAACGAATTGTTGCGCTTGGCGGATATCGCCAAACATCGTGCCCGCAGCGAGAGCGGCGAGCCGGTGCATTTTCATTCCGCATCCACCCATACCCAGCTCAACGAGCGCTTGTCGATCGAAGAGCAGTTGCGTCATGCACTGGCGCGCGGAGAATTGACCGCGATGTACCAGCCGAAGGTCGAGATCGAGACTGGACGCATTGTCGGTTTCGAAGTCCTGCTGCGTTGGGAAAATCCGGTACTCGGCAGCGTCTCTCCGGCGCGCTTCATCCCGATCGCCGAACAGACGGGATTGATCGTGCAGATCGGAGACTGGGTCATGGGCGCCGCATGCACACAGGCCAGCACCTGGCTGCGCGAGCACGGAATCCGGACCAGGATCGCCGTCAACCTGTCGATGCGCCAGTTCTACCACCGCGACCTGTTGCGCTCGATTCGCGATGCACTGGCCAGTTCCGGCCTGGCGCCGGATGCGCTCGAACTGGAAATCACCGAAAGCATCGCCATGAGCCGCGCCGACCTGGTCGAACCCCTGTTGGCCAGCATCCGCGAGCTCGGCGTCGAGCTCTCGATCGACGATTTCGGCACCGGATACTCGAGTCTCGCCTACCTGAAGCGCTTCCCGGTGCAACGCCTGAAGATCGATCGTGCCTTCGTGCGCGATCTCGGGCGCGATGCCGACAGCGCGGCAATCGTGCGTTCGATCGTGGGCCTCGGTCATGGCCTGCAGATGCGCATCGTGGCCGAAGGCGTGGAAACGGCATCCCAGCTTGCCATGTTGCGCGAGTTCGGTTGCGACGAGTACCAGGGCTTCCTGTTTTCGCGCCCACTCGACGCGAAGGCTGCGCTGGCTTTGCTGACAGCGACGGATACGGCGCCGCGGGAGCAATGAGGGGCCAATTCCCAGCCGAAAGATCACGCAAGCGCCTGTCGCGCAACCACAAGTTACGGAATGCGAGCTAGAATAACCTTACCATTATGCAAAATAACTAAGTCCACTTAGCAAGATGAACAGATTGACGTCGGCCGCAATAAAGCATCTCGGAGAAGTGGGCATCACCGTGTTTGCTTTCCTCGGTCTCAACTGGATCAACGAACTGGTATTCATTCAGCTCCAGCAAAGCAACGGGATCAACTGGGTGTTCATCCCGGCCGGCATCCGCCTGCTTTCAACCCTGCTCTTTGGGCTTGCCGGCTTCGAAGGCCTGCTGCTGGCGGGCGTCTATCTCAACTTCTTCCATTTCGAGTTCGATAGCGATTTTCGTGCATGGAGCGGGGCGGTAGCGGGCGCACTGGGACCTTATCTCGCCGCTTTGCTGGTCAAGCATTGGTTCGACCTGGAGCCGCGTCTCAAGGGCCTGACAGCGCATCGGCTGCTTTTTACCGGCATCCTGTGCGGGCTCATGAGTCCTGTGTTTCACCACACCTTCATGTGGGTTCTCACCGGCCTCGTGGACTGGACTGCGCTGACTGCGATGATTATCGGCGACACGATCGGCATACTTATCGTGCTGTGCCTGGCAAAGGTCGCCATTGCGCTTGCCGATCGTTATGTCCCGGCTTCGAAGCTCATTCGGCGCTGGAACTCGCTGGGCCGCTCTGAAACGCAATGATTTCTCAAGCGCAGCACCCTCGATTCTCTTGAGCGGGTGGACACTTGACCGTCCCATACGAGCAGTACACACAGCAGTCGCCGGCCTTTGGCCTCAGCACGACTTTGCATCGACTGCATTCGTAAAAGAACTGGCAGGCGTTAGTCGGCATCGACTCCGGTTGCACGTAGCCACACCGGGGGCAGGTCAATACTGATTCCAGGACAACGGCAGTCATGTATATCTCTCCTTTCAACTAGGCTTTCGCTCTCGATCCCGGGTTGCCCGATGGACCCGCTATCGTTCAGCGCCGTCATCCGAATTGCGCCGTGAAAAGGAGGATTTTTCCACCATGCGCCATCGAAGACTCCTCTATTGGATCTTTACGGGATCGAGAGGCGGTCCGTTTCGGGAAAACGATAATTGTGGTTTTGGATTAACAAAACCCTTAAGCCGCGATATGAAACTCATATTTTCATAAAATTAGTTAGCGCTACAAGGGCAGCGCCGTTTCATACTTCACCTCCCGCAGCGCCACGCTGGTATTCACCTGCGACACCCCGTTCAGCTTGACCAGCACGTTGTGCAGGAAGTCGTGATAGGCATCCATGTCCGCGACCACGACCTTGACCAGGTAGTCCGAGCTGCCGGTGGTCTCGTAGCACTCCACCACTTCCGGCCGCAGGCGCATGGCCTGCTCGAACTGTTCGACCACGCCCTCGGCATGGCGCAGCAGCGACACGTGCAGCAGGCAGACCACGGCCAGGCCCAGCTTGCGGCGGTCGAGGAGGGCGGTGTAGCGCACGATGTAGCCCTTGTCCTCCAGCTCCTTCTGGCGCCGCCAGCAGGGGCTGGCCGACATGCCGATCTTCTCGGCCAGCTCGTTCGACGAGATCCTGCCATCCTTCTGCAGCTCGGCGAGAATTTTCATGGATGCTGCATCGATCGAATGATCTTTCATGTTTTTTGGGGGAATCAGACAAGATCTTGCAATTCTAGTCCCGAAACATGAACAGATAGAAAACATCTTTCTCGGTGCGCGGTCTATCCTAGTTATATGAACGACATGACGCTCCCCGCGACCGTCGGGCTGGCAGACCCCGACTACGCACTCGACGACAACCTGACCCGCGAGCGCGGCCGGGTCTTCCTGACCGGCACCCAGGCCCTGGTCCGCCTGCTGTGCATGCAGAAGCGCTTCGACGAAGCCCAGGGCCTCACGACGGCCGGCTTCGTCAGCGGCTACCGCGGCTCGCCGCTGGGCGCCGTCGACCAGGAACTGTGGCGCGCGAAGAAGCTGCTGCAGGCGCACCAGGTCGAATTCCTGCCCGCGATTAACGAGGAGCTGGGCGCCACCGCCGTGATGGGATCGCAGCAGGTCGAGGCCAATCCGACCCGCAAGGTCGATGGCGTGTTCGGCATGTGGTACGGTAAAGGGCCCGGTGTCGACCGCGCCGGCGACGCCCTCAAGCATGGCCACGTCTATGGTTCGTCGCCGCATGGCGGCGTTCTGGCCATCCTGGGCGACGACCACGGCTGCGTGTCCTCGTCGATGCCGCACCAGAGCGAGCAGGCGCTGATCGCCTGGGGCATGCCGGTGATTAATCCGGCCAACATCCAGGAATACCTGGAGTTCGGCCTGTACGGCTGGGCACTGTCGCGCTATACGGGCGCATGGTGCGGCTTCAAGGCGATCTCGGAAACGGTGGAGGGCGGCGCGGTGGTCGAGCTGCCGGCCATGCCTCGCTTCGTCACGCCCACCGATTACGTGCCGCCGCCGGACGGCCTGCACAACCGCTGGCCGGACCTGCCGGGACTGGCGCTGGAACAGCGCGTGGCGGCCAAGCTGGAAGCGGTGCAGGCGTTTGCGCGCGCGAACTCGATCGACCGCCTGGTGGTGCCGGCGCCCGGCGCCCGCGTCGGCATCATCGGCGCCGGCAAGGCCTATCTCGACCTGGTCGAGGCGCTGGAACGCATGGAGCTGTCCGTCGAGCGGCTGGCGGAACTGGGCGTGCGGCTGTACAAGCCGGGCCTGACCTATCCGCTCGAAGCGAGCCGCCTGTCCAGCTTTGCCGAGGGCCTGGACGAGATCCTGGTGGTCGAAGAGAAGGGCCCGGTGATCGAGCAGCAGGTCAAGAACCTGTTCTACAACCTGGCGCCCGAACAGCGGCCGGCGGTGGTCGGTAAGACCGACCGCGACGGCGCGCCGATGCTGTCCGCGCTGGGCGAGCTGCGTCCTTCGCGCATCGCGCCGGTGCTCGTGCGCTGGTTGGGCACGCGCTTCCCGGCGCTGGAACTGAACCGCTTCCTCCCGGACTTCTGCGCCGCCGAACTGCCTTTCAATCCCGCCGACGGCGTGCGCCGCACGCCCTATTTCTGCTCGGGCTGCCCGCACAATACCTCGACCCGCGTGCCGGAAGGCAGCCGCGCCCTGGCCGGCATCGGCTGCCATTTCATGGCGACCTGGATGAAGCGCGACACCTACTACCTCTCGCAGATGGGCGGCGAGGGCATCAGCTGGGCCGGCACCTCGCGCTTCGTGGCGGAGAAGCACATCTTCCAGAACCTGGGCGACGGCACCTTCTACCATTCGGGCTCGCTGGCGATCCGCCAGAGCGTGGCGGCCGGCGTCAACATCACCTACAAGATCCTCTACAACGATGCGGTGGCGATGACCGGCGGCCAGCCGGTGGACGGCACCCTGTCGGTGCCGCAGATCCTGCAGCAGGTGATCAGCGAGGGCGTCAAGAAGGCCGTGGTGGTGACTGACTACCCGGACAACTACGACGGTGTGACGCTGCCGGAAGGCGTGACCGTGCACCATCGCGGCGAACTCGATGCGATCCAGCGCCAGCTGCGCGAGATTCCCGGCGTGACGGTGCTGGTGTACGACCAGACCTGCGCCGCCGAGAAGCGCCGCCGCCGCAAGAAAAACAAGCCGGACAATATCGTGTTCCCGGACCCGGCGCGGCGCATGGTCATCAACCCGGCCGTCTGCGAAGGCTGCGGCGATTGCGGCGTGCAGTCGAACTGCCTGTCGATCCTGCCGCTGGAGACGGAACTGGGGCGCAAGCGCCAGATCGAGCAGTCGTCCTGCAACAAGGATTATTCCTGCGTCGAGGGTTTCTGCCCGAGCTTTGTCTCGGTGCTGGGCGGATCGCTGCGCAAGCCGGCCGGCCAGAAGCTCTCGCTGGCCGACCTGGAACGTGCGCTGGCGGCGTATCCGGAGCCGAGCGGCCCGGCGCTGGCCAAGCCTTTCGAGATCCTGGTGGCCGGCGTCGGCGGCACCGGCGTCGTCACCGTGGGCGCCCTGATCACGATGGCGGCCCACCTGGAAGGCAAGGGCGCCTCCACCCTGGACTTCATGGGCTTTGCGCAGAAGGGCGGCGCGGTGCTGTCCCACGTGCGGGTGGCATCAAGCCCGGAGCGCCTGCACCAGGTCCGCATCGACCTGCGCCAGGCCGACGCGGTGTTCGCCTGCGACCTCGTGGTGGCGGGCATGCCGGACGGCCTGGCCGTCATCCGTCACGGCCACACCAGGGTGGTGGCCAACGAATACGAGATCCCGACCGCCGACTTCACCCGCGACCGCGATGCCCAGGTCGACCGCGAAGGCCTGCTGGCCAGGCTGGGCGCGGCGGCCGGCGACGAGAACATGCTGCGCCTGAATGCCCAGGCGACGGCTTCGCGCTTCCTCGGCGATCCGGTCGGCAGCAACGTCCTGCTGATGGGCTATGCCTGGCAGCAGGGCCTGGTGCCGGTGGGTCTGCCGGCGCTGATGCGGGCAATCGAACTGAACGGCGTGGCGGTGGACATGAACAAGCGCGCCTTCACCCTCGGCCGCCTGCTGGCCGCCGATCCGCAGGCGCTCGATCGCTTGGGGCAGCCGGCCCAGGTGATCCAGTTCGCGGCGCCGAAATCGCTGGAGGAAATCGTTGCCTTCCGCACCGACTGGCTGGCCGGCTACCAGGACGAAGGCTACGCCTGGCTGTACCGGGAGGCGGTGGCCGCCGTCGAGCAGCGCGAGCTGGCCGTGGAGGGCAGCGGCTCGCGCAGGCAGCTCGCCAAGACGGTGGCGCGCAACCTGTTCAAGGTGATGGCCTACAAGGACGAATACGAAGTGGCGCGCCTGCACAGCGACCCGGCCTTCCGCGAGCAGATCGCCAGCCAGTTCGACGGCGACTACAAGCTGGCCTTCCACCTGGCGCCGCCGCTGCTGGCGCGCAAGAAGCCGGGCTCCGATGTGCCGGCCAAGATGACGTTCGGCGCCTGGCTGCTGCCGGCCTTTGCCGTGCTGGCCCACTTCAAGGGACTGCGCGGCACGGCCTTCGACCCCTTCGGCTACACCCGCGAGCGCAAGGAGGAACGCGCGCTGCGCAACCGCTACCTGGCGTTCGTGCGCGAGCTGTCCACCGGCCTGCGCGCCGACAACAAGGAAGCGGCGCTCAAGCTGGCGGCGCTGCCGGACCAGGTGCGCGGCTATGGCCACATCAAGCAGGCGGCCATGGGCAAACTGGAGGCGCAGTGGGCCGAGCTGTACCCGCGCTACCGCGACGGCCAGGTGGTGGAGCTGCGGCGTCAGGCCTGAGGTCTTTCACCTCGCAGCGCATCCCTTGCCCCGGCCAGCAGCTCGATCGGCATGGGAAACACGATGGTCGACGACTTGTCGCCCGCAATCGCGCCCAGGGTCTGCATATAGCGCAGCTGCATCGCGCCCGGCTGCTGGGCCAGCACGAAGGCGGCCTCCTTCAGTTTTTGCGAGGCCTGCAGCTCGCCTTCGGCGTGGATCACCTTGGCGCGCCGCTCGCGCTCGGCCTCGGCCTGGCGGGCGATGGCGCGCACCATCGATTCGTCGAGGTCGATGTGCTTGATCTCGACGTTCGAGACCTTGATGCCCCAGGCGTCGGTCTGGGCGTCGAGCACCTGCTGGATGTCGAGGTTCAGGCGCTCGCGCTCGGCCAACATCTCGTCCAGTTCGTGCTTCCCGAGCACCGAGCGCAGGGTGGTCTGGGCCAGCTGGCTGGTCGCTTCCAGGAAGTTGGCCACCTGGATGATCGCCTTTTCCGGATCGATCACCCGAAAATAGATTACCGCGTTCATCTTGACCGAGACGTTGTCGCGCGAGATCACGTCCTGGGTCGGCACGTCGAGCACGATGGTCCGCAGGTCGACGCGCACCATCTGCTGGAACAGCGGGATGAGGATGATCAGGCCGGGGCCTTTCACGCCCCAGAAGCGCCCGAGCTGGAACACGACGCCGCGTTCGTATTCGCGCAGCACCCGGATTGCCGAGGCCAGCAAGGGGAACAGCAGGACGATGAGGGCGGCGACGCCGATGCCGACGTTGAACATGATTTAGGCTCCTGGGGAAGGATCGACCGGGACGACATCCAATGTCAGGCCGCGCCGGCCCACGACCCTGACCGTCTGCGACAGGTTGAGCGGCAGGCCGCTGGCCGCCTGCCACAGTTCTCCTTCGATGCGGACCCACGCTGCGCGGCTGCCGCCATCCTCGGCGATGCGCTCGACCCTGGCGGTGGCGCCGATCAGGGTGGCGGCGCCGCTGGCCGGCGGACGCCTGCGGCTCGCCAGCGCGAGGCGGGCAGTGCCGATCAGCAGCAGGGCGCTGGCTACCCCGAGGGTGCCGATCAGGCCAGGCGGGATGCCGAAGCCGGGGACGTCGGTATCGACCAGCATCAGCGCGCCGGCGACGAAGGCGACGATGCCGCCGAGGCCGATCACGCCGAAGCTGGGCAGGAAGGCCTCGGCCAGCATCAGCATCAGGCCGAGCAGGACCAGCGCCAGGCCCGCATAGTTCACCGGCAGCAGCTGCAGGGCGTACAGCGCCAGCAGCAGGCAGATCGCGCCGATCACGCCCGGCGCCACGAAACCCGGATTCATGAATTCGAACACCAGGCCGTAGATTCCGATGGTCATCAGGAGCAGGGCCACACTCGGATGGGTGATCGCCGCCAGCAACTGGGTTCGCCAGTCCGGCGCGAACTCGGCCGGCACCACGTTTTTCGTATCGAGGCGGCGCGCCTGGCCCAGTACGGTGACGGTCCTGCCGTCGAGCTGGGCCAGCAGGCTCGGCAAGTCCGGCGCGACGATCTCGATCACGTGCTGCTTCAAGGCTTCCTCGGCGCTCAGGCTGACGGCTTCGCGCACGGCGCGCTCGGCCCAGTCGGCATTGCGGCCGCGCAACTGGGCCAGGCCGCGCAGATAGGCGGCGGCATCGTTGACCTGCTTGCGCGCCATTGCCGAACCTTCGGCCGCATCGTCGGGTTTCTTTTGCCCTTCTTCGGGCGGCGGCGGCTTGATGCCGATCTCGACCGGCGTCGCCGCGCCCAGGTTGGTGCCCGGCGCCATCGCCGCGACGTGGCTGGCGTAGAGGATGTAGGTGCCGGCGCTGGCGGCGCGGGCGCCGCTCGGGGCGACCCAGGCGACCACCGGCACCGGCGAACCCAGGATAGCCTTGATCACCGCGCGCATCGCGGTATCGAGGCCGCCCGGCGTGTCCATCCTGATGATTACGAGCTGCTGCCTGATGCTGGCGGCGCGGGCGATGCCATGTACCACGTAGTCGGCATTCGGCGGGCCGATCACGCCATCGACGGTCAGCACGCCGACGCCCGCGGCGCCACGTGCGGCGGGCGGCAGGGCCAGGACCAGCAGGACGGCCAGGGCCGCCATGGCCAGCAAGCGCATTCGACGAATCATCTTCGGACTCCACCGGCGCGGCAGCAGCTGAACCGGGCTGAGTTGACGAAAAACCCAAGTCGTATATACTGATTCTAGTCCATCGAACCATAGCAAGGAAGCGTCGCGCATGGTCGCCGTAGTTTTCACCAAATTTGCTCAGTGCCTTTTGTCTCGCGGACTCAGCGTGTTCCACGCGCGTCCCGTGCATCTGTCCACTCGAGATCTCGCCTGCCTCTCCTGAGCTCGGCGAGACCTGAACGCATCGCCGTTCAGCGTCTCCCGAGCATCCTCACACGAACTGCCTGACGAGCCGCTGCGCCTTCGCGCGCCGGGCATTCGCGCAGTCCATTCATTTCGTTGACGTCGGCCAGCGCCATGCCGGCCGGGGAGGGCTATTGCATGAACGCTCCGCACATCCAAAGAATCCTGCTGGTCGCCGACCACGGCCGGCAGCCATGCCGGCTGGTGCAGCGCGCCGGCCGGCTGGCGTTCCACCTGGTGCCGCATGCCGTCGAGCGCGTCGCGTTGCGCGAGACCGGTAACGCGGACCATGGCGGCGCGGCCGCGCGGGTGCTGCGCATCGCCGGCCAGAAGAAGGCGGACCTGATGCTGTTTGCCGCCAGCCCGCGGCACTTCCTGCTCGAGTGGCTGCTGCCCTCGTGCGCGGTGAAGGTGATGCGGCGCAGCCGCCTGCCGGTGCTGCTGGTGAAACCGGAAACCAGCGGGGAATACCGGAAGGTCGTGATCGCCACCGATTTTTCGCCGGAGTCGATCGCGGCGGCCAGGACCGCCTTCCAGCTCGCGCCCTCGGCCCACTTCATCTTCCTGCACGCCTACCGCCTGCCGGACGAGAACCTGATGCGGGAGCGGGAGCTGGAGCCGCGCCTGGTCTCGCTGTACCGCGAGCGGGCGCGCGTGGCGGCCCGGCAATATCTGCAGACCCTGGTCGACAGCTTCGCCGGCCACAGCGGCCTGTGCCTGTCCAGCGAGGTGCGCTATGGCCCGCCGCACCGGGTGGTGGACGACTTCGCGGAGGAAAGCGGCGCCGACCTGGTCGTGATCGGCCGGCGCTTCCGCCATGCGCGCGGATGGCCGGGGTTGTTCGACTCTGCCCTCAGGATGATCAGCCGGCCGCCCTGCGACCTGCTGGTCGGTACCGACGACGAAATCCGCATCTCCGGCCGCCGCCGCGCGCTGGAACGACTGGCAGAGGAGAAATGATGTGTCGACCTCCATCCTGCTTGCCTCCCTGTACCCCAATCCGCTTGCCCACGCCGCCCAGCGCGCGGCGATGCTGGCCCAGGCCCTGAACAGCCGGAGCATGGAATTCCTGTCCGTGATTCCGCCCGCCGAACAGGAGGGCGGCGACGTAAAGCACGTGTCCCTGGCGCGCTGCATGAACGACGTCAAGACAGCCTCCGCGAACGCGCTGATCCGCTTCGGCATGCGCTGCTCGGCCACCTTCGAATTCGGCAGCCTGTTCGAATCGACGATCCGGCGCGCCGGCCAGGCCGCGCCCGGACTGATCGCGATCGCGTGGCAGGCCCACCCCTGGTGGCCGGTGCTGCACAACTTCAACCTGATGCGCGACCTGTCGCGCAGCTGCCTGTGCCCGACCCTGCTGGTCCGCCAGGAAGCTCAGCGTCCCTACAGGCACGCGGTCTTCGCCAGCGACTTCTCCTGCGAGTCGCTGCAGACCCTGAGGGTGGCGGCGCGCCTGCTGCCCGGCGTGCGGATCACCATCGTCCATACCTATAAGGTCCCGGGCGAGGGCCATATGCGCACGGCGGGCGTCCGCGACGACGCCATCGACGCCTGCCGCCAGACCCTCGAACGCGAGGTGAAGACGGCCTACGCCAGAACCCTGGAAGAACTGAAGCCGGAAAGCTCGAAGCTGACCCTGGCCCTGCTGCCGCGCCCCACTGGGCTGTCGGTCACGAACTACGTGAACGCCGTCGGCGCCGACCTCGTCATCCTGTCCGGCAGCCAGCGCTGGCTGGTCGATGAATGGTGCTGGCAGTCCCGCGCCCGCGACCTGATCGGCAAGACCGCGAGCGACCTCTTGATGATCACCACCACAAGGAGAATATGAATGGAAAACATCGTCTACGGCATCTCCCTCATCGGCGTCTGCCTGCTGGCCGTGGCCTGGCAGGAATTCCGCAGCCTCAACCACCGCGACAGCCGGTTCATGGCCGGTGCCGGCGCCGTCATCGTGCTCGGCAGCGTCGCCGCCTCGATGTTTGTGTGAGCTATTGATCGCGCGGGAAGAACTCGCCCGGCGTCACGCCGGTGAACCAGCGGAAGGCGGCGATGAAGGCCGACATGCTGTCGTAGCCGCAGGCGACGGCAACGTCGGTGACGCGGTGGCCGCGTTCCAGCATGGGCAGGGCGGCCAGGATGCGCAGGCGCTGGCGCCAGGCGCGGAAGCTCAGGCCCGTCTGCTGCAGGAACAGGCGGCTCAGGGTCTTTTCCGAGACGCCGAGGCGCGCCGCGTGTTCGGACAGCGTGCGCGCGCTGTCCGGATGCGCTTCGAGCTCGCGGCAGATCTTGCGCAGGCGAGAGTCGCCGGGCCATGGCAGTGCCAGGCCGGCCTGCGGCGCGCGCGCCAACTGGTCGAGCAGGGCCGCCACCAGGCGGCCCTGCTCGCCGGCCTCGTCGTACTCGACCGGGTATTCGCTGAAGCCGCGGATCAACTCCCGCAGCAGGGGCGTGACCGTCACCACCCGGCATTCTCCGCCGGCATCGGCGATGGCCGCCGGATCGACGTACAGGCTGCGGATCTCCGTTCCCTCGAAGCGCTGCACGGCATGCGGCGCGCCGGCCGGCACCCATACGGCGTGCAGCGGCGGCGCCATGTAGCGCGCGCTGTCGGTGATCACTTCCAGCACGCCGCGCACGGCATACGAGAACTGGGCCCAGGGATGGCGGTGGCGCTGTCCGATCGCGCGGTTCGGCAGGCCGTGCAGGTTGCCGTAGACCGGCCGCGGCAGGGTCCGCAGGGCCTGCAATTCCTGGATGTCGGCCGATGAGATGTCCGTTTGTCGATGTTTCATATCCGATGTGCGCCAAACCTCCGCAATGCACTACGTTACATTACCTGCCTTCGATTCACAACGGGTACCGGGCTGCCCCTGAAAGAACAAGAATGATCGGAAGATTCACCCGAAAAAGCCGCGTGGCGGCACGCAATGGCCGGCCCTTCGCCGCCAACCCCCTGCTGGCCGAAAGCCTGCCGCGCTGGCGCTCCAGCGTGGTGCAATGCGTGCTGCTGTGCGCGTTCCTGGGCCTGGCCGGACGCGCCGTCTGGCTGCAGGTCTGGTCCGGTGAGTTCCTGCAGAAGCAGGGCGCCTACCGCTATGCGCGGACCCTCGACTTGCCGGGAACCCGCGGCCGCATCGTCGACCGCGCCGGCCACACCCTCGCGACCTCGGTGCCGGCGGTGACGGTGTGGGCGATTCCGGAAGACCTGCGGGAGGCCGAACCCGACACCCTGCGCCGCCTGGCCGGGGTGCTGCAGTTGCAAGAGGCGGAGATCGCCAAGCGCATCGCCACCGCAAAGAACTTCGTCTACCTGAAGAACCAGGTCGATCCCGCCGTCGCCCGCCAGCTCGGCGCCATGAAGATCCGCGGGATCGGTTTTACCGACGGCTTCCGCCGTGTTTATCCGCAGGGCGACATGGCAAGCCACGTGGTCGGCTTCGTCGGCCGCGAGGGCAGGGGACTCGAAGGCATCGAACTGGCCCACCAGACCCGGCTAGAGGGCGCGTCCGGGCACCGGCGCGTCATCAAGGATCGTCTCGGGAATATCGTCGAGGACGTCGGCACCGACCTCAGGCCGCAGCCGGGCAAGGATTCGGTGCTGTCGATCAGCAGCGTGGTCCAGTACGTCGCTTCGAAGCAGTTGAAGGAGGCGGTCGAGAAGTTCCAGGCCAAGGCCGGCGGCGCCATCGTGGTCGATGCGCATACCGGGGAAATCCTGGCGCTCGCCAATTACCCGAGCTACGATCCCAACGACGCCGGCGCGCTCAAGGGCCCGGCGCTGCGCAACCGCGCCATCACCGACATCTACGAACCCGGTTCGGTGCTCAAGCCCTTCACGGTGGCGCTGGCGATCGACCGCGGCAAGGTGAGCGCGGACACCATGATCGATACCGGGCCGGGACGCTACGTGATCAACGGCGCGCCGATTTCGGACACCAGCGCCCACGGCATCATCAGCGTCAGCGACGTGCTGCGCTATTCCTCGAACATCGGCACCGCCAAGCTGGCCCTGGGCCTGCCGGCGAAGGATATGTGGGAGATGTTCACCAGCCTCGGTTTCGGCCAGCAGCCGCAGCTGGGCTTTCCCGGCGCCGCGGCCGGACGGGTGCGGCCCTACCGCTCCTGGCGCCCGATCGAGCAGGCCACCATGAGCTACGGGAACGGCATCGCGGTCTCGCTGCTGCAACTGGCGCGCGCCTACACGATCTTCTCCAACGACGGCAAGGTGGTCCCGCTGACCCTGGAGAAGAGCACGGGAGCGCCGGGCGGCACCCGGGTGATCTCGCCGGCCACCGCGCGCACGATGCGCGAGATGCTGGAGAACGTGGTGGTGCAGGGCACCGCGAAGAACGGGCGCATTCCCGGCTACCGGGTCGGCGGCAAGACCGGCACCGCCTACAAGGCCGAGAACGGGCGCTATGTCTTCCCGCGCAAGTATATCGCCTCCTTCGTCGGCATCGTGCCGATGTCGGCGCCGCGCTTCATCGTGGCGGTGATGATCGACGAGCCTTCGGGGCGCTACCACTACGGCGGACAGGTGGCGGCGCCGGCCTTCGTGAACATCGCCTCGAACGTGCTGCAGGTGACCAATGTGGCGCCGGACGCCGCCATCGAGGACGTGCTGGCGGCGCCGGAGACATCGCCCGACGAGATCGAGGACTGAGAGCGGCTACATTTGCCTGAACAGGTGGGCGAACAGCGGGCTGACCTTCAGGCGGTCGCTGCGGCCGTGCAGGGCCAGGGTCAGCTTGCCCATCTCGTCGCGGCTGGCGCTGGCCACCTGCTTCATGTTGACGATGGCGCCGCGGCTGACCTGGCAGAACAGGGCCGGGTCGAGCTGGGACAGCAATTCCTTGAGCGGCAGGCGGATCAGGGCTTCGCTGTCGGCGGTGGCGACGGTCACGTACTTGTCCAGGGCCTGGAAGTAGACCACGTCCTGCACCGGGATCATGCGCACCACATTGCCGACCGCGGCGCGGATCACGCTCAGGCGCTCCGGCGCCGCGGCCTGGGGCAGCAGGGCGCGCATCTGCTCGACCAGGGCCGCCATGCCGCCGTCGTGGGCCGGTCCGCCGGCGCTGCCCAGGCGCTGGCGCAGACGTTCGACGGTGCGGCGCAGGCGCTCGTCGCTGACGGGTTTCAGCACATAGTCGGCGGCGGCCTGCTCGAAGGCCTTCAGCGCATAGTCGTCGTAGGCGGTCACGAACACGACCTCCGGGAAGGGCTGGGCGCCGTCCCACCGCTCGGCCAGCTCCTCGGCGGCTTCGAGGCCAGTCTGGCCGGGCATCTTGATGTCGAGGAAGAGCACGTCCGGACGCAGTTCCAGCGCCTGCTCGACCGCCGCCAGACCGTTCGGCGCGGGCCCGAGGATCTCGAGTCCGGGCCACAGGCGCTGCAGCGACTGGGCGAGGATGGCGGCGAGTATGGGTTCGTCTTCGGCGATCAGGGCGCGGACAGGGCGGGCTGCGGCGATCGATGCGGTCATGGAAACTCCAGGGGAAGGTGGATGCGGGCGACCGTGCCCTGGGGCGCGGCCGGGGAAAGTTCGATATTCGCGCGCGGGCCGTACAGCACCTGCAGGCGCTCGCGGGTGGTGGCGACGCCGACGCCGCATCCCTTGCGGGATGGGGCGCTGCCGAGGCCCAGGCCGGTGTCGCACACGCTGATCTCCAGCAGATCGCCGTTGCGCACGGCGGCGATCGTGACCGTGCCGCCGTCCACCTTCGGCTCCAGGCCGTGGACGATCGCGTTCTCCACCAGCGGCTGCAGCAGCATGGTCGGCAGGCGCACCGTGCGCAGCTCCTCCGGCAGGCTGCAGCGGTAGGCCAGGCGGGCGCCCATGCGTACCTGCATCAGGCCGAGATAGGCTTGCTGGGCGGTGAATTCCTGCTCCAGTGTGGTGGTCTCGTCACGCGACACGCTGAGGGTGGCGCGCAGGTACTGGATCAGCTGGTCCAGCATCTGGCCGGCGCGCTGCGGGTCGATGGCGATCAGGCCCTGCAGGTTGGCCAGGGTGTTGAACAGCATGTGCGGCTCGATCTGGGCCTGCAGCAGGCGCAGCTGGGCCTGCAGGGCCTGGCGCTCGACGGTCTCGGCGCGCGCATGGGCTTCGCTGCGTTCGAGCTTGATGCGGTCCATGCGTTCGCGGGCGACGACGATGCCGAGCAGGCCGAAGGAGCTGAGCATGGTGAACAGGACCATGCTGAAGCGCGGTACCGTGAAGTAGTGGGCGAGGTCGGGCATGTCGAGGCCGAGGATCAGGCTGCCGATGCTCAGGCCCAGGTAGTGCACGACCGGCGCCGCCGGCACCAGCAGGGCCAGCAGGACAAAGCGCCAGCGGCTGTGCCGCGCCGAGTCGCGCCAGAAAACCCGCCGCGCGCCCAGCACCACCACCAGGGCGACCATGCCGATGCAGAGCGAGACGACCAGTTCGGTGTACAGCTGATCCGGACGGCCCGCCGCCAGCGTCATCAGGACCGCTGCCCAGCCGCTGATGAGCACCGTGAGGCCGAAGATCCCGGCAAAGGCGAGCAGGGGGCGGCGTGGCGCCGGGCCCGGACCGGTCGTAGGAGAAAGAGTGCGCATCGGCTTTCCTGATTGCTAATATGCATCGAATTGTCGCCAGAGCGGGCGGCGCGGGCAAGCGCGAAATGACGAAGCCCGGTTTTGGCGGCGCGAAACTGGCCGCGGGAGGGGCGAAACGGCCCGATAATGCGCTCCATACCATCACAGGAAGGCAAGGCATGGAATTCCAGTTCCTCGGCACCTCATCCGGCACCCCGAGCAGGACCCGCAACGTGACGGCGCTGGCGCTGCGCTCGCTGGGCGGCGCGCGCGCGGCGCGCCACTGGTCGCTGGTCGATTGCGGCGAAGGCACCCAGCACCGCATCCTGCGCACCAGCTGGTCGCTGCACGAGCTGCGCGCCATCTTCATCACCCACATGCACGGCGACCACTGCTACGGCCTGCCCGGACTGCTGGCCAGCGCCGGCATGCTGAACCGGACCGCGCCGCTGGCCCTGGTCGGGCCGCCGCAGTTGCGGCCTTTCCTGGAGGGCGTGATGGCGACCACCGAGCTGGGCCTGCCGTTCGCGGTCGATTACGTCGACGTCACCCGGGGCGACGAGATCGACGTGCTGCCCGACCTGCGGGTGGTGGCGACGCCGCTGTCGCACCGCATGCCTTCATGGGCCTACAGCTTCACGGAGCGGGAGGTCGAGCGCAAGCTGGACACGGCCAAGCTGGAGGCGGGCGGGGTGGCGCGCGGCGCCGCCTGGGGCGAGCTGCAGCACGGCCGCCAGGTGGTGCTGGACGACGGCCGCGTCCTCGATCCGCGCGACTGGCTGCTGCCGGGCCGCAAGCCGAGGAAGCTGATCGTCGGCGGCGACAACGACAGTCCGGACCTGCTGGTCGATGAAGCGGTTGACGCCGAGGTGCTGATCCACGAGGCGACCTATACGGAAGAGGTCTTGCGGAAGGTCGGGCCGGGGCCCCAGCACAGTTCCGCGCGCATGACGGCGCTGGCAGCAAGCCGGGCCGGGGTGCCGAACCTGGTGCTGACCCATTTCAGCCCGCGCTACCAGCAAAGCAAGGAGGAGTCAACGCGAGGCGGGCTGACGATGGCCGACCTGGAGCGGGAAGCGCGGGAGGTGTATGAGGGCCGGCTCTTCCTGGCCAGCGATTTCGACCGCTTTGTGCTGGAGCGGAATGGGCGGCTTAGCTCAGTTCCTCGTGATGATGGTCGGCCACGCCACGTTTCCAGTAGCTAGACACCCGCATATGCTGTTTCGGCACACCCTTGTCGACGAGCACCTGGCGCACCCGCGCCATCAGGGAGGCTTCGCCGCCGCCCCAGGCGAAGCCGGCCTGCGCGGCCGGCAAACTCAGTTGCTCCAGCGCCGCCAGTAATTCCTCGTGCGTGGCAGCCCAGTGCAGCTCGAGCTTGGCCTGGCCGGCGAATATGCGGCGGTCGGCCTCGCTGGCCAGCACGAACACGAAGGCGCGGCTGCCTTCCGGCAATTCTTCCAGGCGGCGCGAGATCGCCGGCAGGGCGGTATCGTCGCCCACCAGCAGGTGCCAGCTCAGCTCCAGCGGGACGATCATCGAGCCGCGCGGTCCGCCGACCAGCAGGCGGTCGCCGATGCTTGCATTGCGCGCCCAGTCGGAAGCCTTGCCGTGGCCGTGGACGGCGAATTCGATCACCAGTTCCCGCGCTTCCCGGCTGAAGCGGCGTGGGGTATAGTCGCGCCGAACCTGTTCATCGTCCTCACCGAACATGAGCTTGACGTGATCGTCGAAGGAGAGCGAGCTGAAGTCGGCCAGCGCCTCGCCCGTGAAGGTGATGCCGAGGAAGCCGGGGGACAGGGTGTCGATGTTGCTGACTTCCAGTTCGCGCAGCTTGAGTTCGTGGCGTACGCGCTGAATCAGCGGCGCCGGATCCTGGGTGTGAACGTCAGTCATCCTCACTCCGAAAATTAGTTGATAATGTCATCCATTATGCCGAAACAAGTTGATCAAGTCAACCAACATGCGGGGCGTCCGGTCGACGACGTGCTCGAGACCATGCATGCGATCATGCATCTCTACCGCTCGGCCCAGCAGCGCAGCCTGCGCGATGGGCCCAACGACCTCGCCCACATGGAGGTGAAGGCGCTCGGCTTCTTCGCCCGCCATCCCGGCGCCACCCAGAGCGAACTGGTGGCGCATTCCGGCCGCGACAAGGCCCAGGTGGCGCGCCAGATCCGCGCGCTGCGCGAGCGCGGCCTGCTGGAAGTCCAGGCCGACGAGGCGGACCGCCGCAGTTCGCGTTTGAGCCTGTCCGCTGAAGGCCGCGCCGTGCACGCCGCCCTGCACAGCAATGACGGCCGGCTGAAGGAGCAGGCCTTGCAGGGCTTCACGGCAGGGGAGCAGGACGCGCTGCGGGACCTGCTGGCGCGGGTGCGCGCCAACCTGCGGGCGATGCCGGACTGAGCATTAGAGGGTGTAAATGAAAGCAATGCCCGCCTGAACCTCCCATTCTTTCTCCTTGCTATTTCGGCGCGGGCAGGAATTGCATCTCGAAGTCTACGCCGCTTATGTGGCGATTCGCTGGGGTGAGTTGGATCGGGCTGGCGCCACCTGTCTGGGTCACCACGAGCTCGCCGAACCCAAACGCCGGGCCCGGGGTGAAGGCAGCAGGTATCGGCGACACGGCAACGGTCAAGCTCTTGCCGAGCAGCGCGCCTTTAATCGTATACGGGACAATATAGAAGTTGGGGTCGGCTGCGTTGACGCTTCCTTCGAGGCCGACGGCCTCTACGGTGACTTTGTCGAACGGGAACTGCCCGGGGATCGCGACCGTCACCTTGGTATCGGCGCTGATTGAAAAGTGCGTCGAGGCGTGTGGCGTGGCCAGGTTCTTGGACCACCGGATGTTCCCGCTGATGCTAGCTTCATCCAGGACAAGCTTGGCGCTCACGTTGTAGTAGAAGGACCAGAACTCGGCATCGCCTTCGCCTGTCACCGAGGTGTTCACCGTGAGGACGAGATCACCGTTGTCGCGAATGGAAAGGCCGGTCGACGAGATGATCCACTGTCCCCAGGTCTCCTCCTCGAGGATGTTGGCCATGCTTGCGCTCGTCGCTGCCTGTAGCAGAACGCCAGAGATCCGATCGATCGTCACCTCAACGACAGCGTCGGTCTCCGACGTGTGTGCGCCTATGCCCAGGAAACCGGAGCTCCCCTCGGCGCGTTGCCTTTGCACAGCGATGCCGGAATAGATGAGCAACCAGACATTGGGCTCGGCGGTCAGGACCGAGACCTTTTGGGGCAACTGAACCTGAGCGCTGTCATTGACGTTCAGCTTGATGGTGTTTGTCATTTGCATTCCTCCTGCCGTTCGTTGAACTGAGCGTTTCCGTGCTTAGAACGTAAGGCGTGTTCAAAAGTTCAATTAGTCGAGCTCGGCCGGGATGCCGCGCCGAATCGCAGCCGCTCTGCCATCGCCGCCGACCTGGATGGGAAATGTTGTCTACACCCTTTTAGAAAAGATCGCCCTGCGCCTCCTCCTGGCGCTGGGTGTCGGACGGGTAGGTGATGTGCAGGCCATCCACGTGGGCGAAGGGCGTGAGCTTGTGCGGGCGCGGCGTTTGCGGACCGATGATTTCCTCGACCGGAATGCCGCGCACCAACAGCGCGTCGGCCACCAGCGAGCGGTGGCAGCGCCACGGCACGGCTTCGGCGCACATCAGGGCGCAACGCCGGTCTTGCGCCAGTTCGATGACGCTATCGAGGTTGCGCGCGAACTCCTCGGTCTGCATGTAGTCGGCGTAGCCGCGAAAGGAGGTGTTGCGCCAGCCGGCATTCGGCGAATCAGGACGCGGCCGCCTCAGCCCGCCCAGCCCGGCCAGGTAGCGGTATTCGATGCCGGCCGCGGCCAGCGATCCGGGCAACTGGTCCTGGCCGAACTGCGGGTTATGGCGCGACTTCGGCACCGTGCGGATATCGAGCACGCAGGCGATATGGTTGCGCTTCAGCAGCTCGACGAATTCCTCGATCGAGCGGTTCGAGTGGCCGATGGTGGAAACGGTCTGAGTCATCGCCGTACGTATCGATGTTGGGCCTTTCATTCTTGCACAGGCATCCGGCAGGCGGCGCCCGCACCGCTGGGAATCCGGCCGCCCGGCCCCATATGGCCTGCATGCCTACCTTCATCCGGCGCCTGGTCCTTGCCCCTGTCCTTGCCATTGCCCGCTATCTGGACGCCGCCAAACTCTTCGATTTTTTCGAGAATGCGACCCTGTTCAAGCGGCGCATGCGCGAGTCCGTTTTCATCAATTGCTGGCACCGCAACCAGGACGACAGCGCCGCCATGTGGGCGCTGTACGGCAAGTCGGGATGCGCGGTGGCGCTGACCAGCACGGTCGGCCAACTGGCGGACACCCTGCGCGGCGTGGACAACGAACACGATATCGCGATCGAGCGGGTCGAGTACGTCAAGCACTGGCGCGATCTCAAGCTGGATGTCTCGCCCGCCTATGCGCGCATCTTCGCCTACAAGACCAAGGCCTACTAGTACGAAAAGGAAGTGCGGGTCATTATCGATCGTACGGGGAGCGATCCGATTCCGGAGTCATTTAACTCCGGAATCGTAGTACCTATCGACCCGTCCAGGCTGCTGCGCAGCATCGTGATCGCGCCCGACGCACCGCCCTGGTTCGAACAGCTGATGCGCCAGTCGGCGCGGTTTTACGGCATCAGGGCGCCGGTGCGGCGCTCGAAGCTGGCGACGGATCCGATCTGAATCCCTCCGCGGAGCCGCTGCCGTCGTCGTGGTGGACGGGTGCGAGCCAGCAGGCCAGGAAAGACGGAATCGTGGCGACCATCACGAATACGAAATGGCTGACATTGCCCTTCCTCCAGCATCTTCGCCGCCAACGACCTGACCCCCTGCGGGGTCCGCCTGGCCCGTTCGGGACCTACGAGAACCCTGCCCGCTTCGAGGACCGTTGCGGCTTCGACCCCGAGAAAGAGGAGCGCCTGCCGGAGATGCTGGCCTGGCGCGACGTGCACCGCGGTTAGGCGATCGCTACGCGCTCACCACTTGCAGCCCTTGCCGGTGACGGCGCTGGCGGCCAGCGGGATCACGGCCAGCACGCCCAGGCCGGCGTAGGCGTTGCGGCAGTCGGCCGGCTTGGCGCGCTCGATCGCCTCGCCCAGCTTTTCGTCGCGGGTGGCGCGCATCGGACGTCCGCGGCCGTCGGCGCCGCGTGCGGCCTGCAGGTCGAAGCTGACGGCGGCGGCGCTTTGCGCCGGGGCGCTCTCCGCGGCCACGGCTTCATCCTGCGGCGCCAGCATGATGACGGGCGGCGGCTCGGCGGCCTTGGCTGCTTCAGACGCCGGCGCCGCGCGTTTTGCCTGGGCGGCGGCAGGACTCGCGGCGCTGGCGCGGAACGATTGCGGCGGCTGCGCCGGCTGCGCCGGCTGGATTGGCCGCGGCAAGGCCTCGGTGCGCGGCGGCGCCAAGCGCAGCAGGGTGAGCTGCATGCTCGCCACCGGCGCATCGTCGGGCGGCACCCGCGGCGCCATCTGCACGAGCCAGGCCAGCACCGCGGCATGCGCCAGCAGGCTGAGGCCCAGGCCGTAGGCCGTCCGTCGTGGAAGTGGAATGCTCATCCGGCCATTCTAGCGGCATGGGACCGCGCAAAATGCGCGGACTGTCACAGCGCCGGGACCGGCCCCGGACCTTTACCGCGTCCACGCCAGCCCGGCACCAGCAGGCCAGGCCCCAGCATCCAGGCCATCGACGGTTCGGGCACGGGCAGGGGGGGGCGTCGAGGTCCAGACGAAGGCATCGGCAATCAGATAGCCGGAGGCGGTGGCGTCGCTGTCGTTGCGGAAGCTGATGTCGAAGTTTTGCTGGCCGTCGAAGCGAAGCGGCTGACTTGGGTCGCTGGTGGACGCCTCCGAAGTCAGGCCTTTCGACCATTAGCTCACCCTGCCGTCCGCGAACGCCAGCTTGACCTTCATCTCGCTCCGGGCGCGCGCGTACTCGTGCAGGTCGATGTCGGTGACGCTGCCGCTGGCCTGGGCGCTGGAGCTGAGCATCACCCCGGTATGCGGCGAACAAGCAACTCGGCGGCAGCGCCGTGTCGCCGCTGGTGTGATGGGAATGTCATCAAATTGACACATTGGCTTCCTACAATGCGCGCATGCCATCCATCAAGCGCTTCTCCCTACTCGTTTCCTGCGCCGCCGCACTGGCTGGCGCTTCCTTCGATGCCGCCGCCGCCCCGGTCCGCGACACCCCGCCGCCCAAACTGGTGCTGGTAATGGTGATCGACGGCCTGCCTGCCGAGCAGCTGCAGCGCTACCGCGCCCAGTTCGCGCCGGACGGCGGCCTGCGCCGCCTGCTGGAGCAGGGCACCCAATTCACCAACGCCCACCAGGCCCACGGCGTGACGGTGACGGCGGTCGGCCACTCGGCGGTATTGAGCGGCGCCTATCCCTACCGCCACGGCATCATCGGCAACAACTGGATCGACGCCAGCGGCCGCCTGGTCTACTGCACCGAGGATGCGAATTACAAATACATCGGCGAAGAGACCGGCGAGCATGACGGCACCTCGCCGGCCAGGCTGCGCGTGGACACCCTCGGCGACCAGCTGCGCTACGCCTCGGGCAATCGCAGCAAGGTGGTGGCGGTGTCCGGCAAGGACCGCGGCGCCATCCTCCTGGCCGGCAAGACCGGCACCGCCTATATGTTCATGGACAAGACCGGCGACTTCGCGTCCAGCACCTATTACATGCAGCAGCACCCGGCCTGGGCCGAACGCTTCAACCAGGCCAAGCCCCAGGACCGCTATTACGCGAAGTCCTGGAAGCCGCTGCTTCCCGCCGGCGCCTACGTCGACGATGCGCCGGACCCCGAGCCGAGCCTGAAGAGCCCGAACCGCTTTCCCTTCACCTTCTACAGCGAGAGCGGCGAACCGGGCGCCGATTACTACACGCGCCTGAAGGCCAGCCCGGCCATCGACGAGCTGACCCTGGAATTCGCCCAGGCCGCGATCGAGGGCGAGCAGCTCGGCGGCAATGCCAGCGGCGCCACCGACCTGCTGGGCGTCAGCCTGTCCGGCCACGACTACGTGAACCACGCCTATGGCCCGGAAAGCCGGATGTCGCACGACCACCTGCAGCAGCTCGACCGCATGCTCGGCAAGTTCTTCCGCTACCTCGACCAGCGCGTCGGCAAGGACCAGGTGCTGGTGGTGCTGACCGCCGACCACGGTTTCGCGAATACCGCCGAGTTCTCCAGGAGCCGCCACATCGACGCCCGCCGCATCGACCAGAAGCCGCTCGTCGCCGGTCTCGAGGTCGAGCTGGGCAAGCGCTTCGGCATCGCCGGCCTGGTGAAGCATGCCTACGCGCCCGAGGTCTACCTCGACTATGACGCGATCGAGCGCCACAAGCTGCCGCGCTGGGAGGTCGAGGACGCCGCCGCCCGCTGGCTGCTGGGCCAGCCCGGCATCGCCGAAGTCTTCACCCGCAGCCAGCTGGAGCAGGGCGTGGCAGGCAAGTCGCGGCTGGCGCTTCTGATGCAGCGGGCCTGGAACCGCGAGCTGTCCGGCGACCTGGTGCTGGTGCCGACCGCCTACTCGTCGTTCGGCAGCGGCGACAGCGGCGCCACCCATGGCACGCCCTACGCCTATGACACCCAGGTGCCGCTGGTGCTGATGGGCCGCCCCTGGATCCGCAGCGGCGCCGCGCCGCAGTATGCCGAGGTGGTCGACATCGCGCCGACCCTGGCCCACCTGCTGCGCCTGCGTGCCCCGGCCGGCGCCGAGGGCAGGGTGCTGGACGAAGCACTGAAGTGAGATGGAAACGGGTCCGGCGTCCATGGCGGCTATACTGCACACAACGCCACCCCGGACCTATCTCAATTTCATGTACGCAGCCGTCGACCTGGGCTCCAACAGCTTCCGCCTTCACATCGGCGAACCGATCGCCGGCCAGATGCACATCGTGCGCACCGCGCGCGACCCGATCCGCCTGGCGGCCGGCCTGCAGCCCGACGGGGCGCTGAGCAGCGAGGCCATGGAAACGGCGGTGCGCAGCCTGCACGGCCTCGGCGCCATCCTGCGTCAGCACAAGCTGGACGCGGTGCGGGTGGTTGCCACCAACACCATGCGCGTGGCCACCAATGCCGAGGCCCTGCTGCCGCGCCTGGAAGCGGCGATCGGCCATCCGATCGAAGTGATCTCGGGCGAGGAGGAGGGCCGGCTGATCTACATGGGCGTGTCCTGCGCGCTCGGCCGGCCGGGCGAGCAGCGCCTGGTAATCGACGTCGGCGGCGGCTCGACCGAGGTGATCGCCGGCCGCGGCGACGAGATCCAGCTGGTCGAATCCTTCAGCATCGGCACCCATCCGCAGAGCGCCACCTATTTCCCCGGCGGGCGCATCGACGCCGCCTCCTTCGAAGCCGCCGTCAACGGTGCCCGTGCGCGCTTCGAGGACGCCGCCGCCCAGTACCGCGCCCACGGCTGGCAAGCCGTGCACGGCTCGTCCGGCACGATCCGCGCGATCAACGAGGTCATCACCCGCAACCGCCTCGGCGACGGCAGCATGTCCTTCGACAGCATGCTGGTGCTGCGCGACCGGCTGATCGAAGCCGGCCACGCCGACGCCTTCGACCTGCCCGGCATCAAGCGCGAGCGCGTGATCGTGATGGCCGGCGGCCTCAGCGTGCTGCTGGGCGCGATGGAGGAATTCGGGGTGCGCGCGATGAACGCCATCAATGCCGGCCTGCGCCTGGGCGTGCTGTCCGACCTCGACCTGCGCGCCCGCCGTAGCGACCGCCGCGACAGCGCGATCCAGGACTGCATGCGCCGCTTCGGCGTCGACGAGCAGCGCGCCCTGCGCACCGCCTCGATCGCGCGCCAGCTTTACGACAGGCTGGGTCCGGCCGACGATGCCACGCGCCGCCAGCTGCTGTGGAGCTGCATGCTGCACGAAGTGGGGCTGGCGATCTCCCACACCGGCGCCCACAAGCACGCCGCCTACATCGTCGAGCATGCCGACCTGCCGGGCTTCACCAACCGCGAGCAGCGCCTGCTGAGCACCATCGTGCTGGCCCAGAAGGGCAATCTGCGCAAGGTGAGGGAGGCGCTGGGCACACCCGACCTGGCGCGCGCGGTGCTGGCGATCCGGCTGGCGGCCGTGTTCATGCACGCGCGCGTGGACGCCGACGTCGACGGCCTGAAGCTGCGCATGAAGAACCGCATCGAGATCGATACGCCGCGCGGCTGGCTGAAGCAGCATCCGACGGTGGCGGCCTGGTTCGAGAAGGAAGTCGTGGCCTGGGGCGAGGTCGGGGTCGGCTTCCAGGTGGCGCAGGTCTAGAAGGTCGAACAGTTAAAGAAGCCGCGATGGCCGAAGCAGGTCGTTGTCGTCGGCGAAGTCCGGTAGCGCTCGATGGCGTGCTTGGTGTCCATCGTGAGGATACATGAGCGCCACTGCTCGGAGTCGCGCGTATTTCCCAGTCTTTCGCACGCCGGACCGTACACCGCGATCATCTCGTCCACTTCGCGCTGCTGTTGCGCGGCCCGGTCCGCTTGCGTTGTGCAGCCACCCAGCAGCAGCGCCAGCGTCAATGCCAATGTCGTACGCATGTCAAACCTCCTCTCGGCTTCCCGCGCACCAACGGTGGCACGACGGCGAACGTCAACGTTCACCGGTTAATTCCTTTTCGATGTTGTAAGGTTCTATGGGAAACGCATCGCGCGGCGATCAGGCCTCGGCGTCGCAGATCCGGTCGCGCCCCGCGGACTTCGCCTGATAGAGGCGCCGGTCGATGCGGTCGAGGAATACGTTCGGGTCGTCCTTGGGGCCGGGAACGATGGTGCCGACGCCCATGCTGACGGTCACCAGCCGCCCGACACCCGAGCGGGCATGTGGAATTTCCTTCTGCTTCAGCAGTTTGCGGCAGCGTTCCGCCTTGTCGAGGGCGGCTTGCTGGCCGGTCGCCGGCAGCAGCAGCACGAATTCTTCGCCGCCGAGGCGGGCGCACAATTCGCCCGGAAGCGAGGCGCCGGCTTCCATTGCCTGGGCCACGCGCCGCAGGCATTCATCGCCATGCACGTGGCCATAGTGATCGTTGTATTGCTTGAAATAATCGATGTCGATGATGACGAGCGACAGCGCTTCGCCGGTTTCGCAGGCTTTTGCCCATTCGACGGCATAGACGGTGTCGAACATGCGCCGGTTGGCGATGCCGGTCAGGCTGTCGCGGTAGGACAGGACCTCCAGCTCACGCTGTAGTTGAAGGATCTTGTCCTCGGCCTGCTTGCGTGCGGTGATGTCGAACATGAAGCCGACCAGGGAATCGACGCTGCCGTCCGGCCGGCGTACCACGTGCACCACGTCGCGGATCCAGACATGGTCGCCATGACGCGTCAGGGCCCGGTAGTCGGCCTCGTGGTCCACGCCCCGCTGCGACTGCGCCACACAGAAAGCGACTGTCTTTTCGCGATCCTCCTCGTGGATGCGATCGGCCCAATCGTTCACGGTCAGCCAGCTCGACGGGCTCCAGCCCAGCAGTTCCTCGATCTGGGGGCCTATGTAGGTGAAGCGCATCGTGGTCCAGTCGATGCGCCACGGGATGGCCTTGGTCGATTCCAGGAGCGTGCGATAGACGCCGGGATCGTCGCAGGCAAGCGCCTGGAAAGTCGGGAGGGTAGATGTCATCGGTAAATACGCTTGGCAGGTAAAGCATTGTGCACTATTTACGTGCCGGCCCGACACTATTTGCAAAAACAGTTTGACAACGGTTTCAGTGTGTTCTTTAATTTCTGTATTAGCAGAAACAAGAGAAAACCATGCTGAACAGCCCGACCGCGCAGAAATTCATCCTCCACTGGGGCGAGATGGGCACCCGCTGGGGCGTCAACCGCACCGTCGCCCAGATCCACGCGCTGCTGTTCCTGGCGGGGCGGCCGCTGACCGCCGACGACATCGTCGACACCCTGGGCGTGGCGCGCTCGAACGTCAGCAACAGCCTGAAGGAGCTGCAGAGCTGGAAGCTGGTGCGCGTGTCCCACGTGCTGGGCGACCGCCGCGACCACTTCACGGCCCTGCAGGACGTCTGGGAAATCTTCCGGGTCATCGTCGAGGAGCGCAAGCGCCGCGAGATCGACCCGACCCTGAGCGTGCTGCGAGAGTGCGCGATCGAAGGCACGCAGGACCCCGAACTCGACGCCGCCGCCCTGGCCCGCATGCAGACCACGCTCGACTTCCTCGAGATGCTCAGCGCCGGCTTCGACGATTACAGGCACCTGTCGCCGCAGACCCTGCAGCGCATGCTGAAAATGGGCGGCAAGGTCGCCCGCTTCCTCGGCCCCAACGACAAGGAGAGCACATGAAAGCCGCCACCGACATCCAGGCATCGCCGATCATCGTGTTCGACGAGACCAAGCGCACCGTGGTGGTGACCGGCGCCACCGGCTTCGTCGGCCGGCACCTGGTGGATGCGCTGCTGCGCGACGGCCACCAGGTGATCGCCCTGACCCGGCAGCCGGAGCAGGCCGTGCGCCTCTTCGGCGGCAGGGTGCGCTGCATCGCCTCGATGGACGGGCTGGACCCGGCGACCAGGGTCGAGGTGGTCGTCAACCTGGCCGGCGCCCGCATCCTCGGGCCGCGCTGGAGCGGCAAGCGCAAGGAAGCGCTGCGCCGCAGCCGCATCGGGCTCACCCGGGGCGTGGTCGACTGGATCGCGCGAGCGGAGCACAAGCCTTTCGTGTTCCTGTCGGCGTCCGCGATCGGCTACTACGGCATCCAGAAGATCGGCGACCAGACCGCGCTCGACGAGAGCGCGCCGCCGCTGCCGATGTTCATGTCGGACCTGTGCCGCGAATGGGAAGAGGCGGCGGGTGAAGCCGCGCGGTATGGCGTGCAGGTCGAGTGCATGCGCTTCGGCCTGGTGCTGGGCAAGGGCGGGGCGCTGCCGATGCTGCTGCTGCCGATCCGGCTGGGGCTGGGCGGCAGCCTGGGCGGCGGGCGCCAGTGGCTTTCGTGGATCCATGTGGACGACCTGGTGCGGGCCATCGCGCATCGCTGGCGGCAGGCCGCCAAGGCCGGCGGCGGGGAGGGGCGGCGCGGCGCCACCAATTTCACGGCGCCCGAGTGCGTGAGCCAGGCGGAGTTCAGCCGCATCGCGGCGCGCATCTGGCACCGCCCCGCGCTGATGCCGACGCCGGGCTGGCCGATGCGGCTGGCGCTGGGCGAGCAGGCCGACCTGCTGCTGGAGGGGCAGCGGGTGGTGCCCGCGCGGCTGGAGCGGGAAGGTTTCGTGTTCCGCTATCCCGGCCTGGCGCAGGCGCTGCAAAGCCTGAAGTGAGAGCGGTGGGCGAAAGATCTGCAACTAACCGACAGTGCAATCAAGACCCACGGCAAGCCGGGGCCTGAACGGCCCCGCCGGCGAACAAGGTGCTCAGCGCAGCTTCCCGACCAGGTCCGGCCCCACTGCCAGCCGCACGAAAGGCGCCGGATCCGCCTCGCCCTTGTGCGCAATCCAGAACACGCTGGCCTTGCGGATCTTCCACTCGTGCGGCTCGCCGCAAAAGATCAGCGAGGCCACCTGGCCCAGCAGCGGACTGTGGCCGACGATGACCACCGGCAGGCGCGCATTCGGCCAGCCGCTCGCTTCCAGGATGGTTTGCGGCGTCGAGTCGGTGTTGAGGGCGTCGACGGTCTGGAACTTGCGGCCCAGTCCCTCGGCGGTCTGCACGCAGCGGGTGGCGGGGCTGGACAGGATGCGGCACTGGGCCGGCAGCTGGCGGTCGAGCCAGGCGCCGACGCGCGAGGCGTGGCGCGCGCCCTTGGGCGTCAGCACGCGCAGCTGGTCGGCCGCCTCGTCCGGCTTGTGCGCTTCAGCCTCGGCGTGCCGCCACAGGATCAGTTCCATGTTCTGTCATCTCCAGGTTGAGTTCCTTGTCGTGCTGGTCGGCCGTGCCCATGCCCAGGGTCTCCATCAGCTGCTGCTGGGCGCTGTACGCTGCCTGGCTGCCGCGCGGCTTGCGGCGGCGGTAGTGGCCGTCGCTGCCGAGTTCCCAGGTGTTGACGTTGTCCTTCAGGTAGACCTGCAGGCCTTCGCGGATCACCCGTTTCTTGAGGGCCGGCGAGCGGACCGGGAAGGCGATTTCGACACGGCGGAACAGGTTGCGGTTCATCCAGTCGGCGCTGCTCAGGTAGACGTCGTGCTGCAGCTTGTTGCGGAAGTAGAAAATCCGGCTGTGCTCGAGGAAGCGGCCGACGATCGAACGCACCCGGATGTTCTCCGACAGGCCGGGCACGCCGGGCCGCAGCGAGCAGGCGCCGCGCACGATCAGGTCGATGCGCACGCCGTCGTTCGAGGCGTCATACAAGGCGCGGATCACCGACTCGTCGGTCAGGGAATTCATCTTGGCGATGATGCGCGCCGGCTTGCCTTCGCGCGCGATCGCGGCTTCCTGGCGGATCGCCTTCACGATTTCTTTCTGCAGCGAGAAGGGCGCCAGCCAGATGCTCGAGAGCTGGGTCGGGCGCGTCATGCTGGTGAGGTGGATGAAGACCTCGTTGACGTCGGCGGTGATGTCCTCGCTCGACGTCAGCAGGCCGAAGTCGGTGTAGTGCTTGGCCGTGGTCGGGTTGTAGTTGCCGGTGCCGAGGTGGGCGTAGCGGCGCAGGCCCTGCGGTTCGCGGCGCAGCACCAGGGCCAGCTTGGCGTGGGTCTTCAGGCCGACCACGCCGTAGACGACCTGGGCGCCGGCTTCTTCCAGGCGCTCGGCCCAGTTGATGTTGGCTTCCTCGTCGAAGCGCGCCATCAGCTCGACGATGACGGTGACTTCCTTGCCGCGCAGCGTGGCTGCGATCAGCGCGTCCATCAGCTCGGAATTTTCCCCGGCGCGGTAGATGGTCTGCTTGATCGCCACCACGTTGGGGTCGGCGGCCGCGCAGCGGATGAAGTCGATCACCGGTTCGAAGGACTGGAAGGGGTGGTGCAGCAGCACGTCCTGGCGGCCCAGCACGTTGAAGATGTCCTGGCGGTTGACCAGCTTGGCCGGAAAGCCCGGCACGAAGGGCGTGAATTTCAGTTCGGGCCGCGCATTGGTGTTGACGATCTCCAGCAGGCGGCCCATGTTGACCGGGCCGTCGACGGCGAACAGGCGCGAACGGTCGATCGAGAACTGGTCGAGCAGGAAGTCGGCCAGGTGCGGCGGACAGCCGCGGCCCACTTCCAGGCGCACCGCGAAGCCGTAGTTGCGGCTGTGTAGCTCGCTCTGCAGGGCCTGGCGCAGGTTCTTGACCTCTTCCTCGTCGACCCACAGGTCGCTGTTGCGGGTGACGCGGAACTGCGAATACGAGACCACTTCGCGCCCGGTGAACAGGTCGGCCATGTGGGCCTGGATCACCGAGGACAGCAGGCAGTAGGATGCGCCCGGCTTGTCGGACAGCTCGTCCGGCAGGCGGATCACGCGCGGCAGCACGCGCGGCGCCTTCATGATCGCGATACCGGTGCCGCGCCCGAAGGCGTCCTTGCCGGCCAGTTCGACAATGAAGTTCAGGCTCTTGTTGATCACGCGCGGGAAGGGGTGGGCCGGATCCAGTCCGATCGGCGTCAGCAGCGGACGCACTTCATTGTCGAAGTACTGCTTGACCCAGGCTTTCTGGGCGGCGTTGCGGTCGGAGCGGCGCAGCAGGTGGATGCCGTTCTCGGACAGGCGCGGCAGGATCTCGTCGTTCAGCAGCGCGTATTGGCGCGCGATGATCTTGCGGCATTCCTCGCTGACGCCGTCCAGGTTGACGCTGCCGCTGTCGTCGATGCCGGCCTGGTGGCGGTGCTGGGCCAGCAGGCTGGCGACCCGTACCTCGAAGAATTCGTCGAGGTTGCTGCTGACGATGCACAGGAAGCGCAGGCGCTCGAGCAGGGGCACCGAAGGATCCTCGGCCTGTGCCAGCACGCGCCGGTTGAATTCCAGCAGCGATATCTCCCGGTTCAGGAACAGGGCCGGGCTGTCGGCGATGGGCGCGACCAGCGCCTCATCCGGTTTTGACTTCATGTCCATTGGGCTCGAATATTTCACTCGTGGCAACGAAGTGTAGAGTCCGATTATGACAGGACCGTGACCTGCGCGGCGCGCGCCCTGCCGAGCGGTATCAGCCGGGCAGTGGGCGTTCCACTGGACAGTTCATGGCCAGCATGCGCTGCACCGGCGATGCGTCGCGCAGGCGCTCGCGCCACCATTTCAGGGCCGCGCCTTCCTCGCCGGTGCGCCAGGCGATGAACAGGGTCTCGTCCGGCCGCGGCTCCTCGACCTCCTTCTCGACCAGGCGGCCGGCCTCGATCGCCGGCCTGGCCCAGGCTTCGGGCAGGAAGCCGAAGCCGAGGCCGGCCAGCTGGAAGTCGTATTTGGTTTGCATGTCCGGCACGGTCAGGGTGTCCTGGCCGAACAGCAGGCCCACGGTGCGTGCCTGCAGCAGGCGTACCGAGTCCGCCACCGATACCGCGCGGTGCTCGCTCAGCTCGGCCTTGCCCAGGCGGTGGCGCACGGCGGCCAGCGGATGCGAGGGCGCCACCGCGAACACGAAGGAGAGCCTGCCGATCGGCTCGGCCGTGTAGCCGCCGCCGGACGGCCCTTCGCCGGCGGCGCCGGCCAGGAAGTCGACGCGGCGGTCGAGCAGGCTTTCCCAGGTGCCGGACAGGGCTTCCTTGACGATGCGCAGCCGGGTCTGGTCCGCCACTTCATAGAAGGCGCGGATATCCTCGTTCAGGCCGAGCGGCGACAGCGCCGAGTCGATGCCGATCGTGAATTCGGTCTCCCAGCCGGAGGCGACGCGGCGCACCCGGCTCTCCAGGTCGCCGGCCGCCTTCAGCAGGTAGCGGCCTTCCTTCAGCAGTTCCTCGCCGGCGGCCGTCAGCACCACGCGTGGGCCGAAGCGCTCGAACAGCTGCACGCCGAGGTCTTCCTCGAGCTTGGATACGGTATAGGAGATCGTCGAAGGTACGCGGAACAATTCCTTGGCGGCGGCGGAAAAGCTGCCGCGGCGGGCGATGGTGTCCACGGTGAGGAGGGCGTCGAGGCTGATTCTTAGCATGTAACTATTTTACAATAGGGCCATGCTCAAACAAATCGCCCCCGATCTCTGGCATATGGAACGCGGCTTCAGCGCCGCCGGCCTGCCGGTCTCGTCCCGCATGACGGTGGTCCGCTTCAGGGACGGCCGCCTGTGGCTCCATTCGCCGGTCCGCTTCGACGAGGCCGTGGCCGGGCAGTTGCGCAGTCTCGGCACGGTCGCCTTCATCGTCGCCCCGAACCGCGCGCATCACCTGTTCGCCAGGCACGCCCAAAGGATGTTCCCGCAGGCGGCCCTGTACGGCGCGCCCGGCCTGGCCGCCAAGCGCCCCGACCTGGCGGGCATGATCGAGCTGAAAGACACGGTCGAGCCGGAGTGGCAGCAGGATCTCGACCAGGTCTGCATCCGCGGCATGCCCTTCGTGAACGAGGTGGTGTGGTTCCACAAGGCCTCGGCCACGCTGATCATGACCGACGTCCTGCAGTGCTGGTGCGGCGAACTGGATTGGCGGACGGCGCTGTATGCGCGCCTGACCGGGGTCCGCGGCCACCTCGACGTGCCGCGCACGGTGCGCCTGGTCACGCGCGACCGCATGCTCGCCGCCGGCAGCGCCCGCGTGATCCTGCAGTGGCCTTTCACCCGCGTCATCACGGCGCACAACAGCGTCGTCGAGCAGGACGCCCACGCCGCCGTGGCGCGCGCCTTCCGCCGGTTCAAGGCCTGAGGCGTATGACGCCGGTAAATTGCTGGCTGAACCGCATGCCCAGGCGGCGGAAGAAGCCGACGCGGCGCTCGGTCAACTGTCCGAGTATGAAAAGGCAGGCGGCCAGTTCCGCATAAAAAAGTACCGGGGGCATGCCTGGAGATAAACGGTCGCCAAGTGGTTCGTGAAAGACGTAGATCGAGAACGAGAATCCGGCGAGGTAGCGGATCGGTTTCTCCATCTTTTTCATCCAGCCGAATGCCGGGGCAATTGCGGCGGCGGCCGCAAAATGGACGGTGACAAGCAGGCCAAGCAGGATGTCATAAACGAATTTGGTGGAGTAATGCAAGCGCCACGCTGGCGGGCAAACGGCGTAAAGCCAGGCGCGAAGCAAATCGGCCATATTGAACCAGAATAGCAGTCCGGCCATGCACAGGCTCGCGACATACCATGTCCATGCCCGCCGCTGACTCAGCGCCGGCATGCGGCGGTAAAGCCGGACGCCCATCAGCCATATCGGAAACAGGAGCAGGATTTTCGGACCCGCGATCAACATGGCCGCAGCCACCAGCCAGTTGCGATAGCGCTTCGGAGAATAAAGCCAGGCTGCAAAAATCACGTAATACCAGACTTCGTAATTCAGCGACCAGAATGGAGGATTCAGTGGCGCTTCCGTCCACCACAGGCCGGACTGCCCGAGGAAGACCATGTTCCTTAGCGTGGGCCAGAACGCATGCTCTCCCTTTTCAAGCGACAGCGCGAGCCCAAGCGCCAGCGCTGCCCAGGCGACTGGTACGATACGGGCGATACGGTGTTGCAGATAGATGGAAAGCGTGATGCCGGGACGCGAAGCGGCGTAGGCGATAACGTAACCGGAGAGCACAAAAAAGACGACAACGGCTTCGTGACCAGGAAACCTGATGGAGCTATCAGGATAAAACCGGGGCCAGGTGTGGAACAGGACCACGTTGACGGCCGCAATCAATCTGACCATATCGAGATAGACAGAAAATGCATGCGGAATTTTTTCAGGCGAAGCTGCGGCTGAGGATCCGGGCGCTGGCGACTTGCGGCGGCGAAACCAATGCTTGAACATGCTTCACTCTCTCTCGGTTAAAGAGCTTCCGGAATCCTCTATTTGCATGTAAATACATTGAACAAAATCACCGGTTTTGTCAAATAATTATTATTTTTTATTCAAGCAAAAGCCATGTACCCATCCTCCCGATCCCTGCGCGCTGCCAGCCTGGCCGCCGCCATCCTCGCCGCCGGCGCTCCCGCCACCCTCGTCCATGCCGCGGCCGCGCCGGCCTCCGCGGGTGAGCAGGCGGCCGCGCGCAAGGTCGACAGCATCGCCGCGAAGTTCTACGACACCCGCGCGCGCTTCGATCCGATGCTGTATGCCACCGCCAACGGCGACAGCCGCTACGACGACCAGCTCGGCATGGCGATCGATCCGAAGGTGATCAAGCGCTACCAGGCCGCGAACCACGGCTACCTGACGCAGTTGAAGGCCATCGACCGCACGCGCCTGTCGGACAAGGCCAGGCTGAACTACGACATCCTGGCCGCCGAGATCCAGGCCCAGCTCGACCTCGAACGCTTCCCGGAACACCTGCTGCCGCTGAACCACTTCGACAACCTGCCCAGCAACCTGGCCAACTACGCGAGCGGTACCGGTTCGCAGCCTCTGGAGACGCCGGCGCAATACCGCGCCTACCTGCGCCGCCTCGAGCAGCTGCCGGCCTGGATCGACCAGGCGATCGTCAACATGAAGGAGGGCATCCGTAACGGTGTGGTGCAGCCGAAGATCGTCACGACCCGCATGCTGCCGCAGTTCCAGCAGCTGCGCAGCAAGACGCCGGAGACCAGCGTGTTCTACTCGCCGGCCACGCGCTTCCCGGGCGCTTTTGCGGACAAGGACAAGCGCGAGCTGGGCGCCGGCTACCGCCAGGCTGCCGTCAGGATCGGCCAGGCGCTCGAGCGCCTGTGCGCCTTCCTCGAGAAGGACTACCTGCCGGCTGGCCGCAGCACGGCCGGCTATGGCGCGCTGCCGGACGGCGCCGCCTGGTACCAGGCCCGCATCAGGAACAACACCAACCTCGACCTGCCGCCGGCCCGGATCCATGAGCTGGGCCTGAAAGAAGTCGCGCGCATCCAGGGCGAGATGGCGAAGGTCGCGCCGAAGCTCGGCTACCAGGGCCCGCTGAAGGACTTCCCGCAATGGGTGGCGGCGCAGGCGAAATTCAAACCCTTTACCAGCGAGCAGCAGGTGCTGGAGCGCTACCGCCAGATCTACGGCCAGGTCGAGGCCAGGCTGCCGCAGTACTTCACCCTGCTGCCGAAGGCCAGGCTCGACATCCAGCTCGAACCCGAGCTGACCCGCGCCACCGCCTCCGACCATTACACGCCGGTGGCGGCGGACGGCTCGCATCCGGGCGTGTTCTGGGCCGTGGTGAACGATCCGAAGGACTACGACACGGTGGGCATGGCCACCTTGCTGCTTCACGAAGGCGTGCCTGGCCACCACTTCCACGCCGCGCTGCTGAAGGAATTGCCGCTGCCGGACTTCCGCAAGTTCTTTACCGAGCATCCGAGCGCGGCCGCCTATGCCGAGGGCTGGGCGCTGTACTGCGAGACTTTAGGCCGCGAGTTCGGCTTCTACGACGATCCCGCCTATTACTACGGCCACCTGAACGACGAACTACTGCGCGCGGTGCGCCTGGTGGTCGACACCGGCATGCACGCCCAGGGCTGGTCGCGCGAAAAGGCGATCGCCTATGCGATGGAAAACCTCGGCTACAACGAGGCCCAGGCCGCCAACCAGATCGAGCGCTACATGGTCTGGCCGGGCCAGGCCCTGGCCTACAAGATCGGCGCGCTGAAGATCCTGGAGCTGCGCGCGCGGGCGCAGCAGGCGCTGGGGCCGAAGTTCAGCTATGCGAAGTTCCACGAGGTCGTGCTGGGCGACGGCACCCTGCCGCTGCCCATCCTCGAAGCCCAGGTGCAGCGCTGGATCGACAGCGCCAGGTGATCAGGACGCCGCGTCCGCCGGCGCGGCCTGTTCGGCTTGTGGAGCGACCCGGCGCGCCACCGCATTGCCCAGCGGGCGCAGCGTAAAGCCCAGCACGAAGGCGCAGTTGGCCGAGCCCGGGAACAGGCCGGCCAGCGCCACCGCCAGCAGGGCGATCACGCCGAGGGCGGCCAGCCGGGTGCAGATGGCCACATAGGTGGCTTCATCCATCGGGTGGGCGCACAGCTGCGGATTGCGGTGGATGTGGCGCGCCACCAGCAGCGAGCCGCAGGCGATCAGGATCATCACACCGGAGTAGACGCCCTGCGCCAGCTGCGAGAAGAAATGGCCGTTGACGGCCGACGCGAAGGGCAGCAGGCTGGCGCCGCCCAGCATCAGGATGGTGCGCCACACCAGGCCGCCGTCGACATGCCGCACATGGCTGTAGACGCGGTGGTTGGCGACCCAGAAGATCCCCAGCACGATGAAGCTGACCAGCCAGGAATACAGGTTCGGCAGCAGCTCGACCAGGGCCTCGCGCAACTGGGCGTCGCTCGTCACCCGCAGGTGCTCGGGCAGGCGCAGGTCGATCACGAGCAGGGTCATGGCGACGGCGAAGATACCGTCGACCAGGGCTTCGATGCGGTGCTTGCTGAGCTGGAGGGTGGCGCCCGGCGTGGCGTGGTCCATGTACTGTCCCCGAGGATTGTTATTGTTGAACCGCCAATTCTCGCTTGGCCGCCTCGTCGACGCAAGCCCCCTTGCGGACGAAGCGGCCGGTGAACTTTTCCAGCACCAGGGCCAGGCCGAAGCAGAGCAGCAGCACCGGCAGGTAGACGCTGAAGGTCCAGGCCTGCTCCTTGCCCAGCATCGTACGGTACAGCCCGACCGCGGCCAGCACGACGAACATGTGGGACAGGTAGAGCTCGTAGCTCAGGCTGCCCATGCGCGCCAGCCAGCCCAGGCCAAGGCGCGGGGCCGGCGGATGCGCGTGGAAGGCCAGCAGCAGCGCCGCCGCGCCCAGCACCAGTCCGACCATACCGGACTTGAACAGGTGACGGTGCACCAGCTCGCCCCAGCCCAGGACCATCAGGATGCAGAAGCCGCCGAACAGGGCCAGCGCGCGGGCCTCGCGCGGCGTCGGCCGCCAGCGCCGGGTCAGCAGGGCCGCCAGCACGCCCCAGGCGATCGCCGCCATCCCGGGCAGGTAGGCCTTCTCCCGCCAGACTTCGTCCGCGACCGGCACCAGCGAGCGCAACGGGTTCAAGAGCAGCGCCCAAGCCAGCAGCAAGCCGACCAGCAGGCGCCGCGGCAGCCACAGGCACAGCAGCGGAAAGCCGAGATAGAACACTTCCTCGATCGACAGCGACCACAACACGTCCCAGCCGGCCGGCGCCCAACCGGTGCGGCCTTCGTACCAGTTGAAGGTGAAGCTCAGGCTCGATCCGAGCAGGCCGCCCACGCTCTGCCTGCCTTCGTCGGGGGCGAAGCCGGTCACGCCGGCCAGGGCCAGCGCCGCCAGCACGGCCAGGGTCAGGAACAGCAGCGGCAGGATGCGCAGCGCGCGGGCGCGGTAGAAGCGCCGCAGGTCGACCCGGCCGAGGCTCCCGTCGCGCTCGAGGATGCGGCCTGTAATCAGGAAGCCGGAGATGACGAAGAAGATGAACACCGCTTCGTAGCCGTTGAAGCTGACGGCGTTCAGCAGGCGCTTGGGCAGGTAGTCCTTCAGCAGGCTCGGGCCCAGCGGCAGGCGGAAGGGCAGGGCCAGGTGGTGCACGATCACGAGCAGGATGGCGAGGCCGCGCAGGCAGTCGATGCCGAAGTTGCGGGCCTGGAGGCCAGGAGTGGATTGCGGTGTCATACGGTCCTTGGGATGGCTGCGAGCTCCTGTTCCAGGGCGTCGAGGAAGACCTTGACCCGGGTAGGCAGGTAGCGCCGGGTCGGCATCACGGCCCACACCGACAGGTCTTCCATCCTAGCATCTTCCAGCGTCACGCTGAGCAGTTCGCCCTCGCTGAGTTGCCGGTGCACGTCCCAGTAGGCGAGCATTGCCAGGCCCAGCCCCTGCATGGCGGCAGTCCGCGCGGCATCCACATTGCTGGTCGTGACGCGCGCATTCACCCGCCTGCGCTGCAGCCCGCCGTCGACGATCAGCGGCCAGCGCGGAATGGCATGCAGGACGATGCATTGATGCGCGTCCAGGTCGGCAAGCCGGACGGGCATGCCGTGGCGCTGCAGGTAACGCGGCGAGGCGCAGATCACGCGCGGGTTGCCGACGATGCGCCTGGCCACGAGTTCCGAGTCCTCCAGCGTCGCCACGCGCAGCGCGAGGTCGAGGCCCTGGCCGACGATGTCGACGACGCGGTCGGACAGGTCGAGGTCGACGCGCAGTTCGGGATGCCGCTCCAGCAGCGCCGCCAGCACGGGCAGCACGATCGTCTGGCCGAAGACGCTCGGGGCGGTCAGCCTGAGTACGCCCGAGACGGCGGCCGACGAGGGGCGCAGTTCGCAGCGGGCGCTCTCTTCGGCATCCGCCATCGTGTTTGCAAACGGCAAAAAGGCCTCGCCCTCGGCGGTCAGCGAAATGGCGCGGGTCGTGCGGTGCAGCAGCCTGACGCCCAGCTCGTCTTCGAGCACGGCAAGGCGGCGCGACACCTGCATCGGGCCGATGCCGAGTTGCCGTCCCGCGGCGGACAAGCTGCCGGCGCTCACGGCGGCGAGAAAAATTCGAATATCCGGTATCTGCATCTTAACCTTTTTCGATAAGGCGCCTTCACGCGCGCCAGGCTGTTCGAATCGCGTTCCCGTTCATATCATGCGACTGTGATGCCGCAGTCGTGGCATGCCTTCTTCGAAAGCGAACAGACATGAATAATCATCAGACCGAGATTCTATCGAATTACGTTATGAAAGGCCGGACTTTGAGGAACAGGCTGGCCGTGGCGCCGATGACCAGGGTGACGGCGACCGGGGCCGGCGTCCCGACCCCGGCGATGCGCGACTACTACGCCAGGTTTGCCAGGGGCGGCTTCGGCCTGGTGATCACCGAAGGGTTGTACACCGACAAGGCATTCGCGCAGGGCTACCGGAACCAGCCCGGCATTGCCGACGACGTCCAGGCCCAGGCCTGGGCATCGATCACGAGCGAAATCCAGCGGCATGGTGCGCTGGTGTTCGCGCAGCTGATGCATGCGGGCGCCCTCAGCCAGGGCAATCCCTTCCGCAGCCATACCGTCGCGCCGTCCGCGGTGCAGCCCGCCGGAGAGCAGATGGCCTTCTACTTTGGCGAGGGGCGCTACCCGGTGCCGGCCGAAATCGGCGAACAGGAGATCGCCGAGGCCATCGATGGCTTCGTCCAGTCGGCGATCCGCGCGGTGCGCGTGTCCGGCTTCGACGGCATCGAGATCCATGGCGCGAACGGCTACCTGCTGGACCAGTTCCTGACGGCCCACACCAACTTGCGTACGGACCGCTGGGGCGGCAGCGTGGAGGGCAGGGTGCGCCTGCTGGAAGAGATCGTGAAAGCGGTGAAGGACGCGGTCGGCGGCGAGGTTCCCGTGGGCATCCGACTCTCGCAGGGCAAGGTCAACGACTTCACGGCCAAGTGGCCGGGCCGCGACGCCGATGCCGAGGTCATCTTCGGCACGCTGGCCCGTGCCGGCGCCGATTTCATCCATGTGACCGAATTCGAGGCCTGGCAGCCGGCGTTCGAAGGCGGCGGCGAGAGCCTGGTCGCCCTGGCGCGCCGCTTCGCACCGGGCGTGACCATCATCGCCAACGGTTCCCTGCACGGCATCGAGCGCGCGGAACACGTGCTGGGGCTGGGCGCGGACGTCGTTGCACTGGGCCGGGGCGCGCTGGCGAACCCGGACATGCCCCGCGTCTTCGAGCAAGGGCATGCGCCGCGGTCCTTCGACGGCGCCATCCTGGGGCCGATCGCCGACATCAAGGACTCCGAGCTCGCTTTCGGCGCCGGCGCTTGACGGAATTGAGCGGGACAGGCGTAGAATCGACACCTTCCCGAAGGAGTCCGCCACATGAAACGCTGGTTCCTGCTCGCCGCCTTCGCCGCGGCCGCCACCGCTTCGGCCCACCACGGCTGGAGCGAGTACGACACCGACAAACCGCTGCAGCTCAACGGCATCATCCAGGAAGCGGGCTATGTGCAGCCGCACGGCTGGATCCGTCTCAAGAGCGCCGGCAAGACCTGGCTGGTGGTGCTGGCGCCGCCGGGCCGCATGGAAAGCCACGGATTGCCCAAGGACAGGCTGGCCGCCGGCGCCAGCGCCAGCGTCTACGGGTATCCGCACCGCACCAGGCTTGATGAGATGCGCGCCGAACGCATCACCATCGGCGGCAAGACCACCGAGCTGCGCTGATGCCGCCCGGCGCCGGGCTCGACATTCCGGCCGGTGCTGCGGCCTGGACCGTCTGGCTGGCCGCCACGCCGCCGGCGGCGGCGATGCGCGCCAGCGCCTGGCTGTATCCCGGCATCGAAATCCTTCACATCATCGGCTTTACCGTGCTGGTCGGCGCGCTGGCGATGTTCGATCTGCGCGTGCTCGGCCTCGGCCGCGAGCTGCCGCTGCGCGCGCTGGCGCGCTACCTGCTGCCGTGGTCGGCGGGCGGCATGCTGGTGGTGCTGCCGAGCGGCCTGCTGCTGTTCGCCGCCGAGGCGCCCGACCTGGCCGCCAACCGGGTGTTCCTGCTGAAGCTGGTGCTGATCGCCGTGGCCGGCCTGAACGCGCTGGCCTTCCACCTCGGTCCCTGGCGCGTGGGCGACGGCTGGCCCGGCGGGGCGCCGCTGCGCGCGCGCCTGCACGCGGCGCTGTCGCTGCTGCTGTGGCTGGCGGTGATTGCCTGCGGCCGGCTGCTGGCCTATGTGTAGCATCGAAAATATCGATGATAGGCGGTGAAATAACTCGTTTTTTTTCCGCCGGCCGGGTGTCCATAATGGCTTCCATCGACAACCCGCACAGAAGGAGAACATCATGGAAACTAGCAAACTCTACCCCGTCGGCCGCGCCCTCGTCGGCTCCCTGTTCGTCGTGTCAGGCATCGGCAAGATCCTCGGCTTTGCGGGCGTGGCCGGCTGGATGGCCAGCATGGGCCTGCCGTTCGCCAGCCTGCTGCTGGCCGCCACCGTCGCCCTCGAAGTCGGCGGCGGCCTGGCCCTGGTGACGGGCTTCCAGGCGCGCTGGGCCAGCCTCGGACTGGCCCTGTTCCTGGTGCCGGTCACCTTGATCTTCCACGCTTTCTGGGGCGCCGGCGCGGCCGAGTTCCAGAACCAGCTGAACCACTTCCTGAAGAACGTGGCGATCCTGGGCGCGATGCTGGTGATCTTCGATATTGAACGCCAGCGCGTGCAGGCGAAGGCCGGCGTCGGCATCCTGCGCACCCACGCGGCCTGATCAGGTCCGCGCATCGCGTACAATCGATCGAAAACACGAAGGGGATCATCATGGAAGTGACGACGCACCGTGGCCAGGGACCGCTGCAGCAGGTCATCGAGATCGGGCCGCACCGGCTCCTGACGGACCTGCCGCCGGCACTCGGCGGCGAAGACAGCGGCCCGGAACCGCACGACCTGCTGGCCGCGGCGCTGGCGGCCTGCACCACCCTGACCGTCAGCCTGTACGCCAAGTGCAAAGGCTACGCACTGGACGAGGTGCGGGTCAGCATCAGGCACGGCCAGGAAGGCGAGGCCTACACCCTGCACCGCAGCATCCATTACGTCGGCGCCTTGAGCGAGGAAGAAAAGCAGCGCCTGACGGACATCGCCAACAAGTGCCCGGTCCACAAGACCCTGTCCGGGCAGATCCAGATCACCACGGAGGCAATCTAAATGGAACTCGACCAACATGACGCTGACAGCATGCTGGAAACCATCGTGGTGCCGCGCACCCACGACCTGGGCGGCGGTTTCGAAGTCAGGCGCGCGCTGCCGCACCGCGACCGCCGCATGGTCGGCCCCTTCGTCTTCCTCGACCAGATGGGCCCCCACGTGTTCGACGCCGGCACCGGCATCGACGTCCGTCCGCACCCGCACATCGGCCTGTCCACCGTGACCTATCTGCTGGAAGGCGAGATCTCGCACCGCGACAGCCTCGGCACGGTGCAGGACATCCGGCCCGGGGCGGTGAACTGGATGACGGCCGGGAAGGGCATCGTCCACTCGGAACGCACCGGTCCGCTGGTGCGCGCCCAGGGCTCGACCCTGCATGGCCTGCAGTGCTGGGTCGCGCTGCCGAAGGCGAAGGAAGAGAACGATCCGAGCTTTTCGCACATCGGCGCCGGCGAACTGCCGATCATCGACGGCGACGGCGCCAGTGCCCGCATCATCGCCGGCGAATACTTCGGCAAGCGCGCCCCGGTGCCGGTCGAATCGCCGCTGTTCTACGTCGACCTGGCCCTGCAGCCCGGCGCCCGCATCGGCATGCCGGCCGAATATGCGGAACAGGCGCTGTACGTGGTGGAAGGGACGCTCGACCTCGGCCGCGACGGCAGCTTCGGTCCCGGCCAGCTGCTGGTGCTGAAGCCCGGCGCGGCCGTGACCCTCGCCGCCGGCAATGGCGTCGGTGCGCGCGTGATGCTGCTGGGCGGCGAGCCGATGGATGGTCCGCGTTACCTGACCTGGAACTTCGTCTCCAGCTCGGCCGACCGCATCGAGCAGGCCAAGGAAGACTGGCGCGAGATGCGCTTCCCGAAGGTGCCGGGCGAGACCGAGTTCATTCCGCTGCCGGATCTGCCCGGGCGGCCGGTGCGCTATCCGTGAGCAGTCGCCGTCGTGCCCGCGCAGGCGGGGATGACCTTACGACAGCGGCGGCTTGAGCGCCGCCTGCACGGCACCAAGAATGCGTTCCGACAGCGCCGGATCCGCCACCGCGCGCGACAGCGTCAGCGCGCCGACCAGTGCGGCCAGCGCCACCAGGCCCTGGTCGTCGGCGGCGGGGCCGAGCTTGCAGTCCTCCAGCCGCTGCGCCATGTTCAGGGCCAGGCCGTCGGTGGTGGCGCTGGGCTGGCCGCGCAGGCCGAGTTCGGCGCACAGGCTGGGCAGGGGGCAGCCGGCGCCCGGATCGTCGCGGTGGCGCGGCGACAGGTAGCTCGCCAGGAAGGCGCGCAACCCCTCCGGCGACGGCGGATCCCGCCACGTTTCCCTGGCCTGCTCGACCGCCGCTTCGAGCGAGGCCTCGACCAGCGCTTCCTTCGACGCGAAGTGGGCATAGAAGCCGCCATGGGTCATGCCCAGCGCCTTCATCAGGGGCACCAGGCCGGTGCCGTCGATACCGTCGCGGCGGAAGCGGCGCGCGGCTTCGTCGAGGATGCGCCGGCGCGTCTCGGCCTTGTGGTTCTGCGAATAGCGCATGCGTGTGGTTTGGATTAGTTGCCGTACTGAAATTGTAAAACTTTTGACAGCATCAGGCAAACATTCGTCCATCAGCGTCAGTGGCGCCGCACGGCATGTTCCCGCAGATAGGCGGCGCAGTCCTCGGCGCTCAGCGGTTTGCTGTAATAAAAACCCTGGATCTGGTCGCAGCCGGCGGCGCGCAGGCCATCGAGCTGTTCCTGCAGCTCGACGCCCTCGGCGATCACTTCCAGGTGCAGGCTGTGGGCCATGGCGATGATGGCCTTCACCATCGCCATCGATTCCACGCTCTCGTGCATGTCCTGGACGAAGGAGCGGTCGATCTTCAGCTTGTCGACCGGCAGGCGCTTCAGGTAGCTGAGGCTCGAATAGCCGGTGCCGAAGTCGTCGATGCTGAGGCTCACGCCGAGTCCGCGCAGACGCGCCATCAGGTCGGCGCTGCGTTCCGGGTTCTGCACCGAGGTGCTCTCGGTGAGTTCCAGTTCCAGGTCGCCCGGCTGCAGTTCGGCATCGCGCACCACGGTGTCGACACAGCCGACGATGTCGGTGCGGTGGAACTGGCGCGCCGACAGGTTGACCGCCACCGGCACCCCGGGCAGGCCGGCTGCGCGCCAGGCCCGGCACTGGTCGGCGGCGCTTTTCAGCACCCATTCGCCGATCTCGACGATCAGCCCGGCCTCTTCGGCCACCGGAATGAATTCGACCGGCGAGATCAAGCCGTGGGTCGGGTGGCGCCAGCGCAGCAGCACTTCCAGTCCGGCCACCGAGCCGTCCTTCAGCGCGATCTTCGGCTGGTACAGCAGGAACAGCTCCTTGTGGTCGAGGGCGGCGCGCAGCTGGCTTTCCAGCGTCAGCTTGCGGTTGAAGGCCTGCTTGAGCTCTTCCGAGAAGTGCTGGATCTGGCCGCCGCCCAGCAGCTTGGCGCGGCGCATGGCGAGGGCGGCGTTGCCGAGCAGGGCGTCGGCATGGTCGCCGTCGTGGGGGAAGATCGCGTAGCCGATGCTGCAGGTGAGGGGAATCGCGCCGCCGCCCGGGTTCTTGAACTCGCGGTGCACCGCCTGGGCCAGCTGGCGCAGGCGGTCGCGCGCCACGCTGTCGTCGCCGAGGCCGGGCAGCAGCACCACGAATTCGTCGTTGCCGACCCGCGCCAGCAGGTCGCCGGGCCGCAGCACGCCCTGCAGGCTCCAGGTAACCGACACCAGCGCCTGGTCGCCGGCATGGTGGCCGAGGGCTTCGTTCAGGCGCTTGAACTTGTCGAGGTTGATCGAGGCCACCAGGGTCTGCGTGCCCTGGCTGCGCCAGTCGTCGAGGCCCTGGGCGATGATGCGCGCCAGCGCCTGGCGGTTCGACAGCCCGGTCAGCTGGTCGTGATTGAGCAGGAATTCGACCTGGCCGGCGGCCGCGCTCAGCTCGGGGTCGGCGCCGTCCTGCGGCACGTGCGCGTACAGGGCCTGGGCGGCGCTGGCGAGCTGGCGGTGGTGTATCAGCTGCTCGACCATGCGCGCGAGATCGCGCAGCAGGTCGAGATCGCCGGCGTTCAGTCGGCGCGGTTTGGTGTCGAGCACGCACAGGGTGCCGATCGGCATGCGCTCGACCGAGTACAGCGGTACCCCGACGTAGAAGCGCACATGCGGCTCGCCGGTCACCAGCGGATTGTCGCGAAAGCGCGGGTCTTTGGTCGCGTCGCCCACCACCAGCGGCTCGTGTTCGAGGATGGTGTGGCCGCAGAAGGAGATGTCGCGCGCGGTCTCGGTGGCTTCGAAGCCGCAGCGGGATTTGAACCACTGGACATCCTTGTCGACCAGCGACACCAGCGCGGTCGGCGCATTCAGCAGGCGCGCCGCCATGCGTGTGATGCGGTCGAAGGCTTCTTCGGGCGCGCTGCCCAGCAGGCGGGTGGCGTGCAGGGCGGTCAGGCGGCGTGCTTCGTCGACGGGGATGTCTGGAATTTGCATTCGGCCTCGCTTGGTGAATCGGGTGCTGTCGAGGCCATTCTGCCATGCGAACCGAACTGGAGCAGAGGCAAGGGTGCGCCATCTACACGATTGACTTTATCTTACGGGCCTGCTTGCGATAACATCCATAACGGTGCCCCGCACGCGGAGATGGAGACTGAGATGAAAGCGATCGTTACCGGCCATACGAAAGGCCTAGGCGCGGCACTGGCGCGCAACCTGCTGGCGCGCGGCGTACCGGTGCTGGGCCTGGCCCGCACCCGCTCCGACGAACTGGCGCAAAACTGGCCCGAGCTGTTCGAGGAGGTCGAACTCGACCTCGCCGACGGCCCCGCGCTGGTCGACTGGCTCGACGGCAAGGACCTGAGCGATTACCTGGACGGCACCGGCGCCGTACTGCTCCTCAACAATGCGGGAATGGTGAGTCCGGTCGGCCCTCTCGAAGCCCAGGATCCGCGCGCGGTGCTGCGCGCGGTGACCCTGAACGTGGCCACGCCGATGGCGCTGGCGGCGGCGGTGGTGCGCGCCAGCGACGGCGGCCAGAAGCGCATCATGCACATCTCCAGCGGCGCCGGGCGCCATGCCTATCCGGGCTGGAGCGTGTACTGCGCCACCAAGGCGGCCCTCGACCACCATGCGCGCGCGGTGCTGATGGACGCCGAGCAGGACGTCCAGATCTGCAGCCTGGCGCCGGGCGTGATCGACACCGGCATGCAGGCCGAGATCCGCGGCACCCCCGAAGACCGCTTCCCGATGCGCCAGCGCTTCGTCGACCTCAAGGAGACCGGGACCCTGCTCGACCCCGACGAATGCGCCGAGCAGCTGGTCGACTACCTGCTCGGCAAAAGCTTCGGCGACGAGGTCGTGGCCGACCTGCGTACGCTCGCCGTCAAAGCCTAGGCCGCCGGCGCCGGCGGAATCTGCAGGCCGCGCGCCACCGCCGGCCGCGCCACGAAGGCGGCCAGCACCCGCGCGACGTTCCTGAACTCGTCGAAGCCGACCAGCTCGCGCGCGCCGTAGAAACCGATCAGGTTGTTCACCCACGGGAAGGTGGCGATGTCGGCGATCGTGTACTCGTCGCCCATGATCCAGCTGCGGCCCTCCAGGTGCCGGTCCAGCACGCCGAGCAGGCGCTTCGATTCGGCCGCGTAGCGGTCGCGCGGGCGCTTGTCCTCGTAGTCCTTGCCGGCGAACTTGTGGAAGAAGCCGACCTGGCCGAACATCGGGCCGATGCCGCCCATCTGGAACATCAGCCACTGGATGGTCTGGTAACGCAGCGCCGGATCGCTTGGGAGCAGCTTGCCGGTCTTTTCGGCCAGGTAGAGCAGGATGGCGCCGGATTCCCAAAGCGGCAGCGGCTGGCCGCCCGGACCGTCGGGATCGAGGATGGCGGGAATCTTGTTGTTCGGGTTCAGCGACAGGAATTCCGGCGACAGCTGGTCGTTCTTGTCGAAGGCGACGCGATGCACCTCATAGGGCAGGCCGATCTCCTCCAGCATGATCGCGGCCTTCACCCCGTTCGGCGTCGGCAGCGAATACAGCTGCAGGCGCTCGGGATGTCGGGCGGGCCATTTGCGGGTGATTGGGAACTTGCTCAGGTCGGTCATTGTCGTCTCCCTCGGGGTGATTGGTCGGTATTGATTGTACTCAAGATACTTCTGCGGCGTGGGTGGGACTATCCATGAATGGATGAGCTCCTGCGCTATTACGAAGAAGAGTTGGGCCTGTTCGGACAGTTCGCGCGCGAATTCCGCGCCCGCTATCCGAAACCGGCCAGCGAGCTGCACCTGGCCGGCGAGACCTACGAAGACCCCAGCGTCGCCCGGCTGATCCAGTCGGTGGCCCTGATGAGCGCGCGGATCCGCAAACGCCTCGACGACGACTATCCCAAGTTTACCGAATCGCTGCTGGAAAGCCTGTATCCGCACTACCTGCGGCCCATGCCTTCGCATACCATCGTCCAGGTGGGCGGCCGCGGCGATGCCGAACGGCCCGATGCCCCGCTCCTGCTGCCGCGCGCGACCATGCTGCGCACCAGCGCCCGCGACGACAGCGTGTGCCAGTTCCGCACCGTCTACGACGTCCTGCTCGCGCCGCTGCGGGTGGCGCAGCTGGGCTTTGCGCCGCTGGCGACGAGCCCGCGCTCGTTGCGCCTGCCGCGCGGCGCCGCCAGTGCGATCGGCATCGTCATCGACACCCCGGGACCGCGCCCGCTGGCGGATATCCTGCCGCCGCGTCTGCGCCTGTTCGTCGACGGCGAAGCGTCCACGCGCGCGGCCCTGATCGACGCGCTGTTCCTGAAGGCCAGCTGCGCCTTCGTCCAGGCCGGCGGCGAGGCTGCCTGGCTGCCCTTGCCGGCAGTGCCGCTGGCGCTGGCCGGCTTCGACGAGGCCGACGCCATGATTCCCTTCCCGGCGCGCTCGCATCCGGCGCTGCGCCTGCTGAGCGAATACTTCTGCTATCCCGAGAAGTTCAGCTTCCTCGACCTCGACACCACGGCCCTGCGCACGCTGCTGCCGCCGCGCTGCACCGGGTTTACGCTGCACGTGGTGCTGAATGGCCTGGCCGCCGATTCGGACGCCGCGCGCCTGCTGGCCGGGATCGGGCCCGGCAACCTGCTGCCGGCCTGCACCCCGGTCATCAACCTGTTCCCGAAGGCCGGCGTGCCGCTGCAGCTGTCCTATACCAGCGCCGACTACCCGCTGCTGGCCGACGGTTTCCATGCGGCCGACTACGAGATCCACAGCGTCGACGCGGTGCGCCTGGTGCGCGAAGGCGCCGGCCCCGGCAGCGTGACCCATTTCGCGCCCCTGTACGCGGCCAACGGCGCCGAGGACCAGGAGAGCCGGACCCATTACTGGATCACGCGGCGCGACCATGCGGTGGCCGCCGTCAGCCCCGGCCACGAGATGCGCATCGCCCTGATCGACGCCGACTTCCGCACCACCCAAACGGAAGGTGCGCCGGGGTGCCGGACCACGCTCTCCACCATGCTGACCTGCACCAACCGCGACCTGCCGGCCCAGCTGCGCTACGGCGATTCCCAGGGCGACCTGCGCACCGACGAGCTGTCCAGCGTGGCGCCGATCCGCATGCTGCGCAAACCCAGTCCCAGCTACCGCTTCGGCACCACCAAGGGCGCGCACTGGCGCCTGATCTCCCACCTGTCCCTCAACCACGCGAGCCTGACGATGGCCGGCCTGGACGACTTCCGCAAGATGCTGGCCCTGTACGACCTGCCGCGCTCGCCGGCCGCGCAGCGCCTGATCGCCGGCATCCAGGGCCTCGAGCACGGCGCCGTGCGCGCCTGGGTCCGTACCGCGCCGGTCTCGACCCTGATGCCGGGCATCGGCATCCGCATGACAGTGGACGAGGAAGCCTTCACCGGCAGCAGCCTGTTCGTGTTCGCCAGGGTGCTCGACCATTATTTCGCCCTCAACGGGCAGCTCAACTGCTTCACCCGGCTGCAGGTGGTGTCGCGCCAGACCGGCCAGGAAATCCTTGCATGCGAACCCCGCCACAGCAGCCAGCCGCTGGGCTGATCGAACGCCTGCTGGCCGAGCCGCAGCGCTTCGAATTCTTCCAGGCGGTGCGGCTGCTGCTGCTGTGGCTGGGCGAGCAGGGCGTGCCGCCGCGGCGGGCGCTGGAACGCCACCTGCGCTTCCGCAACAGCCTGGCGCTCGGCTTCCCGGCCGGCCAGGTCGAGGCGATCGCGCCGGCGGGACTGGCGCCCGGCCTGCCGCCGCAATTCCACCTGACCCCGACTTTCATGGGCCTGCTGGGCGCCCACGGTGCGCTGCCGAGCCACGTCACCGAGCGCATCGCGGCCTGGGAATCGAGCCAGGCGGAGGTCCAGCTGGCGGAAGCGCCGCGCGCCTTCCTCGACATCTTCACCACCCGCATGCTTGCCCTGTTCTACGGCGCCTGGCGCAAATACCGGATCGAGCATGCCGTGTCCGGGCCGGAGGCCGGAGACGGCTTCCTGCCGCTGCTGCTGGCGCTGGCCGGCTTCGCACCCGGCGAGCCGCACCAACAGGTGGAGGACGCCACCCTGGCGCGCTATGCCGGCGTGCTCCGGCAGCGCCCGGCCTCCGGCGTGGTGCTGGCCAGGGTGCTGTCCCACCACTTCGGGGTGCCGCTCCGGCTGCAGGAGGGGATCGGCCACTGGGATGCGCTGGCCCCGGACGAGCAGAGCGTGCTGGGCGGCGAGGTGGGCAGCGCGGCGGGCAGGCCGGGCGCGGTGCTGGGCCAGGCCGCGGTGCTGGGCCGGCGCTGCTGGCGTCCCGACCTGCGCGTACGGGTGCGTATCGGCCCCTTGCGGCGCGCCGAGTTCGAGCGCTTCCTGCCGCACGCGCCGGGCGCCATGGCCCTGCGCACCATGCTCGGCCTGTTCGCCGCGCCGACCCTCGGCTACGAGGTGGTGCTGGTGCTGGCGCGCAGCGAACCGCGTCCCGTGCAACTGGCCGGCTGCCCGCAGCGCCTGGGCCGGGACAGCTTCCTGATCACCAGGCCGCCGGCCCGGGACCGCGCCGACATGGTCTACGGCATGCGGCCGATGGCGCCGCTGCCGGATACGCCCGCGGCATTCCCTTTCGAGGACATGGCGGACGGGGCTTGACCTTCCCATCGTGGGAAGGATTATCCTGTCGTTAAATGACAGGAGCAATCATGGAAACGATGGAATCGCCGGCCGAGCTGCAGCTCGCGGTACGCGGCATGACCTGCGCGTCCTGCGTGGCGCGCGTCGAGAAGGCCTTGAAGAAAGTCCCCGGCGTCGACGACGCCAGCGTCAACCTGGCCACCGAGCAGGCCACCGTGCACGGTGCGGGCCTGGATGCCGACGCCATCGTCGCCGCCGTGGCGCAGGCCGGCTACGAAGCGGCGCCCGTGCAGCGCGGCCAGCGCCATGTGCCCGAAGACGAGGGCAAGGCGGGGCTGCCGTCCTGGTGGCCGGTGGCCGCCGCCGCCGTCCTCAGCCTGCCGCTGGTGCTGCCGATGTTCGGCCAGCTGTTCAGCACCGACACCGCCCACAGCTGGATGCTGCCGGGCTGGATCCAGCTGCTGCTGGCGACCCCGGTCCAGTTCTGGCTGGGCGCGCGCTTCTACCGCGCCGGCTGGAAGGCGCTGCGGGCCGGTTCCGGCAATATGGACCTGCTGGTGGCGATCGGCACCTCGGCGGCCTATGCGCTGTCGGTCTATCAGCTGGTCACCGTTCCGGCCGGCGAGCGCATGCCCCACCTGTATTTCGAATCCTCGGCGGTGGTGATCAGCCTGGTGCTGCTCGGGAAGTGGCTGGAAGGCCGGGCCAAACGCCAGACCGTCGAGGCGATCCGCGCGCTGGAATCGCTGCGCCCCGATACCGCCCTGGTGCGGCGCGGCGGCCAGGACCTAGAGATCCCGCTGGAAGCGCTGCACGCCGGCGACGTGATGGTGGTGCGGCCCGGCGAGCGCGTGCCAGCCGACGGCCGCGTGCTCGAAGGCGGCAGCCACCTGGACGAATCCCTGCTTACCGGCGAGAGCCTGCCGGTGGCGCGGACCACGGGCGAGCCCGTGCTGGGCGGCGCCGTCAATGGCGAAGGACTGCTGCTGGTCGAGGCGACCAAGGTCGGTACCGACACCATGCTGGCCCACATCATCCGCATGGTCGAGGATGCGCAGGCGGTCAAGGCGCCGATCCAGCGCCTGGTCGACCGCGTCAGCGCCGTGTTCGTGCCGGCGGTGCTGCTGATCTCCCTGGTCACCTTGCTCGGCTGGGGCCTGGCCACGGGCGACTGGCAGCAGGCCCTGCTGAACGCGGTGGCGGTGCAGGTGATCGCCTGTCCCTGCGCGCTGGGCCTGGCGACGCCGACCGGGATCATGGTCGGCACCGGCGTGGCGGCGCGCCACGGCATCCTGATCAAGGACGCCCAGGCGCTGGAGACGGCCCACGCGGTGCGCACCGTGGTGTTCGACAAGACCGGCACCCTCACCGAAGGCAAGCCGCGGGTGGTGGCGGTCGAAGGCGGCGATGCGCTGCTGGAGCTGGCCTGGGCCGTCCAGCAGTACAGCGAGCACCCGCTGGCGAAGGCGGTGGCGCAGGCGGCCGAGGAACGCGGACTGCGTCTGCCGGCCGCCTTTGACGCCGGCGCCTTGCCGGGGCGCGGCGTGCGGGCGCGGGTCGGCGCCGCGAAGGTTTATCTCGGCAACCGCCGCCTGATGCAGGAGACCGGCGCCGGCATCGGCCTCTGGGAAGCTGCCGCGCGCCGCCACGAAGCGGATGGCCGTACCGTGTCCTGGCTGGCCGTGGAAGAGGGTGGAAAGGTGGATGTGCGCGGCCTGCTGGCCTTCGGCGACCGCCTGAAGCCGACCAGCGCAGCCGCCATCGCCCGCCTGAAGGCGATGGGCGTGGATGCCGTCATGCTCACCGGCGACAACCAGGGCGCGGCGGCGCTGGTGGCGCGCGAGCTGGGCCTGAGCCGCTACGTGGCCGAGGTGCTGCCGGCCGACAAGGCTGCCACCGTGCGCGCGCTGATGGCCGGTAATGGTGGCGGTGGCGGTGGCGATAAACGGGGCGGCAAGGTGGCGATGGTCGGCGACGGCATCAACGACGCCCCGGCCCTGGCCGCGGCCGACGTCGGCATCGCGATGGCCGGCGGCACCGACGTCGCCATGCACACGGCCGGCATCACCCTGATGCGCGGCGACCCGCTGCTGGTGGCGGACGCCATCGCGATCTCGTCCGCGACCTACCGCAAGATCCGCCAGAACCTGGGCTGGGCCTTCGTCTACAACGTGGTCGGGATCCCGGTCGCGGCGCTGGGCCTGCTCAATCCGATATTGGCCGGGGCGGCGATGGCCCTCAGCTCGGTCAGTGTGGTCACCAATGCCTTGCTGCTGCGGCGCTGGACGCCGGAGCAGCGTGAAGTAGCCGTAGCACCCGTTTCAAGTGTTTCAAACGTTTCAACCGTTTCAACCCAAGGAGAACCGACGATGTATCAACTGACTGTAGAAGACATGAGCTGCAAGCACTGCGTGGGCCGCGTGACCAAGGCCGTCCAGGAAGTCGACCAGGACGCCAGGGTCGACATCGACTTGCCGACCAAGAAGGTGAAGATCGACAGCAGGGCCGATCTGGACCGGATTGCGCAGGCGATCGACGCGGCCGGCTATCCGGTGAGCGCGCGCTCCTGATGCTTGCCGGCGCTGGCCCTTGAGCGAATGTCGCCCGATCGACCAGTGCGGCAGAAAATTGCCAGTTATGTAAAATTGGCGAGAATGCAAATTTCCCAACCAGCACACGAAAGGCGCGCACATGGCCAAGACCGACCTGTCGAACTACAACCTTGCCGAGCTCAAGGGTCTGCAATTCGATATCGAGAAAGAGATCAAGTCCCGCCAGAAGGATGAGGTGCGCAAGGCGCGCGAGCAGATCCTGGCGATTGCCCAGGACGTCGGCGTGCCGGTGTCGGACCTGATCGCGAAAGCCGGCGGCGCCAGGAAAGGCGGCAATGGCCAGCAGGGCGAGGCGCGCTTCCGCAACCCGGCCGACAAGTCGCAGACCTGGACCGGCCGCGGCCGCCAGCCGAAGTGGATTGCCGAGGCCCTGGCCGGCGGCAAGTCGCTGGACGATTTCCGGGCTTAATTTGAGGACGAGCCTGTCGTATCATACGGCCTTCGACAATGGATAGGTATTTATGAACTTCGAAGACGTAGCGGCAGCGGCCGGTAAGCTCCAGGCCGGCGGCACGCCGGTGACCATCGACGCGGTGCGCGACGCCATCGGCGGCGGCTCCGCCAGCGCCATCTCCCGCCATCTGGCCGACTGGCGCGCGGCCAACGAAACCCCGCCCGAGCCGCCGAAAGCCGAGCTGCCGCAGAACCTGGTCGCCGAACTGGCGCGCTGGGCCCAGCAGTTCGCCGAAGAGGCGGGCACCGGCACGCGCGCCGCGCTGGCCCGTCACGAGGAAGAACTGGAAGCCCTGCGCGAAGCCGGCGATGCCCTCGAGACCGAGCGCGGCGAGCTGCAGCAGCAGCTGGGCGAGCTCACGGCTGCCCGCGACGACGCCCTGGCCTCGGTGGCCGAGCGCGACGAGGAAATCGAGCGCCTCAACGCCGAGCTGCGCAATGCAAAGCAGGTGGCGATGGAGGCCCTGGTCGGCAAGGCCAAGGACCAGCTGGCGATCGAGGGCAAGGATGCCCAGCTGGCGGACCTGCGGACCCAGCTGGAGAAAGGCGTGGCGCAGAATGCGACGCTGTCGGATGCCCGCCTGGCTGCGGAGATGGAACTGGTCGGCGCCAAGACGGCGCGCGACAGCCTGGAAGCCGAAAACGCGGAGCTGCGCGCCCAGGTCGCGGCGCTGCGCAAGAAGGGCTAACCGGCTCCGGCGCCTCCCCGGCGGCCTGGCCGGAGGTGGCGGCCGAGCGCGTGATGAACTTCGCTACGATGCTGGCCAGGATCGCCAGGGTTCCAATAGTTGCCATCAAGGCCTCGAGCATGGCGTCCTCGCATCGTATCAATGGTGCAGAAGGGCGGGTGCGTATGTCTTCAGGAAGAATACCAGCGTGATGCAGGCGGTGGCGCATAGGGTCATCGCACGTATCACCCTGGCCGGCGCGCGCCGTCCGACGTGGGCGCCGCCGTAGCCGCCGATGACGGCGCCGGCCAGCATCGCCAGCGTCTCTGGCCAGCGCACCGCGCCGGCGGCGATGAAGGCCAGCACCGCCACCGTGTTCGCCGCGCTGACCAGCAGCGTGCGCGGGGCGTTCAGGCGCTTCAGGTCGCTGTTGTCGAGCAGTCCCCACACGGCGATCATCATGATCCCGACCGCCCCGCCAAAATACCCGCCGTAGACGCCCAGCGCGAACTGCACCGCCAGCACCGCATGCGGGTGGATGTGCCAGCGCGCCCGCAGGACTTCGCCGGCGCGCCGCCCGAAGGCCAGCGCCAGCGAGGCCACCAGCAGCAGCCAGGGCAGCACGAAGCTGAAGGCCGCGGACGAGGTCTTCAGCAGCAGGACCGCGCCCAGCAGGCCGCCGCACAGGGTCGCCGGCAGCAGGGAACGCAGCGGCACCGGGCCGACCGAGACCGCGCCGTCGCGGTAGGCCCAGGCGCTGGCCAGGCCGCCGGGGAAGAGGGCGACCGTGCTCGACGTGTTCGCCTGGACCGGAGGCACACCGGCCGCGATCAGTGCCGGCAGGCTGACGAAGGAGCCGCCGCCGGCCAGCGCATTCATCGCACCGGCCACGATTCCCGCGGAAAAGGTCAAGATCATCGCATTCATGCAAGGATCTTAGAGGCCGGGCGGCGCCTTCGCAATCTGGCAATACCAGGGGCAGCCTTCGGAAAATCCGAAGGCTAATGGCCGCTGTGGCCTCCGCCGCGCTTGACGGTCGCCACCGGTTCATCCGGTGCCGCCGGCGTGGCCGGCGCCCGCACCGTCTCCGGCGGCGCCCCCGTCCACTCCCGCGCCACCGTGCCCGCCGGATGCCGGTACCAGCCCGGATCGCGGTAGTCGCCGCGGGCCAGGCCTTCGCGCACCTTGATCATGGTGAACATGCCGCCCATTTCGATCTCGCCGAAGGGACCTTTGCCATCCATCATCGGCAGCGTGTTCTCCGGCAGCGGCATGCGCATGCCGCCCATCGAGCCGCCTTTCTCGCCCATCACCATATAGCCGGGCACCAGGTCGTTGATCTTCCTGGCCACGCCGCGGTGGTCGACGCCGATCATGTTCGGCACCTGGTGGCCCATCGCGTTCATGGTGTGGTGGGATTTATGGCAGTGGAAGGCCCAGTCGCCGGGGGCGTCGGCATGGAACTCGATCGCGCGCATCTGGCCCACGCCGATGTCGACCGTGACTTCCGGCCAGCGCGCCGCCGGCGGAATCCAGCCGCCGTCCGTTCCGGTGATCTCGAAGCGGTGGCCGTGGATGTGGAAGGGGTGGTTGGTCATCGACAGGTTGCCGATGCGGATGCGCACGCGGTCGTCGCGTCGAACCACCATGGCATCGGTGCCGGGGAAGGCGCGGCTGTTGATGGTCCAGATATTAAAGTCGAGCATGGTGTTCACGTTCGGCGTGTAGCCGCCCGGCTCGATGTCGTAGGCGTTCAGCAGGAACACGAAGTCGCGGTCCACCGCGTGCTGACGCGGGTCCTTCGGATGCGTGACCCAGGAACCCATCATGCCCATCCCGATCTGCGCCATCTCGTCGGCGTGCGGGTGGTACATGAAGGTGCCGGCATAGCGCGCCACGAATTCATACACATAGGTCTTGCCCGGCGCGATGGCAGGCTGGCTCAGGCCCGCCACGCCGTCCATTCCGTTCGGCAGGAACTGGCCGTGCCAGTGGATGCTGGTCGCTTCCGGCAGTTTATTGGTGACGAAGATGCGCACGCGGTCGCCCTCGACCACTTCGATGGTCGGCCCCGGGCTCTGGCCGTTGTAGCCCCACAGATTCGCTTTCATGCCGGGTGCGATCTCGCGCACTACCGGCTCGGCTACCAGGTGGAACTCCTTGACGCCGTCCTTCATGCGCCAGGGCAGGGTCCAGCCGTTCAGGGTGACGACCGGGTTGTAGGGACGCCCGTTCGGCGGGCTAAGGGGCGGCGCGGTGCCGGCCGAACTCTGTTGCGGGGCTTCGGGGATGGCGGCGGCTGCGGCCTTGCTGACCAGCGATGCGCCGACCATGGCGGCGCCGGCGCCGCTGAGGAAATTCCTGCGGGATGTCATTCTGCGTGTTCCTTGACGTGATCCTTGTGATCCTTGTGATCCTGTTGTTCGAGCCGCATGCCGAGCGAGGCTTCGAGCGTCGCATGGGCGGTCCAGAACTCCTTCAATGCCTCGATATAGGCCGAGACCGCGTTCGCCTGTTCGCGCGAATCGACCAGCAGCTCGCGGGTCGACAGCAGCATGCCGTTGTAGCGCAACAGGACTTCCTTCGAGATCCGCTTGCGCAGCGGGATCACGGTATCGCGGTAATGCGCGGCGACGTCGTAGGCGCTGCGGTAGTCGAGATAGCTCTCGCGGGCTTCGCTGCGCGCCGTGACGGCGGCCTGGGCGACGCGGTTCACCGCCTGCATGTAGACGCCCTCGGCCCGCGCCACCCGTGCGCCGCCCCAGTCGAACAACGGCAGTTCCAGCGTGAGCTCGTAGCCGCGCGCGCTCGGTGCGCCGGTCGTGGTTTCGTTCACGAAGCCGAGGTCGAGCACGTTGACGAAGCGGGTCGTCCTGGTCAGCCCGAGATTGGCGGCGGTGGCCTCGGCATCCAGCCTCGCGGCCTGCACGTCGAGGCGCTGGGACAGGGCGAGGCGCTCGACGTCGACCGGGCTGGCCGGCGCGGCGGGCAGTTCGGGCAGGTGCGCGGGCAGGCTGTACTGCGCGTCCTTGCCCCACAGGCCGAGCAGGCGGGTGAGCTTTTCGCGCGCCGCCACGGCCGTCTTGCCTGCGCGTGCCAGGGCGGCGCCGGTCTCGGCGTGGAAGAGCTGTTCGCGCGCCAGGTCGAGCTGGCTCATATTGCCCACCCTGGCCATGCGTCCGGCCAGTTCTGCGCTGGCCTCGGCCGCCGCATCGACCTGGCGCGCATACTCGAGCGCCTGGTTCGCCGCCACCGCCTCGACCCAGGCGATGCGGGTGTCGCGCGCATGCCGTTCGATCTCGCGCGCCACTTCCAGCTTGACCTGCTCGAAGCGCTGCGCCTCAAGGCGGGAGGCCAGCGGCAGGGTCAGCAGCCTGACCAGGCTGACGGTGAAGGTGCGCTCGATGGCGATATCGCCGGCGTTCGACACGTGCTTGAAGTCGAGCACCGGATTCGGCAGGCGGCCGGCCTGGGCCAGGTCGGCCTGGGCGATGCCGACCTTCCAGTAGCTCGCCTGCAGGCCGGGATTGGCCAGCACGGCCACCTTGACGGCATCGTCCATGCCGAGCGGCTTGCCCAGCATGGCCTGCACCGATTGCGCCAGTTCGCGGACGGCGGCATCGTCGCGCGCCAGGCGCGGTTCGGCCCCGATGTGGCTGTGCGCGGTGCCGGCCACGCTGCCGAAGCCGCCGTCCGGCGCCACCGTCGTGCAGCCGGCCAGGACGGCCAGCGCCAGCGGGGCGCCCAACAGTTTGAAACTCATGGTGTCTCCTTCGGCATCTTCATCTTGTCCATCTTGTCCATTTTGTCCATGCAGGGGCAGGATGCGCAGCAGGACATCTTGCCGCCGCCGGACTTGTTCCCGGAACCGCACTGCATGGCTTCGCCTTCCTTGCCGCCGGCCGGCTTGCACATTGCCGGCGCGGCGGGGCTCTGCATTCCCTGCATGCCCTGCATGGCCGCGTGGTCGTGCCCGCCGCCGTGGCCGCCCATGCCTTTCATGGTCAGCGACATCGAATTGGTGGCGGCCACGGCGTCGTTGGCGCGGGTCCAGTTGCGGTCCGGGCTGGTCTCGGGCGCCGCCTCGGGCTGGTGGCCTAGGACGGACTGGTATTGAGTGGCCGGCACGGCGGCCTGGGGATCGGCAGCGGCGGCCGCGGCCTGCCGGGCGTGAGCGTGGACGCCGGCCATGGCCAGCAGCAGGCAGGCGCAAGCGCGTGCCAGGGATGATTGGTGTTTCATGCGAACCTCGTCGAAATGCGTGATGACAGCCGTCGGCCCACAGGGCGACGGCGCGTGAAATCAGGCGACGAAGCTAGTGGGAGGCCGTTCGAGGAGGACCGGATCGACGCTCGGCAGGTGGCAGGCGCGGAAGGGAATCAGCATGGTGCTGGGTGGGGCCAGCGCCGGCGATGCGAGCAGGCTGGGCGCCATCGCGGCGCCCACGCAGCAGGCGGCGCAAGTGCCGCACTTGCCTTTTTCATGGCCGGCCACTGCCTTGTGGTCGTGATGCTGGCCATCCATCGACCCCTGCGCCAGCTGCTGGTGGCAGGGCGGCTGCTGCACCGGCGCGGCGGGCAGGCGCATGCTTGCCGAAGCGAATGCCTGGAAGGGCAGCGCCAGCAGCAGGTAACACACGAGCAGCAGTCGAAGGATGGATTTCACGCGGCCATTCTAGCACGCGTGCCTGGCACCGCGGTGCTGCACGGCTGACGTTGCGAGGCCATGGGCGTTCCGGATAAGGTGGTAGCATTGTGCCAACGCCATCGTCGACGGAGGCAACCCAATGAGTCCAGCGGCCCTGTCAGCCCATCGCCGCACGCAGCGCGCCCGATTCGAAATAGATATGCCGGATCGAGGGATACAGCGCCGTCACCGCGTTTTCCAGGCGCTCGATCGCCGCCTCCACTTCGTCGATCCGCATGCCGCGCCGGAACTGCACCGCGGCCGTCAGCAGCACCTCGTCCGGCCCCAGCTGCATGCTCTGCAGGGCGCTCACGCTCTCGATCGCCGGGTCCTGCTCGAACACGCCGCGCACCTTGCGGGTGGCGTCCGCGCCGATGCTTTCGCCGACCAGCAGCGCCCCGGTCTCGCGCGCCAGCGTGAAGGCGGCGCCTACCAGCAGCAGGCCGATCAGCACCGAGGCGGCCGGATCGAAGTAAGGCTTGTCGAAGACCTGGCCGAGCACGATGCCGAGGGCCGCGATGGCCAGGCCGATCAGGGCTGCCGAATCCTCGATGAAGACGGTGAACACGGAAGCGTCTTTACTCGCGCGCATGGTCTGCCACAGCGAGGTGCCGGGTTTCCTTCGCTTGTTGAGGGCCTTGCGCGAGACGTTCCAGCTATAGCCTTCGAACAGCGCCGAGACGCCCAGCACCACATAGTTCCAGGTCGGATCCCGCAGCGGTTCCGGATGGCGCAGCGCATCGATGCCGTGGTAGATCGAGAGCCCGCCGCCCAGCGAGAACACGGACAGGGCCACGATCAGGGCCCAGAAGTACAGCTCCTTGCCGTAGCCGAAGGGATGCTTGGCGTCGGGTGGCTTGGCGCTGTTGCGCTCGCCGATCAGCAGCAGCAGCTCGTTGCCTGTGTCCACCGCCGAGTGGATGCCTTCGGCCAGCATCGCCGCGCTGCCGGTGATGCCGGCCACGATGAACTTGCTGACGGCGATGCCGAGGTTGGCGGCGATGGCCGCGTAGATCACTTTCAGCGAGCCGCTTTTCTTTTCTTCTTCGTCCTGCCCGGTGCTCATGTCCTGGTCCTGTGCCTTGTATTTGCCTGGGGCCAGTGTAGCCAATCCGGCAGCATCGGCTTGCACGGCTGCATGCGCCCGCTGGAGGCAGGGGCATGAGCGTCCGTAACCTGCGCCAGCTGTTCGCACCGAAATCGGTGGCCCTGGTCGGCGCCACCGAGCGTCCCGGCAGCGTCGGCGCCACCATGCTGCGCAACCTGCGGGAGGGCGGCTTCAAGGGCACGCTGTACCCGGTCAATCCGAAGTACGACAGCATCGCCGGCCTGCGCGCCTGGCCCGACGTGGCCAGCCTGCCCGCCGCGCCCGACCTCGCCATCGTCTGCACGCCGCCGCACACCGTGCCCGGCATCGTCAAGGCGCTGGGCGAACTCGGTACCCGCGCCGCCATCGTCATGAGCGCCGGCGTCGCGACCGGACGCGATGCCCGCGGACGCAGCCTGCGGCAGGCCATGCTGGACGCCGCCAATCCCTACCTGCTGCGCATCCTCGGCGCCAACAGCGCCGGCCTGCTGGCGCCGGGCATCGGCCTGAACGCCAGCATCGCCGCCGGCGGCGCGGCGCCCGGACGGATCGCCTTCGTCTCCGAATCCGGCGCCCTGATGACCGGGGTGCTGGACTGGGCGCGCACGCGCGGGATCGGCTTTTCCAGCTTCGTTTCGCTGGGCGAGTCGGCCGACGTCGACTTCGGCGACGTGCTGGACTACCTGGCCAGCGACCCCGGCACCAGCGCCATCCTGCTGCACATCGAGAGCCTGCGCTATGCACGCAAGTTCATGTCGGCGGCGCGGGCGGCGGCGCGCAGCAAGCCGACCGTGGTGCTGAAGGCCGGGCGCTCGCTGGAGGCGGCGAGCGCCGGCGCCTGCCTGTCCGGCGTGCTGGCGACACCCGACGACGTCTACGGCGCCGCCATCCGCCGCGCCGGCATGCTGCGGGTGTACACCACCGAGCAGCTGTTCGCGGCGGTCGAGACCCTGGCGCGCGCCAAGCCCCTGTACGGCGACCGCCTCGCCATCATCGGCAACGGCGCCGGCCCGGTGGTGCTGGCCCTGGACGCGCTGCAGTACGGCGGCGGCCATGCCGCCGTGCTGTCGGAAGCCACGGTGGCCAGGCTGCGCGAGCTGGTGCCGGAATGGCGCGGCAGCGGTCCGCTGAACCTGCGCGGCGACGCCCCGCCCGAGCGCTACCGCGACGTCATCGAGGTGCTGCTGCACGATCCGGGCGCCAACGCGGTGCTGATGATCCATGCGCCGAACGCCGTGGTCGAGCCGGCCGACGTGGCGCGCGCGGTGGCGCCGCTGGCCAGGAGTTCATCGCGCAATGTGCTGGGCTGCTGGCTGGGCGTGCAGTCGGTGCTGGAGGCGCGCACCATCGCCGCCGACGCCGGCATGCCGGCCTACCGCACGCCCGAGGACGCGGTCAACGGCTTCCTGCAGATCGTGCACTACCGCGAGAGCCAGAACCTCTTGATGCAGGTGCCGGCCTCGGTCGGCGACGGCGATCCGGACCGCGAGCGCGCGCGCCGCCTGGTGCGCGAGTCGCTCGACAAGGGCCGCTACATGCTGGCCGACCCGGACACCAAGGCCATCCTCGCGGCCTACGGCATCCCGGTGGTGCCGACCCGCGCCGCCGCCACGCCCGCGGACGCGGTGCGCGCCGCCGGCGAGATCGGCTATCCGGTGGCGGTCAAGATCCTGTCGCCGGACGTGGCGCAGAAGAGCGACGTCGGCGGCGTCACCCTCGACCTCGACAGCGGCGAGGCGGTGCTGGCGGCGGCCGAACGGATGCGCCGGCGCCTGTCGGAGCTGCAGCCGGGCGCGCGTCTGGAAGGCTTCATCGTGCAGGCGATGGCGCGTAATCCGGAAGCCCACGAGCTGATCGTGGGCGCCGCCACCGACCCGGTGTTCGGTCCGGTGATCCTGTTCGGCCAGGGCGGCATGGCGGTGGAGGCAGCGGCCGACCACGCGGTGGCGCTGCCGCCGCTGAACACCGTGCTGGCCCAGGAACTGGTGGCGCGCACCCGGATCGCGCGCCTGCTCGAGGGCTACCGCAACCATCCGAAGGCGAACATGGAGGCGATCGAGGCGGTGCTGGTCCAGGTCTCGCGCCTGGTGGCCGACGTGCCGGAGATCGTGGAGCTCGACATCAACCCGCTGCTGGCCGACAGCCGCGGCGCGATGGTGCTGGATGCCCGCATGCGGATCGGCATGGCGGACCGCTCCGGCTCCACCCTCGACCGCCTGGCGATCCGCCCCTATCCGGCCGAGCTGGAAGAAGTCGTGCCATGGGATGGCGGCACCGTCCTGCTGCGCCCGATCCGCCCGGAGGACGGCCCGGCCCACGTCGAATTCTTCAATGCGCTGACGCCCGACGACGTCCGCTACCGCATGTTCGTGCGCGTGCGCGAGCTGCAGCCCGCCCAGCTGGCGCGCTTCACGCAGATCGACTACGACCGGGAGATGGCCTTCATCGCCACCCGTCCCGGTCCGGACGGGCATGACGAAACCCTGGGCGTGGGCAGGGTGGTGGCGGACCCGGACAATGTCAGCGCGGAGTTCGCGGTGACGGTGCGCTCCGACCTGAAGGGCAAGGGCCTGGGCCGCATGCTGATGGATAAGCTGATCGCCTACTGCCGCGCGCGCGGCACCCGCGAGATCGTCGGCGAGGCGCTGCCGCAGAATGCGCCGGTGATCGGGCTGGTGAAGAAGCTCGGCTTCACGGTGGGACCGGTGGACGAGGACGAGGGCGTGCGCAAGTTCTGGCTGGAGCTGCGATGAAAGGAGAAACCCGGATGAGGCGATACCTGTGCCTGCTGGCGGCCGCGCTGGCCCTGGCCAAGCCCTGTTGGGCGCAAACCGACGCGCCCCTGAAGGAGAGCCCGGGCGCTTTCGCGAAATCGGGCTACAGGACCGTGGCCGAAGCGCTGGCCGGGCTCAAGGCACGGCCCGGCGCCATTGTCCAGGTGACGCAGCCGGACGGCTGGACCGTCATCACCCTGCCCGAACCCGAGTATGAACTGTGGTCCTTCACGCCGCCCGGCCACTACGCGTACCCGGCCGCGGTCCGGCGCGCCATCAAGCAGGCCGACGGCCGGGTCTATGTCGAGATGAGCGCGCTGTGCGAGGCCGACAAGGCGCCCTGCGACCGGCTGGTGCGCGAGTTCCAGCAGCTCAACCAGAAAATGCGCGAGGATATCCAGCGCTCGACCGGCCAGATCGGTGGCAGGTGATCAGCGCGCCTGCGCCCGCGCCGCATCCACCCGCCTGAACAGCTCCGCATTCAGCTTGCGCGAGTGGCCCGGCATGTGCTTGCGGGTGCGCTCGATTTCCTCCAGTTCCGGCTCCGCCACCTGGGGCTTGCCATTGGCGAGCGCCCAGATCGCCAGTTCGGCGCGCGCTTCCAGGCTGCCGAAGCGGTGGGCGGCGGCGGCGAATTGCGCGCCCGCTTCATCCTGGCGGCCGGCGGCGGCATAGGCCTGGCCCAGCAGGATGCCGACCTGTTCGGTGCGGAAGCCCGGCTGCTCGGCCACCAGCGCTTCCAGCAGGGCGATGCTGCCCTGCACATTGCCGCCGGCCAGGCGGGCGCGGGCGGCGCCCAGGCGCAGTTCGGCGTCGCGTGCAAAGGGGCCCTGCAGGCAGGCGTCGTACTGCTCGGAGGCCTTTGCCGCCTGGCCGGTTTCCAGCAGGGCCTGCGCCAGGCGCATCTGGTTGTGCGCGGTCGGGGTCAGCTCGAAGGCGCGCTGGGCGTCGCGCACCTCGCGGCCCGGATCCAGGCTGGCCTGCAGGGCGCGGCCGGCGCGCGCCGCCGACTGGTCGAAGCGCGAGGAGGGCAGGAACACGGCGAAGAAATACACGATGCTGCCCAGCAGGGGGAAGAGGAAGAGCACGAGCAGCCAGTACATCTCGCGATGATTCCGTACCGCGTGGATCGCGAAGAAGATGGCGACGATGATGTGGATGCCGATTCCGAAGATTTGCATGGCTGAGCAATTTGTTGACGAGGTCGATAGGATAGCCGAAGTCGGGCCCGGATCCTCAGCGGCTCAGCTCCGACATGATCTTCTCGGCCAGGAAGTCGCAGGGCGGACGCTTCGATGTCGTGCTGCGCGCCAGGATCAGCTCGAGCGGGTCGATTTCGGGCAGCCCCTGGGCCTGGCCGAGCAGGCTCAAATGCGCCGGCACCGCGCAGCGCGCCAGCGGCGCCACCGCCAGTCCCGCCTCGACCATGCTGAGCAGGCCCATGAGGCTGGGGCTCTCGTAGGAAGTCCGGTAGGGGATCTTCGCCCGCTCCAGGCTGCGGACCGCGTTCTCGCGCGCCACGCTGCCGGGCAGGAAGACGGCGATCGGCAGCGGATCCTCCTTCCAGATCTCGCGCGCGCCGGGCGAGGCCGCCCACACCATTGGCTCGTAGCGGATGAATTTTCCGGACAGGCCTTTGACGCGCGTGGCGCAGACCAGGTCGACCGAGCCGTTCTTCACCATCGGCGCCAGCGCCACGCTGGGCAGGCCCACCACCTGGATCTGCACCTTCGGATAGGTGGCGGAGAACTTCTTGAGGATGGACGGCAGCAGCGAGGACGCGTAGTCGTCGGGCACGCCGATGACGACGCGGCCCGTGATGTCCGGCCTTACGACCGCGGCCCAGGCTTCGTCGCGCAGGGCCAGCATGCGCCGCGCGAAGCTCAGCAGGACCTCGCCGTCCTGGGTCGGCGTGACGCTGCGCGGCCCGCGTACGAACAGCGGCTTGCCGATCGCCGTCTCCAGCGAGCGGATCTGCATGCTCACCGCCGATTGCGAGCGGTGCACGACTTCCGCCGCGCGGCTGATGTTGCCGGTATCGGCCACCGCCACCATCATGGTGAGTACGTCGAGGTCGAGTGTTTTCATCGCTATCAGAAAAATTGATCGTTACGATCAGTATTATGCGATTTTCTTGGACTGCCGTGTGGTGCATAGTACTGGAAAGGAGTTAGACCATGAACGCACGAACCGACCTGCCCAGCCTTTCCATCCCCGAGGTGTACTTCGCCACCCTCCGCTCCGGCATCCGCATGCCCTATGTGGCGAGCGGTTCCGGAGAGCCGCTGCTGTTCGTGCACGGATCGCTGTGCGACTACCGCTACTGGAATGCCCAGACGGCGGTGCTGGCCAAGGACTTCCTCTGCGTGTCCGTCAGCCTGAGCCACTACTGGCCGGCCAACGTCGACGCTGACGACAACGAAGGCGAATTCGGCTGGCGCCGGCACGTGGATCAGGTCGCCGAGTTCATCTCCGGCATGAATCTCGGTCCAGTCCACCTGGTCGGCCACTCGCGCGGCGGCTGCGTCGCCTTCCACCTGGCACGCGAATATCCGCAGCTGGTGAAGACGCTGACGCTTGCCGATCCGGGCGGTCCCTTGCAAATCGAGGGCAAGCCCGAGGCGGCGATGCCGCCGGCGACCCTGCAGCTGCGCGAGAAGGTCGCGGACCTGGTCAACCATGGCGAGATCGAGGCCGGCCTGGAGATGTTCGTGGATTCGGTCAGCATGCCCGGCATCTGGCGCCGGAGTTCATCGAACTTTCGCACCATGGCGGCCGACAATGCGTCGACCCTGCCGAAGCAGTTCCGCGACCCCTTGCCCGCCTATACGCGCGCCGAAGCGGGCGAGCTGCGATGCAGAACCCTCTTGATCGCCGGAGAACGCAGCCCGCGCATGTACCGCGATAACGTGGACAGCCTCGTCGAGTGGATCCCGCAGGCGGAAAAGCAGAGCATCGCCGGCGCCTCGCATGGGATGAACGTGACGCATCCGGCGTCCTTCAATCGCCTGATCCGCGCATTCGCCAGCGCCTGACAAACCCACCATGGCGGCGTTGCATTCGTCTCGCCGTACTAAGGTACTGTCTTCGACGATGCGCCTTGCCCTGGTGGCTTTGTCAGGCGCTGGTAGCGTCGTCTAGTCCAGCCACGGATGCGCCGCCAGCCAGCGTCCCAGCTCGTTGTCGTTCGCGCACTGCAGCTTGCTGAAGATGTTGGCTCGGTGGGTCTCCACCGAGCGCGGGCCGCAGGGCGGCACCAGGATGCGGGCGATCTCCTTGTTCGGCTGGCCCAGTCCCACCAGGCGCGCCACCTCGCGTTCGCGCGGCGTCAGCTCCGCCCACATGCGCAGCGCCTGGGCGCGGGCCCTGGCCTGGGCGATGGCGGCCGGCAGCTTCTCCAATAGCTGCTGGGTGTCCGGCTTCTCCACCCAGTCGTAGGCGCCGCGCCGGACCGCTTCCAGCGCGGTCGGGATGTCGCCGTGGGCGGACAGGAACAGGGTCACCAGCGGGCTGTGTTCGGCGAGCAGGCGCTCGAACACGGCCAGTCCGCTCATCCCCGTCATGCGCAGGTCGAGGATTACGCAGCCGGGCTGGCGCATGTCGACGGCGTCGAGGAAGGCTTCGCCGGACTCGAAGGCCTGCACAGCCAGTCCCTGGGAAAACAGCAGCAGGAGCAGGGAACGGCGCAGGGCTTCGTCGTCGTCGACGACGTAGAGCGTGAGAGGCATGTCTTTCATGATACGGTGGGCAGCGTGAAGGAAAAGGCGGCGCCGCCGCCGGGCCGGTTGTCGACGGTCATGGAACCGCCGTGGGCTTCGACGATGGTGCGGCAGATGTTCAGGCCGAGGCCGAGACCGTCGGCGCGGGTGGTGAAGAAGGGCGCGAACACCTGTTCGAGCTGTTCGGGCGGGATCCCCGGCCCGCGGTCGGCGACGGTGATGCGCAGGAGCGGGCCCTCGCGCCGGCAGCCCAGCTCGATGCTACGGCGCGCGGGCGGGGGGCGTTGCGGCTGCTCCTGCATCGCGTGCAGGGCATTGTGGACCAGGTTGACCAGCACCTGCTCGAGCAGCACCCGGTCGCCGCGCAGCTGGGCGTCGGTGTCTTCCAGCATCAGGCGCAGGCTGACGCCATCGCGCTGCAGCTCGGGCCTGAGCAGGATCTCCGCGTGGGCGATGACGCTCTCCATGGTCAGGATCTCGTAATGCGCCCGCTGCGGATTGATGAAGGCGCGCACCCGCTTGACGATCTCGCTGGCGCGCTTCGACTGGCCGACGATCTCGTCGAGCGCGCCGGCCAGCATCTCCTTCGATGAGTGCTGGGCGGCGAGCGCACGCGCCGCGGCGGCGAAATTCGACAGCGCCATCAGCGGCTGGTTGAGTTCATGCGCCAGCGTGGACGCCATCTCGCCGACGCTCGCCAGGCGCGCGCTGCGCTGCAGGCGCAGTTCCTGGTCGCGCTGGCGGGCTTCGGCCTGCTTCTGGGCGGTGATGTCGACCACGGAGCTCATCCAGCCGCGGTGCACGCCCTGGGCGTCGACCAGCGGGGCGGTGTAGACCATGGTGATCACGTCGTGGCCATCCTTGTGGCGGATGCGCGATTCGAAGCCGTGCGGCGCGGCGCGTCCCTGCAGCGCCTCGTCGCTGTCGCTGGCGTGCTTTTCCAGGTCGTCCGGGTGCCAGTAGGGGTAGGGCGGGCGGCGTCCCAGCAGTTCCCCGGCGCTGTAGCCGACCATCGCGCACAGCGCCGGATTCACGTAGATGATCTTGCCCTCCGGGTCGCGCGCCCGCATGCCGACCAGCAGCGAGTCCTCCATCGCCTTGCGGAAGGCGTGGGCTTCTTCAAGGTCGCGGGTGCGCTCCTCGACCCGGTGCTCCAGCTCGAGCCTGGCCGAACGCTGCTCGACGAAGCGCCTTTCGCGCAGGCGCCAGTACAGGAGGCCGAGCAGCAGCAGGGCGACGGCCAGGGCGCTGAGCGCGAGCGCACCCTGGCGCGCCTGCGTCACTTCCTTCATGTCGGTGGTGACGGTAAGGGTCCAGCCGAGTTCCGGCAGCGGGGTGTCGAGCGCGAGCAGCTTCACACGGCGTCCCTGGACGCTGGTGCGCAGGACGAAGCCGGGCGTGTCGGGCCGCGGCTCGATCTTCCATGGCAGCGCATCGAAGCGCGCGCGGCCGCCGTACTGGCCGTGTTCCGTCACCCAGCGCGTATCTGGAGCGGACAGCGGCCGGATGCTGCGGAACAGCCAGTCCGGCACGGCGCTGAGGAAGACGATGCCGCGGCTGTCCCTGAGCACCACCGGATCGGCGCCGCGCATCCAGGCGGCCTGCAACGGCTCCAGGCTGATCTTGACCACCATGACGCCGGTCACCGCGCCCTGCGCCAGCACCGGTTCGGCGATGAAGAGGCCGGACTGGCCGGTGGTGAGGCCGAGGCCGTAAAACAGGCCGCGCCGGCCCTGCACGGCGTCCTCGAAATAGGGGCGCCGGCGGTAGGACTCGCCGACGAAGCTGGACGGCAGGTTCCAGTTGCTGGCGGCCAGCGTCAGTCCTTCGCGGTCGACCAGGTAGAGGGCGGCGGCGCCGGTGGTGGATTGCAGGTCGGCGAAGTAATCGTTGACGCGCGCCCGCAGGGCCGCGTCGCGCGGGGTGCGCAGCAGCTGCTGCACGTCCGGATGGCGGGCGGCGGCATGCGGGAGGAAGTTGTGCTTTTCGACCAGGCCGCGCAGGCCCAGGGCGTTGGCGGCGGCGGCCTGGCGCAGGGCTTCGGTCTTGGACTGCAGCTCGTGCTGTTCGGCCAGGCTGCCCGAGACCACGATCAGGATCAGGGCGAGCGCGGCGGCGAGCAGCCTGCGCCAGTGGCGTGTGATGGACATCGTCGAACGATAGCAGTTGCGGCCGGGCTTTGGAATGCTTCTCCGTAGTTTTACGGAGGAGGGGGCGCCGGGATTGCGGATGCGTGCGCCGCCGGCGGCCGCGATAGTGGAGCCCTTGTAAAAGGAGACAACAATGAACACTGTCACAACAAAGACGGCCCTCGACGGCCGCAGCGATGCCGCCGAGCGCATCTCCGGCAAGCGCCTGCGCGCCATCTTCGTCGGTTCGGCCGGCAACCTGGTCGAGTGGTTCGACTTCTACTGCTACTCCGCCTTCGCCCTTTATTTCGCCAGTTCCTTCTTCCCGAAGCAGGACCCGACCGCGCAGATGATGTCGACCGCCGGCATCTTCGCCCTCGGCTTCTTCGTGCGTCCGATCGGCGGCATCCTGTTCGGCCACATCGGCGACCGCCTCGGCCGCAAGAAAGCCCTCATGACCTCGGTGCTGCTGATGTGCTTCGGCTCGCTGATGATCGCCTGCGCACCCACCTATGCGACGGCCGGCATCCTGTCGCCCTGCATCCTGCTGCTGGCGCGCCTGCTGCAAGGCCTGAGCCTGGGCGGCGAGTACGGCGCCAGCGCCACCTATCTGTCTGAAATGGCGGACTCCAGGCACCGCGGCTTCTACAGCAGCTTCCAGTACGTGACCCTGATCGGCGGCCAGTTGCTGGCCCTGCTGCTCCTGCTGGTGCTGCAGCGTTACCTGCTCGACGCCGAGCAGCTGCGCGCCTGGGGCTGGCGCATCCCCTTCCTTGCCGGCGCCTGCCTGGCCCTGCTGGCCCTGCGCATGCGTCACGACATGCCGGAGACCGCGTCCTTCGAAGCCGCGCGCAAGAAATCCAAGGCCATGGGCGGCCTGAAGCAGCTGGCCCAGCATCCGCGCGAAGTCCTGCTGGTGGTCGGCCTGACTATGGGCGGCACCCTGGCCTTCTACGTCTACACCACCTATATGCAGAAATTCCTGCGCCTGTCGGTGGGCCTGACGGATGCGCAGACCACCGCCGTCTCGGCCGCCTCTCTGCTGTTCGCGATGTGCCTGCAGCCGCTCTACGGCGCGCTGTCGGACCGCATCGGCCGCCGTCCGCTGCTGGTGGGCTTCGCCCTGCTCGGCACCCTGTTCACGGTGCCGCTGCTGACCGCCATCCGCAACGCCAGCGGCCCGTGGGAAGCCTTCATCCTGATCGCCTGCGCCTGGATCATCGTGACCGGCTACACCTCGATCAACGCCCTGGTGAAGGCCGAGCTGTTCCCGGCCACCATCCGCGCCACCGGCGTCGGCGTGCCGTATGCCTTCGCGGTATCGGTGTTCGGCGGCACCGCCGAGTACCTGGCCCTGTGGTTCAAGTCGGAGCAGATGGAAAGCGGTTTCTACTGGTACGCCACCGCCGTCATCGCCTGCACCCTGGTGGTCTGCTTCTTCATGCGCGACACGGCCGCGCATTCGAAGATCGACGCCGAGACCCGCGGCCAGTAATCTTCCAGGCGCCGCCCATCAGCGGCGCGCATCAACGCCGCGCATCAGCGGCGGAAACGCACATCTTCCTGCACGACCGGCGCATCGCCCTTGGCCGAAGCGCCATGCTTCGGCTTCTTCGGCTTCTTCGGTTTCTTGACGATCTGGCCGCCGGCATCCGTCTCCGGCACCCGGTGGTCGGGGGAGAAGCCGGGTTCCTCGCGGCGCTCGAGCGTCTGCCTGGTCAGCTGCTCGATCGCCGCCAGCTGCTGCACCTCGTCGGCACACACCAGTGACACCGCCTCGCCCGAGGCGCCGGCGCGGCCCGTGCGGCCGCTGCGGTGGACGTAATCCTCGGCCACGATCGGCAGGTCGACGTTCACCACCACCGGCAGTTCGTCGATGTCGATGCCGCGCGCGGCGACGTCCGTCGCCACCAGGATCTTCACCTCGCCGGCCTTGAAACGCTCCAGCGCACGCAGGCGCGCCGGTTGCGGCTTGTCGCCGTGGATCGAGTCGGCGCTGAAGCCCTTTGCCTCCAGCAGCTCGACCAGCTGGTCGACGCCCTTGCGGGTCTTGACGAACACCAGGGCTTGCGGCCAGGCGTGGCGCTTCAGCAGATGCAGGAAGAGCTCGGGCTTCCTCTTCTTGTCGACCGGGACGATCCATTGGCGGATCGCCTTGACCGTCGTGTTGCGCGGGCTGGCTTCGATGCTGACCGGATCGCGCAGCAGTTTCGTGGCGAGGGCGCGGATCGGATCGGAGAAGGTGGCCGAGAACAGCAGGGTCTGGCGGCGCTTGGGCAGCAGGGCCAGCAGCTGGTCGATGTCGCGCGAAAAGCCGAGATCCAGCATGCGGTCGGCCTCGTCCAGCACCAGGGTCTGCACCTGGTTGAAGCGCAGGGCGTTCTGGCGCTGCAGGTCGAGCAGGCGGCCCGGCGTGGCCACCAGCAGGTCGACGCCCTTGCGCAGGCGCATCATCTGCGGATTGATGCTGACGCCGCCGTAGGCGACCATGGTCCGCAGCGGCAAGCCTTCGCCATACGCGCGCACGCTCTGGTGGACCTGTTCGGCCAGTTCGCGGGTCGGCACCAGCACCAGGGCTCTTGCCGAGTTGCTGTTCACCTGCATGCCGTCCATGACCAGGCGCTGCAGCAGGGGCAGGGCGAAGCCGGCGGTCTTGCCGGTGCCGGTCTGGGCGGCGGCCATCACGTCGCGGCCGGCCAGCACGGCGGGAATCGCCTGCGACTGGACCGGGGTCGGCGAATTGTACGAAAGGGCGGACAGGGTGCGGACGATCTGGTCGATCAGGCCGAGCGAAGCGAACGACATATTGTTCTTGGTGGTAAGGGAAAAGGCCACAGTGTACCGTGCCGCCGGGGAGGGCGGCAGGAAAGGACGGCGGATGGCCGGCTCAGGCCGAGACCCGGACGGTGTCCGACAGGTCGACGGTCGGCTTGACCGGGTCGCGGCGGTCCTGGCAGGCGACCGCCATCAGGCAGACCAGGAGTACCAGGCTCCAGCGCAGCGGGTGATTACGCATAATGCCCCCTTCACCTTCATGCGGGCATCCTAGCGCGCTGCGGCCGCGAGCGGCGCTCCGCTGAAACGGTCAGAAGCGGTAGTTGACGCTGGCGCGCACGACCGGATAGACCTTGAAGCCGTCGACGTCATCCTTCAGGCGCAGGCGCTCGGCGGCGACGTCCCTGGCGACGAGGGTGCAGATGGCGGCCAGACTGGAGCAGCCCCAGTTGCCCAGGGTGACGTTAGGATTGCCCTGGAAGAAGGCGCCGAGGTCGGCGTTGAAGCTCCAGTGGCTGCCGTTGCCGGCGGCGAGCGCATTACCCCAGCCGATGCCAAGGTAGGGCGCGGCCTTGCGGTACTCGATGCGGCCCTTGACGATGCCGATGTCGGCCGCGGAATAGCTGTTGCCGTTCAGCGAATAGGCGCCGAACTGGTCGGTCCGGGCGGTGGCGTCGAAGCGGTTGCCGTTGTACACCAGGCCGCCGGTCAGGTGGAAGGGGCTGCCGTCGCGCACATACCAGTCGAACAGGATGTCGAAGGTCTGCAGCTTGCCCTTGATCGCGTAGTCGACCTGGTTGGTGGTCCGGTCGAAGTCGTGCTGGAAGTAATTGGCGCCGAAGCGGCCGTTCAGGTTGGACTCCATCGGGACGACCAGGTGGAAACCGGCGCCGGTGGTGCCGAGGTCGGCGGTGATGCCGACCTGCGCCTGGGCGGCGCCGGCGAACAGGAGGGCGCCTGCCAGGGGAGCGTATTTCAGGAACATTGCTTACTCTCAGGAATCGAAATTGGAAAGCGGCATTGTATCGGTAACGGATGTAAGCAGGTGTTGCAACCGACTGAAACGCAACATTTCGTTTGATAAACTGGACACATTCCTAAAACAGAGAGAGGTGAACATGAAATCCATCATCTTCGGCGTGGCGCTGTGCGCCGCCGCTTTCCCGGCTCTGGCCCAGACCAATGTCAGCATCAGCGTCGGCCAGCCCGGCTTCTACGGCCGCGTCGACCTCGGCGACTTCGCGCCCCAGCCGGTGCTGTACGCGCCGCAGCCGGTGATCATCCGCCAGGTGCCGCACTACGTCGCCGAGCCGGTCTACCTGCGCGTGCCGCCGGGCCACCGCAAGCACTGGGCCAAGTTCTGCGGCCGCTACGACGCCTGCGGCCGTCCGGTCCTGTTCGTGCGTGACGAGTGGTACACCAACACCTATGTGCCGCGCTACCGCGAGCACTACCGCGGCGGTGGCTATCGCCAGCCGGTGCGCGTGGTCGAGCGCGTCGAGTACCGTGATGTCGATCGCGGTCACGGCGGCGGCCGCTGGGAAGAGCACGGCCGCGGCCACGGCGAGGGCCACGGACGCGGTCACGGCGAAGGTCGCGGTGAAGGCCGCGGCCACGGCGAAGGCCACGGCCACGGCCGCGGTCACGACTGACGAACTCATCGTCAGTACGCGCTCGCCAGCGCCAATTCCGTCCGCGTAGTAAACTGCCCTTGTTAGCCCGACAAGCTCGGGTGCTACGAGGGAGGCAGTTTTGCACAGCGAGATCGTGATCGTGGGAGGTGGCGCGGGCGGGCTGGAGCTGGCCTGCAAACTGGGGCGCAAGCTGGGTCCGACGAAGGTGATGCTGGTGGACAGCCGGCTCTACCATGTCTGGAAGCCCTCGCTGCACGAGGTGGCGGCCGGCACCCTGGACATCCACCAGGAGGGCCTGTCCTACCAGATGCTGGCACACGACCGCGGCTTCACCTTCGTCTACGGCGCCATGACGGCGCTCGATTCCGCCCGCAAGACCATCGGCGTGGGGCCGGTCACCGCCGCCAGCGATGGCGAAGTGATCTTCCCGGCGCGCACCATTTCCTACCAATCGCTGGTGATTGCCGTGGGCAGCACCTCCAACTATTTCGGCGTGCCCGGCGCGCGCGAGCACACGATTTCCCTGAACGCCACCGAAGACGCCGAGCGCTTCCGCCTGCGCCTGCTACGCCTGCTCGCCCAGGCTGCCGAGGCGAAGGGGGAGGGCGGGGCGAACCCGGGCGTGGCGGTCGCCAAGGCGGTCGGTTCCGGCACCTTCGCGTCCGGCGTGGCGGCGGCGGACGCGGGCGGAGCCGCTGCGCAGGCGGCCACTGCCGAAGCCGCACTGAGCGGGAATGGCGGCGCCAGCATCGTGGCGGACACCGGCCTGGTGCCGCGCCGGCCCGCCAGCGGTCTGGACATCGTGATCATCGGCGGCGGCGCCACCGGGGTGGAACTGGCCGCCGAGCTGCGCGAGGCCTCCGGCGCCTACGCGGCCTACGGCTTCAACCGCCTGCAGGTGCAGCGCGACGTGCGCATCACCCTGCTGGAAGGCGCGCCGCGCATCCTGGCGCCGCTGCCGGAGCGGGTGTCGGCCTCGGCCACCCGCCTGCTCGACGAGCGCACGATCCGCGTGGTCACGAACTGCCGGGTGACGCAGATCGACGCCCACCAGGTCATCGACAAGGACGGCAACGTCTATCCCTCCGACATCTGCGTATGGGCCGCGGGGATCCGTGCGCCGGAATTCCTGGGCTCGCTGGGCCTGCCGGTCACCAAGGGCGGCGCGATCGAGGTCGACGACCACCTGCGCGTCAAGGGCGTGGCAGGAGTGTATGCGCTGGGCGACTGCGCCGCCTGCACGGACGGCAGCGGCAAGCCGGTGCCGCCGCGCGCCCAGGCTGCCCACCAGCAGGCCGATTACCTGTTGAAGGACTTCGTGAACATGGCCTCCGGCCAGCCGCCGCAGAAGAGCCCCTATGTCTACAAGGATTACGGCTCGCTGGTCTCGATCGGCCACCGGACCACGGTCGGCAACCTGATGGGTTCGCTGCGCGCAAGCTGGTTCGTGGAGGGATTTTTGGCGCGCATCATGTATTTGAGTTTGCACCTGATGCATCACCAGGCGATTCTCGGGTCGATGCGGACGGGAGTGCTGGCGGTTGCGCGGTTTTTGATTCGGCGGACGACGCCGATCGTCAAGCTGCACTGAAGATCGGCCCGCTGCCGGCGTTGATCAGCTTTTCGGCAGAATCATCGTCAGCATCGCCCCACCTTCCGGCCCCTGCCCGAGCGTCAGCGTCCCTCCCAGCAGCCGCGCACGTTCGCGCAGTAAACGCAGCCCATGGCAGCTCAGCGGATTGGACGCATCGGGTGCCGGTCCGACGCCGTTGTCGCGCACCGTCAGCATGGCCTGGTCGCCGTCGTCGTCCAGGATCACTTCGACTTCGGTGGCCTGGGCGTGGGTGGCGACGTTGCGCAAGCCTTCCTCGGCGCAGCGCAGCAGGGTCACGCCCTGGGGGCGCGAATACTCGGGATCTTCGTCGGGCAGGCTGGCGCGCGCCTTGATGCCGTTGTCCTGGCCCCATTCCGCGACCAGTTCGGCGATCGCAGCCTTGGGGCCGAGGAACTCGAGCTTGTCGTTCCACAGCGCCAGCTGCATCTTGCGGTTGGTCTCGATGATGTTGTTGAGCAACTGCTTCATCTGCGCGGCACGGTCGCGCTGCGGCTGTTCCTTGAGATGCGAGGACAGCAAGCCGAGGTGCATGGTCAGCGCCGTCATCGACGAGCCCAGGCTGTCATGCAGGCGGCGTGCAAGCTGGCGTCGTTCCTCGTCCCAGCACGCGGTGAGATGCCCGAGCAGCTCGGTAAGGTCCGCGACGCGCAAGTCCTGATCGCCATCCCGGGATTGAAAAGGTGGCTGAGGTGCCGAAGCTTTCATAAAGCAACCAATTAATGTTTCCCAAAATGATACAACAGCTTGGCCGCCAGCGGCGCGCAAGAATGCCAGTGTGTGTTTCCGTACAGTCCGATCGAACCGCCTGCGCGAAGCTGTTGCTACTGGCTGTACGGCAGCCTTCCATCATGAGGGGAACACAATGAGCAACAAATCGAATGCCACCACGAATTCCGCTGCGAAAAACGCCGCGATCCATGCCGCCAACCTCACCGGCCAGGACGCCATCGCCCTGCTGGTCGCCGACCACCGTGAAGTGTCCGACATGTTCAAGCAGTACGAAGAACTGGGCGACCGCGCCAAGGCCAGCAAGCAGAAGCTGACCGAAAAAATCTGCAATGCCCTGATCGCCCACACCCAGATCGAGGAAGAGATCTTTTATCCGGCCGTGCGCGAACAGATCAAGGATTCCGAGGACATGATCGACGAGGCCGTGGTCGAGCACCAGGCCGCCAAAGACCTGATCAAGCAGCTCAAGGAAATGGATCCTGACGAAGACCTGTACGACGCCAAGGTCAAGGTGCTGGGCGAAGAAATCGAGCACCACGTCAAGGAAGAGGAAGAGGAAATGTTCAAGCAGGCCAAGAAGAGCGGCCTCGACCTGATGGCGCTGGGCCAGGAAATGGCGCAGCGCAAGCAGGAAATCCTGTCGACCCTGTAGTCCAAAGCGCTGAACAAGGCCCTCAGGGCAAGACGATGCCACGCCGCCATGAGGGTTTTGTCCGGCGCTTTTATGCGTTGGCCGGGGCCGTATCGCCCTGGCTCGCCGGCTCCGCCAGCCGCGCCAGCAGGGTGGCGAAATCGACCGGCTTGACCATGTGCAGGTCGAAGCCCGCCTCCAGCACGCGGCGCTGGTCTTCGGCCAGGCCGTAGCCGGTCAGGGCGATCAGGCGGATGCCGTGGGTGGCGGCATCCTTGCGCAGGCGGCGCGCCACCTCGTAGCCGTCGATGCCCGGCAGGCCGATGTCCACCAGGGCCACGTCGGGCAGCTCGGCGCCGGCCAGGCTCACGCCCTCCAGGCCGTCGCGCGCCTGCAGTACCGGGTAGCCGTAGGAAACCAGCATGGTCGCCATCATCTCGCGGCCGTCGTCATTGTCTTCGATCAGCAGAACGGTCGGCTTGTCGCTCACCGCCACCGTGCCGGCGGGCGGGTCCTCGGCCTGCTCCGGCTCGCTGCGCGGCAGGCGGATCTCGAACGTGGAGCCGGCGCCGGCGCCGGTACTGGCGGCGCTCACGCTGCCGCCATGCAGCTCGACCAGGCGGCGCACCAGCGACAGGCCGATCCCCAGCCCGCCCTGCGAGCGGTCGATCGAGATCGATCCCTGCACGAAGACGTCGAACACGTGCGGCAGCAGGTCCGGCGGAATGCCGACCCCGGAATCGCTCACCGTCAGCACCACTTCACCGTCCACCGTGTCGATGGCGATCCCGATGCTGCCGCCGCTGGGCGTGTATTTCAGCGCGTTGTCGATCAGGTTGGTGGCGATCTGCTCGAGCCGGGTCGGGTCGCCTTCGACCCAGCCGCCGCCGAGCCGGACGTCGAGCTGGTAGCCCGCGGTGCGGCCGGTGGCGCGGAAGGTGTCCAGGCAGCCCGACACCAGCGGGCCGAGGTCGATACGCTTTTTCGACAGCAGGATCTTGCCGGACATCGCACGCGACAGGTCGAGCAGGTCGTCGACGATGCGCGACAGGTGCTGGGTCTGGCGCTGGATGATCAGGCGCGCGCGCCCGCTCGACTCGGCGGCGGCGCCCGGCATGCCGAGCAGGGAAGAGGCGCTGCTGATGGCGGACAGCGGATTGCGCAGCTCATGGCCCAGCATCGCCAGGAATTCGTCCTTGGCGCTGCTCTTGCGTTCGGCGGCGCGCCGCTCTTCCATTTCGCGCACCAGGCGCTTGTTGGTGGCGGTCAGCTCGGTGGTTCGCTGGGACAGTTTTTCGGCCTGGCGCTTGAGCTGTTCGTTCTTGGTGGCCAGCGCCACGAACACCTGCACCTTGGCGCGCAGCACCTGCGGAATCACCGGGGTGAACAGGAAATCGGCGGCGCCGCGCTGGTAAGCCTTCAGGCGGTCGATCTCGTCGGCCAGGAAGGCGGTGACGAAGATGATCGGGATGTCGGCCGAACGGGGCCGCTGGTGGATCGCTTCCGCGGTCTCGAAGCCGTCCATGCCAGGCATGTTCACGTCCAGCAGGATGACGGCGAAGTCGTGGCGCAGCACCTCGCGCAGGGCATCCTGGCCCGACCGGGCCGACATTACTTCGTAGTTACTTTCCTCGGCCCATAGTTCGAGCAGGCTGGTCAGCGCCAACAGGCTAGCGGCATCGTCGTTGACGACGAGGATCTTCGGCTTTTCGGAGTTCGGCACGGCAGTCGGACTGGTGTCAATGCGTTGTATTCACAAACGTGGCAAAGGATAGCAGAGGATGCCCCATTGCAAAATAAATTCGCAATATTTGTTGCAATTAGTCATGATACCACGCAAAGAAAAAGGCAAAAAACTCAATCGTGCGCACCCCGGCAACACGGTTCGCTGCCGCACATACGCAGCGCGGAAGCCTGTGAGATAGTGGAAACGTGTCTGGTTCAACCGTGTCAATGGAAGACAGGCGCCAACTTGAAAGGACAGACATGAATATTCAAATCATCGTAAATGACACCCACCACGACAAATGTTTCCGCGAACTGGTCGACCAGCCGGTCACGGCCCTGCGCGGCATGACCCAGCAACAGGCCGACGCCCTGCGCGATGCGTTCGGCATCAACACCATCGCCGAACTGGCCGAACTGAAGGCCGTCAAGTGGGCCCGTGCGATCCGCACCATGGCCTCGGCCGAAGCCGAGCCGAGCGGCGAGAAAGCCAAGGAAACCCTGATTGACGATGCCGTCGAGATGACCTTCCCGGCCAGCGACCCGGTGTCCATCCAATCCAGCATCACCCGCATCGAAGTGGCGCCGGACAAGGTCGATGCCAGCTCGGACCACCAGGGTGCGGCCGCCATCGAGGCGCATAACCGTGAAACCATCGGCAAGCCTGCACTGGGGCCGGGCGGCGAGAAGACGGCCGGCGCGGCCTGATCCAATTGCTCAATTGAGCGGGCGCAGCTGGTGACGGCTGCGCCTTTTTTATGCCCGTCATTCCCGCTTTCGTGGGAAGTCATTTCCGGCAGTGACGGTGCCTGTTCAGGCCGTGGCTCAACGATGCTGCGCCAACTCCTGCGAAGCCGGTGCGGGCGCCGGCACCGCCGGCTTGACCGCCTGTGCCGCCTGGCGGGCTGCGCTGCCGTTCGCGCAGAAGCGGTTCTTGCCCGCGCGCTTGGCTTCGTAGAGGGCGTAGTCGGCGATGCTGATCAGGTCGGTGACGTGCTCGGCGTCGTCCGGATACATGCTGATGCCGATACTGGTCGACAGCTGCAGGGTCAGGTCGTTGATGAAGAAGGGCTCGGACAGGGCTTCGACCAGCTTGGCCGCCGGTCCCTGGGCGTCGGCCAGGCTGTGGATGTCGCCCAGCAGCACGATGAATTCGTCGCCGCCCAGGCGCGCCACCGTGTCTTCCTTGCGCGAGTTCGACAGCAGGCGCTGCGACACCATTTTCAGGATCTCGTCGCCGTAGGCGTGGCCGTAGGTGTCGTTGATCGCCTTGAAGCCGTCCAGGTCCAGGTACATGACCGCCGCCTTGTGGTGGTTGCGGTTGGCGTGCTGGAGGGCGGTTTCGATGCGGTCTTCCAGCAGGCGCCGGTTGGGCAGGCCGGTGAGGGCGTCGTGCAGCGCCAGCTCCTGCTGGGCGCGGCTGTACTGGGCCAGCTCCTTGTAGAGCAGGCGCACTTCGAGCATGTTGTGGATGCGCTTGTGCACTTCCAGCAGGTCGAAGGGTTTGCTGATGAAGTCGCGGGCGCCGGCTTCGAGGGCCGCGATCTTGAAGCTGGGCTGGGCCGTCAGGGCCAATACCGGCAGATAACCGCCTTGCTCGATCTCCTTGAGTCCCTTCATGACCTGGAAGCCGTTCAGGCCGGGCATTTGCAGGTCGAGCAGGATCAGGTCGTAGTTGTGTTCGCGATGCAATGGGCATACCTGCTCCGGCAGCATCGTGGAGCTGACATCGGTGTAGCCTTCTTCCCGCAATATCTCTTCCATCAGTTCGATATTGTCGGGCGAATCGTCTACGACCAGAATCTTGGCGTTCAGGATGTCTTGGCGGCTGGGCATGCTTACTCTCGTCAAATCGAGGCCAGGGGCCGGATAATCATGGTCCGAACCCACCTCTACTGCAACATTCCCTAGTCTAGCAAATGCCAGAGAATTTCTTGTAGGACAGCGCCGCGTGCGTGGGTAGGAACAACAACCGCACACTAGCGCAGGCGATTTTCCCCCACCGCTGGGGCCGCCACACGGTGGACCTGCGGCGCCGTCGGACCCACTACCGAGGCCACGGTGGCGATCAGTTCGCTCGGCTCGACCGGTTTAGAAATATGCGCCGAGAATCCCGCTTCCAGCGCGCGCAGCCGGTCTTCCGAGCGGGCGAAGGCGGTAAGGGCGATGGCCGGCACCTGGCTGCCCTGCTCGCGGGGCAGGTGGCGCACCCAGTCGAGCAGTTCGAAGCCGTCGACTTCGGGCATGCCGAGGTCGCTGATCAGGAGGTTGGGCACCGCTTCGCGGAAGCGCGCAAAAGCTTCGCGCGCGCTGGCGGCGATGTGCACGGTGGCGCCGCAATCGGTCAGGATGCGCTTGATCAGCTCGCGCGCATCGCGGTCGTCGTCGACCACCAGGGCGTCAACGCCGCTGAGGTCGCGCACCGTCATTTCCGGGGTGCTCGGGCTCGGCAGGATCATGGCGGCGCGCGCCGAGCGGCTGGGCGCGGACTGCTGCTTGGCCAGCGGCAGTTCGATCGTGAAGCTGGAGCCCTGGCCTTCGCCGGCGCTCTCGGCACGCACTGTGCCGCCGTGCTGCTCGATCAGGTGCTTGACGATCGCCAGGCCCAGGCCGAGGCCGCCGTGGCGGCGCGTCATGGAGGCGTCGGCCTGGCGGAAGCGTTCGAACACGTGGGTCAGGAATTCGGGCTTGATGCCGGCGCCGTTGTCGCGCACCGTGATGCTCACGCTCGCCTCGTTGCGGGCGAGGATCACCTCGACCAGGCCGTCGCGCGGGGTGAACTTGATCGCGTTCGACAGCAGGTTCCATACCACCTGCTGCAGGCGGGCGGGGTCGCCGGCGATCATGCCGGGATCGCCCGCGTAATGTTTCTCGATGCGGATGTTCTTGGCATCCGCGGCCGGGCGCACGGTCTCGATGGCGGCATCGATGATGCCGATCGGCGGCACCGCCTGCATGTCGAGCAGGACCTTGCCCGAGGTAATGCGGCTCATGTCGAGCAGGTCTTCGATCAGCTGGGCCTGGGCGCGCGCGTTGCGCTCGATGGTCTGCAGGCCTTTCGCCAGGTCGATCTGGTCGCGGCTCCCGCGGCGCAGCACCTGGGCCCAGCCCAGGATGGCCGACAGCGGGGTGCGCAGCTCGTGCGACAGGGTGGCCAGGAATTCGTCCTTCATCTGGCTGGTGCGCTCGGCCTCGGCGCGCGCCAGCCTTTCGTTCTCGAGCAGCACCTTGCGCTCCTCGGCGGCGCGCTGGGCCGCTTCGTACAGCCGGGCGTTGTCGATCGCCACCGCTGCCTGGGCGGCGATGCCGCGCACGATGCGCTCGGTGCGTTCGGTGAACACGCCCGTTTCCGGATGGCCGAAGAACATCGTGCCCAGCACCTCGCCGGAGTGCGCGATCACCGGCACGGCGAGGTAGCTGCGCACCGGCGGATGGCCGGCCGGCAGGCCGAAGGGCGCGGGGCCCTCGAAGCGCGGATCGTGGGAGACGTCGTCGGCGCGCATCACCTCGCGGATCTCCGGGTCGTGGGGCGACAGGCCCGGCCCGAACAGGGCGTTGGGACCGGATTCGCCGAAGGGCTCGAACTCCGTCGTGCTGGCGCCGGACACCGTGTACAGCGAGAAGATCTTGCCGTTCGCGCTGTCACTCCCGTGATACAGGAAGGCGCCATGGCGGGCGCCGGCGATGCCGGTCGCGGCGTCGGTGGCGGCCTGCAGCAGGGAGCGCAGTTCGCGCGTGGAGGCGAGGGCGCTGCCGGTGCTGTTCAGCAGTTCCAGCACGTGCGACTCGTCGCGCAGGGCCTGTTCGGCGCGCTTGACCTCGTCGACATCGGTATTCGTGCCGAACCAGCGCACCACCTTGCCGTGGCGGTCGCGCACCGGATTGACCCGGGTCAGGAACCAGCGGTACTTGCCGTCCGCGCCGCGGATCGGGTATTCCATCTCGAAGGGATCGCCGCTGCGCACGGTGGCCTGCCAGCGTTCCATCACGGCCGGCAGCACGCTCGGTTCGCAGGTCGATTGCCAGCCCCAGCCCACCACCTGGTCGGGCGTGGTGCCGGTGTAGTCGAACCAGCGTTCGTTGAACCAGACGATGGCGCCGTCGGCCTGGGCCATCCAGGCCAGCTGCGGGATGGTGTTGGCCAGCGCGCGCAGTACTTCCTCGCTCTGGCGCAGGGTGTCTTCGGCGCTCTTGCGGGCGCTGATGTCCTGGACCACGCCGGTCATGCCGAGCACGCCTTCGCGGCGGTTCGGCTCGGCGTAATCGGCGCGGCCGACCAGGGCCACCCAGCGGGTCTCCCTGCCGTCGCCGCCGTCGCCCAGCAGGCGGCATTCGAGTTCGACGTCGTTCTGGCCGGCGAAGGCCTGCAGCACGGCGCGGCGCACGCCTTCGCGGTCGTGCGGATCGAGGCGTGCGCGCAGTTCGGCCCAGGCCAGCGGGGTCTCGGCCGGCAGGCCGAAGATGGCGGCCGCGCGCTCGCCCAGCGACAGGCGGTCGCTGGCGGCATCCCAGCGCCAGTCGCCCAGGCGGCCGGCGGCCAGCGCCACCTGCAGGCGGCTGTTGCCCAGCAGGAGGGCCTGTTGGTCGGCCTTGCGGCGGTCGATGTCCTGGAAGTGGAGGGTCAGGCCGTCCGACGAGGGATGGGCGCGCACCTCGAACCAGCGCCCCAGGCCAGGATAGAAGAACTCCAGGACCGCCGTCTCGCGGTCATCCATCGCGCGGCGATAGAGGTTTTCCAGCTGGCTGCCGCGCAGTTCGGGGAAGGCTTCCCAGATGTCGCGGCCGACCAGGCCGGCGCGGGTGCGCTGCAGCGGTGCCAGCATTTCCAGCGCCCGCCCGTTGATATAGATGATGCGCCAGTCGTGGTCGACGGCGCAGAAGCCGTCGCTCAGGCACTCGAGCATGTTCTCCATGCGCTCGTTGGCACGGCGCAGCGCTTCCCTTGCCTGGCGCAGTTCCTCGCTCATCGTGCCTCCAGTGCTGCGCGCCGCCGGATCGGCGGTAGCGGGCTGTCGGTGCTGGCGGTGAAAGCGTTCAGGATCATCGGTCGTGGCTGTGGGCGCGTTCGAGGGGCTGCCGCGCGGGAAGCGCAGACGGTCCCGCCCTGCATCGATGGCAAGCCGTCCATGGATTCTAGCCCAGCCCTGGCGGTTTGATGCACACCGTTGCGCGCATCAGGAACGCGCCTGTTTCTGACCCGCGACCTTGTCCAGTGCGGCCTGGAGCTGGTCGAGTTCGTAAGGCTTCTGCAGCGACAGGTAAGGGAACTCGACGTGGCGCAGCAAGCTGTCGCCGTAGCCGGAAGCGAAGATCACCTGCATGGACGGCGCATCGACGACCGCCTTGCGCGCCAGTTCCACGCCCGACATGCCAGGCAGGCTGACGTCCGTAAACAGGATGTCGTAGCGGCCGGCCGCCAGATGGGTCAGGGCATCGTCCGGATGGCCGACGCCGTCCGCATGGTGGCCGAAGGCGCGCAGCATCTCGCAGATCAGGTATTGGGAGTCGACGTTGTCCTCGACCACCAGGATGCGCAGCGGACCGGCCGGCGCGCCCTGGTCGGCGGCGGCGCCGATCGCGGCCGGCGCCACCACGCACAGGATGCCCAGCACGGCGCCATCGTCGCCGCGCAGCGGTGTGAAATGGAGATCGTGGGTATCGGCTCCGGACGCGCCGGCGAAGCCGAAGCGACGGCCGGCGGCGACCGCGGCCTCGCCGCCCCAGGCGCGCTCGAGTTCGGCCGAGGCAGCCGCCAGCGGCGGCGGCATCACCGGCGGCACGTTGCCGCCCGGGACCTTTCCATAACTCGGGCCGGCGAAGGCGCCGTAGGACTCGTTGAACAGCACCGTCATGTCGCGGCCCCATACCAGCAGCGCCGGCAGCGGCAGGTTGAACAGCAGGTCGGCCGCCATGCGCAAGGGCCAGGGCCATTGCCGGGAGTCGCCCAGCCGGGTGGCGGACCAGTCGAAGGAGCTGGAGGAGGTCGCGGGCTGTCCAGTTGAGATCATGGCAAGGTGTAAATACTGTTATCGAAACGCAAAGAACGGAATGCTACACCAAATCGGCCACAGGGGGCGGCCCGCATGCGGGCAAAAAAAAGCCCGCTACGGGAGCGGGCTGAATCTATCCTTGGAGGAGAATAGAGGAGACAGGTGTAATAATGCTGCATCGCAAAAAAGAAATCCAATTTAGATTTGTAATGACCGTTATTGATAGTTTCAATAGCACGGCAGGGGCGGCCTGATCACCCTGTCCCAACGCACGCTTGGTGCACTCGGGAAAATGCTCTAGGATAGCAAGATGATTAAGAGTCTCCTGCTGTCGCCTGCATTGTCCGAAGGGCCGTCTTTACGGCCGGCCGCCATTTGTGCGCTCTCTTTCACCGCTGGCTTCGCCTCCTGACCCGGCCGATGCACCGTCCACCGAGCTCATCCGCGAATCACGGCCTGCGCCGCCTGGCCGGCTGGACGCTGCTGTGCGCGGCCGCCCTGTGCGGACAGCAGGCGCTGCTGCCGGCGGCGCGGGCCGACAACGCCGCCACCAGCCCGGTACTGGAACGGCGCGTCAAGGCCGCCTTCCTGTATAAATTTCTCGGCTATGCCGAATTTCCACCCGGCGCCTTCGCCGACGCCGCCAGCCCGGTCATGATCGGCGTGATCGGCGCCGACGAGCTGGCCGCCGAACTGGGACGCATCGTCAGCGGAAGGATCGTCGGCAATCGCCCGATTCTGGTCAGGGTGCTGCGCGAGTCCGAGCTCGGCACGCCGGTGCACTTGCTGTTCATCGCCGGCTACGACAGCGCCAGGGTGGGGCGCATGGTGCGCGCGGCCGGCAATGCGCTGCTGGTCGTGACCGAATGCGATGGTGGACTGCAGCTGGGCAGCGCCATCAATTTCCGCATCGTCGACGAACGGGTGCGCTTCGATGTCGCACTCGACGCCGCCGAACGTAACGGCATCAAACTCAGTTCCCGTCTGCTGACGGTGGCGAACCGGGTGCAGAAAGGAGCCCAGCAATGAGCTCGATGAAGCGCATCCGCAACACCGGTTCGGTACGCCGCAAACTCATCCTCATGGCGGTGTCGACCACGCTGGCCGCCCTGGTGGCGGCGTCGGTGGCGATGCTGCTGGTCGACCTGCGTGCCTTCCAGCGCTACTGGACCGACGACCTGATGACCCAGGCCGACATCATGGCGCGCGTGACGGCGCCGGCCCTGGCCTTCAACGACGACGAGACCGCGCGCCAGAACCTGGCGGTGCTGCGGGTGCGCCCGCAGATCCTGGCGGCCGCCATCTATACCAGTGGCGGCAGCCGCTTCGCCGGCTACGTGGCGCCGTCGGCCTCCGGCAGCGCGCTCAAGCTGCCGGAGCGCCCGCAGGCCTCGGGCTACCGCATCGAGGGCAGCGAGCTGGTGGTGTTCCGCAACATCGTCGAGAACGGCGACATGGTCGGCACCGTCTACCTGCGCGCGCGCTACGGTCTGTTCGACCGCCTGCTCAGCTATGGCGCCATCCTCGGCGCGGTGATGCTGGGCGCGCTGGCGATCGCCTGGCTGGTCGCCTCGCGCCTGCAGGAAGCCATCACCCGGCCGCTGGAGTCGGTCACCGACGTGGCGCGCCAGGTAATGCAGCAGCGCGACTTCAGCCTGCGCGTGCCCGGCAAGGAGAGCGGCGAGATCGGCGTGCTGATCGATGCCTTCAACGACATGCTGGCCGAGATCGGGCGCCGTTCGCACGCACTGCAGGAAGCCAACGCCACCCTGGAGCACGAGATGCAGGTGCGCGAACGCGCGGAGCAGGCCCTGATCGTGGCCGACCGCCGCAAGGACGAATTCCTGGCCACCCTCGCGCACGAGCTGCGCAATCCGCTGGCGCCGATCCGGACCGGCCTCGACATCCTGCGCCTGCGCAGCGGCGACGCCCAGGCCACCCAGCGTGCCACCGACATCATGGAACGCCAGCTGCGCCAGATGGTGCGCCTGGTGGACGACCTGCTGGACGTCTCGCGCATCAATACCGGCAAGTTCACGATCAAGTCCGGCCGCGTCGAGCTGAAGGCGATGGTCAACGACGCCCTCGAAGTGGTCCGTCCGTATATCGACCTGCATGGACACGAGCTGCAGATCGACCTGCCCGACCGCCCCGTATTCCTGAACGGCGACGCCACCCGCCTGGCCCAGATCCTGTCGAATCTGCTCAACAACGCCGCCAAGTACACCAACCGCGGCGGCCGCGTGAGCCTGCATGCCAGCGTCGAGGACCGCACCCTGACGCTGGTGGTGGCGGATACCGGCATCGGCATCGCACCCGAGATGCTGGATATCGTGTTCGAGATGTTCGTGCAGGTTGATTCGACCCTGGAACGCTCGACCGCCGGCCTGGGCGTCGGCCTGTCGCTGGCGCGCAAGCTGGTCGAACTGCACGGCGGCACGATCGAAGCGCACAGCGAAGGCCTCGGCCACGGCAGCCAGTTCGTGGTGCGCCTGCCGATTGTGGTCGATCCTGAGCTGCCGGCCAAGCCGACCCCGGCTTCCTTCATCAGCGCCGAGACCTACCGCATCCTGCTGGCCGACGACAACGTCGACTTCGTCAACAGCATCGGCGCGCTGCTGACGGCGATGGGCCACAGCGTGGTCATCACGCACAACGGCCCGGACGCGCTGGCCGCCGCCAAGCGCTTCTGCCCGGACTACGCCTTCCTCGACATCGGCCTGCCGCAGATGTCCGGCTACGACCTGGCGCGCGGTATCCGCGGCCTGTCCTGCGGCGCGATGACGGTGATGATCGCGGTGACCGGCTGGGGGCAGGAGAAGGACCGCCAGCTGGCCTTCGAGGCGGGCTTCGACCACCACATGGTCAAGCCGGTGCGCTTCGAGCAGATCGAGGAAATTCTCGGCAATCGCAGCCTGATCAAGAAGCTGCGCACATAAAAAGGCGCTGTTCGCGCCAAGTGTGGAATCTTTTCTGGAACACCTGGGGCCGCGCCTGGCACGCGACGCGCTGCTGGTGAACGATAGCCATGCGGCCGACCCGGCATTCGCGCGGGAGGCCGGATGCGAACCTGGCTGCTGCCTTTCCGCGGCGTCCCCAGCCCTTACCTGGACCATTACTTCGGCTGGCGCTGGGCGCTGGATGGCCAGCGTATTGCCCGCCTAGACGCATTTCCAAGTGCGGCGCCGGGCAGATTCAACACTTAATGCAAACAGCGCCATAAAAAAAGCGGAAGCGCTTGCGCGCCTCCGCTTCAATGCCGTGTAGACGGTCGCTGGAACTTACGCTGCCTGGTTCGCGGCCTGCTTGCGGCGGCGAGCCAGGAAGCCCAGGACGCCCAGGCCGGCGAGCATCATGCCGTAGGTTTCCGGTTCGGGAACCGGCGCCAGCATCACGGCGCCGCCGAACGACGCTGCCGTATTCGACACCATGTTGCCGCTCACCAGCAGGTAGTAGTCGCCCGCGGATAGGTTGCTGCTGGACACAGACCACACGTCCATGGCGCCCTTGTTCACCTGGGTACCGCTGGAGATCAGGGTATCCATGCCGGTGCCGCCGGTGCCGGTGCCGCCGCCGACGCGGAACAGCGACAGGCCGCTGATATCCAGGCCGGTAGCTGCCGTGCGGCTGATCGAGGAAACGATGGCATCGAAGTTCGAGCTGGTGGTGCCGGTGACCGAGAAGGTGAAGTGGTCGGCAAACATGGCGCCATTGTTGTTCATGGCGAGCGTGTCACCGAAGAAGCCACTACCATTGGTCAGGTCCAGAACCTGTGGGGTGGTGCCAATGGTGGGTGCGGCGGTGCCGCCACCGGTGGTTTGGGCCATGACGGCCGAGGAACCGAATGTTGCGGTTGCAAACACGATACCAGCGATCAGAGATTTTTTCATTTCTTACCTCGCAAAGATTCAGCCGCGTCCTGCAGCTTGGTTTTCAAGAATCGGGGAACTTCATCCTATCAAACCGTCGATAAAACGCGCCAAAAACCACCAATGTGTGCGCTTCTTCTCGGAAATGTGCACGTGTTCAATAATTTCTTACCGGATTCGGCAATTACCCGATTCTCATAGAGGAGGAGAGGCTATTTGCATTGACGAGCAGAAAAAATTATCAGGCTTGCCAAGTATTTGTAGGACTGAGCCTACTTGCAGACGCGCGCTACTCCTCGGCCGAGTTTGTTGCAGTTAGTGAATATTTATTGAACGCTCGGCAATGGAATTGCCCACGGGACTAGTCCTATGGCAGGGCTAAGTCACTGATCCATAAGGACAATACGGATGGGCAAAAGAAAAATGGCCCAGAAATCGCTTTCTGAGCCATTCGTCTTGAAATGTTGGTGCGGCTGGCAGGAATCGAACCCACGACCCCTTGGTTCGTAGCCAAGTACTCTATCCAGCTGAGCTACAGCCGCCCGATGCACGTATTATAGCGAAGTTTTGCCATTTGGCAAAGTGGCTGAAACGGCAAAAAAGCAGGGCAGGGGAAGGTCGGATTCGGCTGACAGTATGGTCGGGAAACGCAGGGTATTCCGTTAGCGGAAAAGAAAAATGGCCCAGAAAGATCAACTTTCTGAGCCATTCCTCAAGAATAACTGGTGCGGCTGGCAGGAATCGAACCCACGACCCCTTGGTTCGTAGCCAAGTACTCTATCCAGCTGAGCTACAGCCGCCCGAGGCACGCATTATAGCAGCGGCTTGGCGAATGGCCAAGTGCATGGCCGCGGTATCCATTCTCAGAGGAAGCCGAAGCGTTTTTTCGCCGCATTCGGGCGGTGCGGGTCGATCGCGTCGCCGATGCGCTTTTTCGCCAGGCGTTCCAGGAGCTTGTTGGTTCCCGCCCGCAGTTTCAGATCCATCTCTTCTTTATATAGAGGCACGACGGCGAAGAAGGCGATTTCCTTGTCTTCGTCGATCCCTAGCGTGTGGAATGCATCCGGCACGCTCACCGGCGGCAGCAGGATGCAGCCGTCGAATTGCACGTCCGGCGCATAGGGTTCCGCCGGATCGCCGTTCGGCATGGTGTGGCCCCAGCCCAGCCAGGTGCCGTACTTGTGAGGAAAGCGCGCCAGGCCCTTGATCAGCCTTAGCGGCCAGTACCAGGATTCGTCATTGAGGGATTCCTGGTCGAGTTTCCAGTCCGGCGGCAGCGTCACGATCAGTTCGGCAAAGCGGGGAGGGTCGATTTCCTGCGGCGTCGACATCGGCAGATCGCTCATGCCCGAGGTGACCAGCCGGACGAATGGATACGCGTCGGTGGGGCGGACGACATGGACGTCGATATGGACCGTGTCCGAGACCACTTCGTGGAATACGGACGCGATCGGTCCGAGATGCCGCTCGATGTGCCCGGAAATCTGCTCGAGGCACATCTCGCCCTCGGGCGGGCTCCAGGCGCCGGGCTCGGCGTGGCGAAGAATGGCGCTGCCGCCCAGAGAAAAGACTTTGCTGTCCTTGTTTTCGCTCACTGCCATTCCTTTGTCGGGCCCATGACTTGCCGCACAGCTTAGCGTGAAAGCTTGCGCCGAAAACGCCGGACAAAAGAAAAATGGCCCAGAAAGCAGAACTTTCTGAGCCATTCCTCAAGTATAAGTGGTGCGGCTGGCAGGAATCGAACCCACGACCCCTTGGTTCGTAGCCAAGTACTCTATCCAGCTGAGCTACAGCCGCCCAAGGCGCGCATTATAGCAGTGCGTTCTGGAATGGCCAAGTCCACCGTGGAGAATCGACGGCGACTCATGGCGTGCGCAGCTGTTTCAAGGACATGCGACCGATTTCCCCGTGAGGCTCGGAGCGCCAATGTCAATGCAAGCAGTCAAAAGAAAAATGGCCCAGAAAGCAGAACTTTCTGGGCCATTCCTCATGTATAAGTGGTGCGGCTGGCAGGAATCGAACCCACGACCCCTTGGTTCGTAGCCAAGTACTCTATCCAGCTGAGCTACAGCCGCCCGAGGCGCGAATTATAGCAGCGAGTTCCGGAATGGCCAAGTCCGCCGCGAAGAATCAGCGGCGGCTCATGGAGCCGGCGGCTGTTGCAAGGGCAGGAGCCCGATTTCCCGGCAGGCGCGGAGCGCGGCAATGTCAATGCAGGCAGCCAAAAGAAAAATGGCCCAGAAAGCAGAACTTTCTGAGCCATTCCTCATGCATAAGTGGTGCGGCTGGCAGGAATCGAACCCACGACCCCTTGGTTCGTAGCCAAGTACTCTATCCAGCTGAGCTACAGCCGCCCGAGTCGCTATTATAGCAGCGACATCCCGCAGGGGGAAGTCTTAATTTTTCTCAACATAAGAAGCGCTTCTGGTAGATTAAAGGCTGTTTCCGGAAAACCTCTTTATGTTCCGCTTCCTCCTCGCTTGCGTCCTGGCCTGCGTCGTCAGTCTGTCCGCCCAGGCCGGCGCACCGCGCAGCCTGCGCTTCGAACGACTTGGCCTGGAACAGGGCCTGTCGCAGGAATCGGTGAAGACGATCCTGCAGGACCGCGCCGGTTTCATGTGGTTCGGCACCCAGGCCGGACTCGACCGCTACGACGGCTACCGCATCCGCAGCTTCCGCAGCGACCCCGGCGATCTCTCCAGTCTGCCCGACAATTTTACCCAGGCCTCCTACGAGGACGATGAAGGCCGGCTGTGGTTCGGCACGCGCGGCGGCCTGGCCCGCTTCGACGAAGCCGGCCAGAAATTCGTTCGCTATCCCTTCGCGTCCGTCAGCGAACGGGTGGCGCGCAACCGCGCCGTCACCGCCATCGTCGGCGCCGGCCGCGGCGGCCTGTGGGTCGGCACCGGGGATGGACTGATCCACCTCGATCCCGCCAGCGGACGCTTCCGCGCCTTCCGCCACAATGCCGGCGATCCTGCCAGCCTGCGCGACGACCGCGTCAGCGCGCTGGCGCCGGACGGCCGCGGCGGCGTGTGGGTGGGCACCGGCGTCGGCATCGACCATTTGCCGGCCGGCGCCACCAGCTTCGAGCACTACGACATCGATCCGCGCGGCGGCGCCAAGCGCAACACGGTGCTGTCGCTGTCGATGGGGCAGAACGGCACCCTGTGGATCGGCACCGCCGCCGGCCTGGACGCATGGCGTACCGGCGACGGTCCGCCCGAGCGGCGCCACGTCGGACCCGAAGAGGGCATGAGCGACGCCGGTATCCTGGCCCTCTACCACGACGCCGGCAACAACCTTTGGGTCGGCACCGACCTCGACGGCCTGAAATGGCTGGACCCGGTCACCCAGCGCTTCGTCGGCTACAACAACGTGCCGCTCGACCGCCACAGCCTGTCGGACAACCAGGTCAGCGCGGTACGCGTCGACCGCACCGGCACCCTGTGGGCCGGCACCCTGTTCGGCGGGGTCAGCCGCGCCGACCTGGCCAGCGGCGGCTTCGGCAGCTTCGTGCTGTTGCCGGGCGCGGCGGACGAGCGCCCGGAAACCCTCAGCCGCAAGGTCCGCGCGATCGCCGCCGGCGCCGACGGCAAGCTGTGGCTGGGCACGACCGGCTCCGGCCTGATCCACCTCGAACCGATCAGCGGGCGCTTCGAGCGCATCCGCCACGACCCGAAGCGCCGCGACAGCCTGCCGGACGACGTCATCACCGCGGTGCTGCCGGGGCGCGGCCGGCTGTGGGTCGGCTCGGGGACCGGGCTGTCCTGGCGCGACGCCGCCAGCGGCGGCTTCACCACCGTCCCGCTGGGCAAGGACTCGGCGAGCAACTACGTGCAGGACCTGATCCTCGACCACAGCGGCAACCTGTGGGTCGCGACCCGCGGCGGCCTGTTCCTGCTCGACCCGGAGGGCCACGTCCTGAGCGCCTGGCGCCACGATCCCCAGGATCCGCGCAGCCTCGGCGAGAACTACGGCTTCGCCTTGTTCGAAGACCGCGACGGCACCATCTGGTACGGCACCGAGAATGGCCTGGACCGTTTCGACCGCGCCAGCGGCACCTTCCGCCATTACCGCCATGACGACCGGGATCCGACCACCCTGCGCCACAACCGCGTCTATTATCTCTACCAGTCGAAGATCGGCGAGATGTGGGTCGGCACCGCGGCCGGCCTGCACCGCATGGAGCGCGATGCCGGCGGGGCCGCCGTGTTCCGCTATTTCCCGGTGACGAAGGCGCGCGGGCCGGTGCCGATCGGCGCCATCCTCGAGGGCAATCACGGCGAGCTGTGGATCAGCACCACGGTGGGCCTGACCCGCCTCGACCCGGCCACCGGCGAGTTCATGAACTACAGTGCCAAGGACGGCCTGCTGGACGGCACCTATTTCGTCGGCGCGGCCGCACGCGACGCCGACGGCGAGCTGCACTTCGGCGGCGTCAACGGCATGACCTCCTTCATGCCGGACGCGGTGCGCGACAACCCGTATCCGGCCCAGGCGGTCGTCACCGAGTTCCTGGTGCAGGGCCGCTCGCTGCTGCCGCATGGCGTGGCCGAACCGCACATCGATCTGCCTTACCGCGATGCCGGCTTCACGCTGGAATTCGCGGCGCTGCACTACGCCGACCCGCTGGCCAACCGCTTCGCCTACCGCCTGCTGGGCTTCGACCGCGACTGGACCGAGACCGACGCCAGCAAGCGCTTCGCCACCTACACGAACCTCGATCCGGGCGATTACGTGTTCGAAGTCCGGGCCGCCAACAAGGACGGCCTGTGGAGCGACGTCCCGGCGCGCATGGCGATCACCATCGAGCGGCCGTTCTGGATGACCTGGTGGTTCCGGCTGCTGGTCGCCCTGTTCCTGCTGGGCGGCGGCTTCGCCATCTACCGCCTGCGCATCCGCGCGCTGGTGCAGCAGAAGGAAACCCTGGAGCGCACCGTCGGCGCACGCACCGCCGAACTGGTGCTGCAGAAGGAGGCCGCCGAACAGCAGAAGGAAGCGGCCCTGCAGGCGCGCCGCAACATCGCGCTGCTGTCCGACATCGGCCGCGAACTCACCGCCAACCTGGACGGCGACGCGATCATGAAGAATGTCTACGGCCAGGTGCGCCAGCTGATGGACGTGCACGTGTTCGCGATCGGCGTGCTGCGCGGGGACCGGCTCGACTGTCCCTTCGTGATGGAAGACGGCAAGCGCGTCGCCGGCGCCGAGCATTGCGGCGCGCGCGTGCTGGCGATGGCGCAGCGCAGCGCCGAGCGCGCCGAAGAGATCCTGATCGACGACTTCGAACACGAAGCTGCAAGCTGGGTCGGCGAGCTGCGCGATTCGGTGGATACGCGGCCGCCGGCCTCTCTGATCATGGTGCCGGTGATGGTCGGCACCCGTTCGCTTGGCGTGATCTGCGTGCAGAGCCACACGCCCCACGCCTACCAGCACATCCAGCTCGACATGCTCAGCACCCTGGCCGCCTACGTGGGCGTGGCGCTGGACAATGCCGACGCCTACCGCCAGCTGAAGGACACCCAGGCCCAGCTCGCGGCGCACGAGAAACTGGCCTCGCTCGGCTCGCTGGTGGCCGGCGTCGCCCACGAACTGAATACGCCGATCGGCAACAGCCTGCTGATGGCCAGCACCCTGCAGGAAAAGACGGAGCAGCTGGCGGCGCGCTTCACCCAGTCCACCCTGAAGAAATCGGAGCTGGAAGGATGGATCGGCGCGGCCAGCGAAGCCAGCGCCCTGATCCAGCGCAGCCTGCATTCGGCGGCCGAGCTGGTGAACAGCTTCAAGCAGGTCTCGGTCGATCAGGCCAGCACCCAGCGCCGCCGCTTCGACCTGGCCCAGGCCTGCCACGAGATCGCCGCCACCATCATGAACCAGGTGCGGCGCGGCGGGCATGTGCTCGAGATCGAGGTGGCGCCGGGCATCGTGATGGACAGTTATCCGGGGCCGCTCGGGCAGGTGCTGATCAACTTCGTCAACAACGCGCTGCTGCATGCCTTCGACGGGCCGGGCGGCACCATGGTGCTGGCGGCCGCCATGTCGGGCGCCGAGCGGGTGCGGATCGAATTCCGCGACGACGGACGCGGCATCGGGTCCGAGCACCTGTCGCGCATCTTCGATCCCTTCTACACCACGCGCATGGGGCAGGGCGGCACCGGCCTGGGCCTGAACATCGCCTACAATATCGTCACCACGCTGCTGGGCGGGACCATCCGCGTCGAGAGTCTGCCTGCCATGGGGACGGCATTCATCCTCGACCTGCCGCTGCGCGCCGCATCATCACTTCAATGAGGACTTCGTGGCACACCTGAATTTTTCGCAACCGAGCATTTCCGAAGACACGATCGCCGCGATGGCGGAAACCATGCGCAGCGGCTGGATCGCCAGCGGCCCGCGCGTGCTGGAATTCGAGCGCGCCCTGTCGCACTCCTTCGGCGGGCGTCCGACGCGGACCCTGACCTCGGCGACCGGCGCGATGGAACTCGCCCTGCTGGCCTGCGGCATCGGCCCCGGCGACGAGGTCATCACCTCGACCCAGAGCTTCTTCTCGACGATGAACATGATCGTCAAGGTGGGTGCGCGGCCGGTGTTCGTCGACTGCGACCTGGTCACGCGCGCGATCGACCTGGCGCAGGTCGAAGCCTCGATCACGCCGCGCACCAGGGCCATCGTGCCGACCCATTTTCCCGGTGCGCTGGGCGACATGGACGCGCTCTACGCGCTGGCCCGCCGCCACGGCCTGCGCGTGATCGAGGATGCCGCGCTGGTGCAGGGCTCGGCATGGCAGGGCCGCCCGGTCGGCAGCTTCGGCGACATCGCGACCTTCTCCTTCCACCCCAACAAGAACATGACGACCATCGAAGGCGGCGCCATCGTGGTGCCGGACGAGGCGACGGCACGCAGTATCGAGGTGTTGCGCTTCCACGGCATCGAGCGCATGCCCGACGATACGCGCGACGTCGCGGTCGCCAGCGGCAAGTACAACATGTCCGACGTATCGGCAGCCATCGGCCTGGCGCAGCTCGCGCAGCTGCCGGGCTTCCTGGCGCATCGGCAGGCGCTGGCGGACCATTATTTCGAGGTGTTCCCGAACATCGAGGACGCGGTGCTGCCGCCGCGCGGCGTCGCGGGGCAGAGCTGGAACATGTTCTGCGTGCTGCTGCCCTACGACCGCCTGGGGACGACCCGCCAGTCCTTCCGTGCGGCCTTGCGCGAGCGGGGTATCGCCACCGGGCTGTCGTATGAACCCTCGCATTTGACCAGCCTGGGCCAGAGCCTCGGTTACCGCCGCGGGCAGTTCCCGCATGCCGAGCGGATCGGCGACCAGACGCTGACCTTGCCGCTGCATTGCGGCATGGGTGTGGCGGATGTCGAGAGGGTTTGCGCTTCGATTCGGGAAATTCTCTGAACCTGCGGTTCGGGGCGTCCGTCGCGCCTTTGTATTGACACGCCTGATTGGTGATCTATATTGGTTTACCGTGGGACCGAGCTGAGCAACGCGCTCTTTCGCCCCAACGAGTCCGATATCTTTTCTTCGAAGAAAAAGGAAAACCATGAAAACGAATATCCGCTTCGGCTGCGCAATCGTTCTTGCTCTCGCCTGCTACCCGGTCCTGCACGCATCGGCCGCGGACGTCATTGCCACAAAAGACGCCCCCGCGGCAATCGGCCCTTATTCCCAGGCCATCCGGGCCGGCAATATGGTCTTCCTGGCCGGCCAGATTCCCATCGATCCCAAGACCGGTCAGTTGAACCAGGGGTCGATCGAAGATCAAACGAGGCAAGCGCTCGACAATCTCAAGGCGGTACTTGCAGCCAGCAATATGTCGATGGAAAACGTCGTTTCCACGACCGTGTACGTCAAGGACCTGAACGACTTTACCCGGCTGAACACCGTGTATGGCACGTATTTCAAGGATAAACCGCCAGCCCGTGCCACCGTGCAGGTGCAACGGCTTCCCAAGGATGCCGCCGTCGAGATTTCCGCTATTGCGGTGCATTGACGCCTGCGCGGATTCGACCATCCCGGGCATCGCCAGTACCGGGCACCGCAGAATCCGATAAGGGCGCTCAGATATTGCCGACGGTGCTGATGTTTGCGTCCGTGCCGTCGGTATAAACCCCCATCGGGGTCTTCCCTGAAAACGTGTTGTTGGAAACGACGGTGGGCTTGCCGTACACGTAGGCCAGTGCGATATGCGCCTGGAACTGGCTGGGCGTCTTGCCGCCGCTGCGCCGGTTCATTACGGAAAAGCTGCAATTCGAATCCATCTTGTTGGCATTGATCGTGTGGCCGCCCGTGTCGGTCCACTTGGCCCTGTCGCCGCCGCCGTACACCTGGATACCGTTCCCTTCATTGTTCGAAACAATGTTGCCGTAGACCGAGCACCGGTTGGTGCCGTCGTCGATGCCGATGCCGACGCCTTCCGAACCGTTGTCCAGCGGACCGCCATAGTTATAGTTGAACCTGCAGGTGTTGTAGCGGATCGTATGTCCCGATACGGCATCTTGCCCTTTCGCCGACGACAGCTCGATGCCCCGGCCGTAATAGGTCGTGCTCAGGGTCCCGCCATTCGAATTGCAGGTGTTGCGCTCGATGATGTAGGACTTGGCAAAGCCGCTGATATGGATGCCGAAATTCATATTGTTGCTGCAGTTGTTGTTGCCCACATAGCTGCCATCTCCACCGTTGATGAAGATTCCGACCAGCATGCCGGTCACGGTATTGTTGTCCAGCCTGGCAGCGGACCCCTGGATGAGAAAGACGCCCATCGCACTGCCGTTCATGCAGTAAGCGATGCCGGGAGGCGGCGAAACGCGGTTCCCGCTGATCACGAGATGGGTGAGGAAAGAGCTGCTGTTGTAGGTCTCGCAGCGGATGCCATGCGATCCCGAGGTGCCGCCGCCGCGATGGCGGACGGTGTTGTTCAGCAAGCGGAGGTCGTCGATCGTCGTGTTCGCAGCGACCAGGATCCCCTGGTTGCCATAGCTCGGACCATTGCTGATGACGTCGAGCAGGCAGCCGGAAACGGTCACATGGTTTTTTGTGTAGACATACACGCCGCCGCAATTCGACGTCACGTTATTGTTTTCGAAAACGCAGTTATTGCCCAGCCAGATGATCGCTACGCCGGCGGCTTCCGGCAGGGCGGTGTTGCGGATGTCCAGATTGCGGTAGGTGATGAAATCGCGCTCCTGGTTGAGCGCCGCGATCGAGGCGCCGGCGGCCGGGGTGGTGGGCGCGCCCGGCAGGATGATGACCGGTTTTGGCTGGGTAGGATCATCGTCGCCATTCGATTTGTAATAGGCACCGATCGTGATGCGCTGGGCCGCCGTGCCGCTCGCGCCTACCCGGAAGACACCCGAATAGGTCGTGCCCCGTTTCTGCAGGTAGGTATGGCCGGGCGTCCAGGACACGCTGGTCCATGACCGGTAGGGATTGGCAAGCGTGCCGTCGCCGGGACCGGGAGCGGTGGCGCCTGGATCGATGTAGTGCACGCTCGTCTTGCTGCCGCTTTGGGCCATGGCGAAGCGCGGAAGCACGGCCGCCGCGCATGCCGAGACGCCCGCCCTGGAAGCAATCCGAAGGAATTCTCTTCTTCTGGTCATGGCTGCTCCTCCATTCAGGACCCGGGCACAGTGTTGTGCCCGGTTGGAGGATGCTACGCTTGGCGGTCACAGCCTTGCAACGACTGTTTGTTAAAAAACTCGGGAAATCGCCAGGTCGAGTGGCGTCAATACAAATTCCCGACATCAAGTAGCTCGACCTTGATGGCGCACTGCGCGGCCGCCCGCCATCCGCCGCGCAGCCTGCACCGGCGGCGTATCCCCCAGCGGCAGCAACCCGGAACCGCGCGCCAGCGACCGCACCAGCGCCGCCTCCCCGAACCGCAGCCGATGTCCACGCAGCTGCGGCAGCGACCGCACCGGCGCCGGCGTCATCTCCACCGCGGCGCGCACCAGCAGGCGCTGGAGCCAGCGCAGCGGTGCGGGAAGAATGGCCGCTTCCATCATGATGCCCAGGAACTCGGCAAGGACATCCGAGCCTTCCAGCCCGGGCGCGGTCCGCGCCAGCATGGCCTCCCACGCCGACCAGGACGCGGGTGCCCCGGTCGCGCCATACAAGCCGGCGGACGCCAGGCCTTCGGCATATACCGCGTCCTTCTCGGCCGCCGATAAAGCCCGGACGTAGCGGTGATACGCCTCGGCGAACCCGAAGCTGGCCGTCGCATGCACCCAGTCCAGCAGCCGCGGATCGTTGGCGCGGTACGCCACGCCGGCGGGCGTCGTTCCCTGCACACGATCGTGCATGCGCACCACGTGGGCGATCATCTTTTCCGCCGCCGGGCGCGGCCCGTAGACCGTCATCATGGCCGCAAAGCCGGTGCGCCGCAGGCGCGTGGGCGGATCGCGTCGGAAGCCGCTGTGGTCCCACACGCCCGAGCGCACCGAGGGCTCGGCCAGTTCGAGCAGCACCGCCGTCACGCCGCCGACGAACAGCGACACCGGATTGGCGAACACCCGCCAGGAGACACCGTGCGCCGGGGTCAGGGCCGGCTCGCCGCGCGGCTGGCTGAAGTCGAAGGCCATGCCCGGAGGAGGGCGCATCAGGTCCTGGATTGAGTTCAGCAGCATCGCTTCCCTATGCCTCCATCGCGCGATAGGCGCGGTGCTGGGCGAAGCGCTCGAAGGCCTGCGACAGGAAGGCGACCAGGGTCCGGATCCGCGCCGACTGGTGCTGGTGCTGCGGATAGATCGCATAGATGTCCGCATCCGGCGTCCGGTACTGCGGCAGCACCCTCACCAGGCGGCCGCTTTCCAGGTAGCGCTCGATATCCCATTCCGCCCGCAGCAGGATGCCGTGGCCGTCGAGCGCCCAGTTGACCGCGATCTCGCCATCGTTGGTGGTCAGGTTGCCGCGCACCTTGACCGGCTCGCCGGGGCCATTCGTATCGCGGTCCCTGAACAGGCGCCAGGTGCCGTAGGCTTCGTCGCCCTGGCGGATGCAGATGCAGTTGTGGCGCACCAGGTCCGACGGCGTCATCGGCTCGCCGCGCGCCGCCAGGTATTTGGGCGAGGTGCACAGCAGGCGCCGGTTCGATGCCAGCTTCTTCGCGATCACGCGCGTGTCGCCGGGCTCGCCGAAGCGGATGCAGACGTCGAACTGGTCCTCGGTCAGCGGCGGCGGATTCACGGACAGCTGCAGCTGCACGTCGACCTCCGGGTAATTCAGCACGTATTGCGAGATCGCCGGCGCGATGTGCAGGCGGCCGAAGCCCAGGGTGGCGTTCACCCGCAGCAGGCCCTTGGGCTGGTCTTTCGAGCTGCCCAGCAGCTGGTCGAGGTCGGCGATCTCGCCGAGGATGCGGCGGGCGTGCTCGAACAGGACTTCGCCGTCCGGCGTCAGGCTCATGCGCCGCGTGGTGCGGTTCACCAGCGGCACGCCGAGGCGCGCCTCCATCTGCGACAGGCGCTTGCTGACGGCGGCCGTGCTAATGCCGAGTTCGCGCGCCGCACCGCTCAGGCTGCCGCAGGTGCCGAGCGAGACGAAGAAGCCGAGTTCGGCCGGTTGGATGCCGCTGCTCATGTCGATTCTTAACTTCGGGTTAAAGACGGATTAAGTCTAGCCAAGATATTTGCCCCCGTCCAGGCCATACAGTGGCTCCACGGATGCACGTTTACCTATACAGGCTTACACAGGAGACAGGAATATGAAGACCTACCAAATCGCAACCATCCCCGGCGACGGCATCGGCAAGGAAGTGGTGCCCGCGGGCCGCCAGGTGCTGGAGGCGCTCGCCGCGACGAGCAGCAAGTTCAAATTCGCCTTCGAAGATTTCGACTGGGGCGGCGACTACTACCGCAAGCACGGCGTGATGATGCCGGCCGACGGCCTCGACTCTCTGCGTAACAAGGATGCCATCCTGTTCGGCTCCGCCGGCGACCCGGACATCGCCGACCACATCACCCTGTGGGGCCTGCGCCTGAAGATCTGCCAGGGCTTCGACCAGTACGCCAACGTGCGCCCGACCCGCATCCTGCCGGGCATCGACGGTCCGCTGAAGCGCTGCGCGCCGGAAGACCTGAACTGGGTCATCGTGCGCGAGAACTCGGAAGGCGAATACTCGGGCGTCGGCGGCCGCGTGCACCAGGGCCACCCGATCGAAGCCGCCACCGACGTCAGCATGATGACCCGCGTCGGCGTCGAGCGCATCCTGCGCTTCGCCTTCAGGCTGGCCCAGTCCCGCCCGCGCAAGCAGCTGACCGTCATCACCAAGAGCAATGCCCAGCGCCACGCGATGGTGATGTGGGACGAGGTGGCCGTGCAGGTGGCCAAGGACTTCCCGGACGTGAAGTGGGACAAGGAGCTGGTCGACGCCGCCACCGCGCGCATGGTCAACCGCCCGGCGACCCTGGACACCATCGTCGCCACCAACCTGCATGCCGACATCCTCTCCGACCTGGCCGCGGCCCTGGCCGGCAGCCTGGGCATCGCCCCGACCGGCAACATCGATCCGGAGCGCCGCTATCCGTCGATGTTCGAGCCGATCCACGGTTCGGCTTTCGACATCATGGGCAAAGGATGGGCCAATCCGATCGGCACCTTCTGGTCGGTGGTCATGCTGCTCGAGCACCTGGGCGAGAACGAAGCCGCACAGCGGGTGATGCAGGCGATCGAGACCGTCACCGCCACCCCAACCCTGCACACCCGCGACCTGGGCGGCGCCGCCACCACGGCGGACGTCACCAGGGCCGTGTGCGGCATCCTCGACGGCAGCCAGGAGCGCGCAGCGGCCTGAGTCCGCATCAGCCCCGTCCCCGACCGGCCATGAAGAGCCGGGGGGACTCGAAACACATCACATAATGGAGACCGACATCATGTCCAGAAGCTTCTTTGGCAGGCTATACGTCCAGGTTCTAATCGGCGTCATCGCAGGCGGCCTGCTCGGCTACCTGTATCCCAAGCTCGGCACCGACCTCAAGCCGCTGGGCGACCTCTTCATCCGGCTGATCAAGATGGTGTTCGCACCGGTCATCTTCGCGATGGTGGTGCTCGGCATCGCCAAGATGGAGAGCTTGAAGGAACTGGGACGCGTAGGCAGCAGAGCCCTGATCTATTTCGAAGTCATGTCGACCTTCGCCCTGCTGCTCGGCCTGATCGTCGTAAACGTGGTCCAGCCCGGCGTCGGCATGAACGTCGATCCGGCCCACCTCGACACCAAGGCTATCAGCAACTATACGGCGGCGGCGGCGAAATCGACCGGTTTCGTCGACTTCCTGCTGAACATGGTCCCGACCAGCGCCATCGACGCCCTGGCCAAGAACGATATCCTGCAGATCCTGGTGTTCGGCACCATGTTCGGCATTGCGCTGTCGCGCATGGGCCGCCACGCCAAACCCGTGGTCGACATCCTGGAAGCCTTCAATACCGGCATGTTCATGGTGCTCGGCATGGTCATGCGGATCGCGCCGCTCGCCGCTTTCGGCGCCATCGCCTTCACGGTCGGCAAATACGGCCTGGGCTCGCTGCTGTCGCTCGGTCAGCTGATGGGTTCCATGTACCTGACCTGCGTCGCCTTCGTGTTCGTCGTGCTGGGCGTGGTCGCCCGGATCTGCGGCTTCAGCATCTGGAAGTTCCTGCGCTTCATCCGCGAGGAGATCTTCACCGTGCTCGGCACCAGCTCGTCCGAGTCCGTCGTCCCGCAGCTGATGAAGAAGCTGGAGTACCTGGGCGTCTCGAAGTCGGTGGTGGGGCTGGTGGTGCCGTCCGGCGTCACCTTCAATCCCGACGGCCAGTGCATCTACTACACCATGGCCGCGATCTTCATCGCCCAGGCCACCAACACGCCGCTGTCGCTGATGGACCAGCTGGTCGTGCTGGGCGTGCTGATGATCACCTCGAAAGGCTCGGCCGGGGTCACCGGTTCCGGCTTCATCACCCTGGCCGCCACCCTGGCTTCGATGGGCAAGATCCCGGTGTCCGGCATGGTGCTCCTGCTGGGCGTCGACCGCTTCATGTCCGAGGCGCGCGCCATCACCAACACGATCGGCAACGGCGTCGGCACCCTGGTGGTGGCACGCTGGGTCGGCGCCGTCGACCGCGTCCGCATGAACCGCATCCTGAACGGCGAGGAACCGGCGCCGGAACAGGAAGCCCTGATCACCCCGCACGGCAACGAGGACCGCGAGGACGTCGCCGTCAGCCTGGTGAAACCGCAGAACGTATCGGCCTGAAACCATGGACGCGAAAGCACTACTGAAGGCGATGTTCGACGCCGCCATCGCCGCGGCCCAGCCGGACAAATGCGTTCCGCCCCATCTGCCCGCCGCGCCGCGCGGCCGGCTGGTGGTGATCGGGGCGGGCAAGGCCTCGGCGGCGATGGCGCGGGCGGTCGAACGGGCCTGGCCGGGCAAGCTGGAAGGCCTGGTCGTCACGCGCTACGGCTATGCGGTGCCGTGCGAACGCATCGAGATCGTCGAGGCGGCGCATCCGGTGCCCGACGCCGCCGGCGAACGGGCGGCAAGGCGCATGCTGGAACTGGTGCGCGGCCTGGGTCCCGACGACACGGTGCTGTGCCTGGTCTCCGGCGGCGGCTCGTCCCTGCTGCCGCTGCCGCTGCCCGGCATCACGCTCGAAGACAAGCAGCTCGTGAGCCGCGCGCTGCTGGCGTCCGGCGCCAGCATCGGCGAAATGAATTGCGTGCGCCGCCATCTTTCCGCCATCAAGGGCGGACGGCTGGCCGCCGCCTGCCATCCGGCAAAGGTGCTGACCCTGCTGATCTCGGACGTGCCGGGCGACGAACCCTGCGACATCGCCTCCGGTCCGACCGTCGCCGATCCGAGCACCTGCGCGGATGCCCTCGACATCGTGCGCCGCTACGGTATCGCGTTGCCGGGCAGGGTGCGCGACGTGCTGGAGAGCGGGGCAGGGGAATCGGTCAAGCCGGGCGATCCGCGCCTGGCCGGCAATGAAGTCCGCTTCGTCGCCACCCCGCAGATGGCGTTGGAGGCCGCGGCCCGCGTGGCCGAGGCGGCCGGCGTCGCCGTCCACATCCTCGGCGACAGCCTGGAAGGCGAAGCCCGCGAGGTCGGCAAGGTCATGGCCGGCATGGCGCTGCAGGTGGCGCGGCGCGGCCAGCCCTTCGGCACGCCCTGCATCCTGCTGTCCGGCGGCGAGACCACGGTGACGGTGCGGGGCGACGGCCGCGGCGGGCGCAACGTCGAGTTTCTTCTGTCGGCTGCGATCGCCCTGCGCGGCGAAGCCGGCATATACGGCCTGGCAGGCGATACCGACGGCGTCGACGGCCAGGAGGAGATCGCCGGCGCTTACTTCTCGCCGGATACGTTGGCGCGCGCCTTCGACAGGGAGATCCGGCCCATGCAAAGCCTGGACCGCAACGACGGCCACGGCTTCTTCCAGGCGCTCGGCGACGCCATCGTCACCGGTCCCACGCTCACCAATGTGAACGACTTCCGCGCCATCCTGATCGACACGCCCCACGGGAGCACCACACATGCATCGTAATCGCAAGGCGAAAATCGTCGCCACCCTCGGCCCGGCCAGCACGGACGCGGCCACCATCGAGGCCCTGTTCCGCGCCGGCGCCGACGTCTTCCGTCTCAACTTCAGCCACGGCAGCCACGAGGACCACAAGGCCCGCCTCGACAAGCTGCGCGCGCTCGAACAGTCGCTGGGCCGCCCGGTGGGGGTCCTGATCGACCTGCAGGGGCCGAAGCTGCGCATCGGCACCTTTGCCGAAGGCCGCGTCACCCTCGAGGCCGGGGCATCGTTCCGGCTCGACCTGAATGCCGGCCAGCCCGGCGACGGCAGGCGCGTCGCGCTGCCGCATCCCGCGATCTTCGCGGCGCTGGAGCAGGGCACCATCCTGCTGCTCGACGACGGGCGGATCGCGCTGCGGGTCGAGCAATTCAACGCCGAGTCGGCCGATACCACGGTCGTGAATGGCGGCGTGCTGTCCGACCGCAAGGGCGTCAACGTCCCCGGCGTGGTGCTGCCGCTGTCGGCGCTGACCGACAAGGACCGCCAGGACCTGGCCTTCGGCTTGAGTCTGGGGATCGACTGGGTCGCGCTGTCCTTCGTGCAGCGGGCCGAGGACATCCGCGAGATCAAGGAGATCGTGCAGGGACGCGCCCGCATCGTCGCCAAGCTGGAGAAGCCGGCTGGGGTGAAGGACCTGGAAGCGATCGTCGAGGAAGCCGACGCCATCATGGTGGCGCGCGGCGACCTCGGCGTCGAGATGCCGGCCGAGCAGGTGCCGGCGATCCAGAAGCGCATCGTGCGCGTCTGCCGCCGTCTCGGCAAGCCGGTCATCGTGGCCACGCAAATGCTGGAATCGATGGTGACGGCGCCGGTGCCGACCCGCGCCGAAGCCTCGGACGTCGCCACCGCGATCTACGACGGCGTGGATGCGGTGATGCTGTCGGCCGAGTCGGCGTCGGGCAAGTACCCGGTCGAGGCGGTCACCATGATGAACAACATCATCGTCCAGACCGAGTCCGATCCCGTCTACCGCGAAAGCATCGCGGCGAGCCAGAGCCCGGCGCGGGCCGAGATCGCGGACGCGATCGGGCTGGCGATGCGCAACGTGGCCGAACTGCTCGACGTGGCGGCCACCGTCGCCTACACCAGCTCCGGCCACTCGGCCCTGCGGCTGGCGCGCGAACGGCCGCAGGCGCCCATCATCGGCATGACGCCCAAGCTCGCCACCGCGCGCGCCCTGGCGCTGGTGTGGGGCGTGCACGCGGTGCTGACCCATGATGTCGCCGACGTGTCGGAGATGACGGACTTCGCCTGCATTACCGCCCGCCGCGAAGGGCTGGCGCGCGAAGGCCAGACCATCGCGATCGCCGCCGGCATGCCGTTCGGCGCGTCCGGCACCACCAATCTGCTGAGGATCGCGCGGCTCGACCACTGAAGTTCAGACCTGGACCTGGATCTCGCCGAAGAAACCCAGCTGCAGGCTGCTGGCGATGCGGTTGGCCACGACCACCGCCTCGGCGGAGTCCTCGGTGCCGAACACTTCGATCGCGGTCATCCTGAACAGGGTGAGCCAGCGGACGAAGTGTTCTCGGCCGATGCCGCTCAGGGCCATGTGCTTGCCGAAGACATTGCCCTGGAATTCGCCGGTATCGAGCAGGACCTTGGTCCAGAAGGCAACCATGCGCGGCATGTGCTCGTGCCAGTGGCCGGCCAGCTTCTCTTCGAAGACGGGGCCCAGCACGGCGTCTTCGCGGACGCGGGCGTAAAAGGTGTCGACCAGCTGGACGATGGTCGACGGGGTGATGGCGTCGGTGGTACTCATGGCGCGGTCATACGAGGTTCGTGGGCGTGCCGGCCGCCCAGGCGTCGATGTTATCGACCAGCATGTCGGCGAGGGTCTGCATGGCGCCGCCGCTGGCCCAGGCCACGTGCGGGGTCAGCACGAAGTTCGGCAGGTTCAGTTTCAGAAGCGGGTTGTCCGGCACCGGCGGTTCCTTGCTCAGCACGTCGAAGCCGGCGCCGGCGATGACGCCGTTCCTGAGTGCCTCGGCCAGCGCGGCTTCGTCCACCAGGCCGCCGCGCGCGGTGTTGATCAGGATGGCGTTCTTCTTCATCGACGCCAGCTCGGCCGCGCCGATCATGTGGCGGGTCTGCCCGGTCAGCGGCAGGTGCAGGCTGATCACGTCGCTGGTGGACAGCAGCTCGGACAGCGGCAGCTGCACCACGTCGCCGTCGCCGACCGGTGAGCGCGACGCCACCGCGATCTCCATGCCGAAGGCGCGGCCGATCTGCGCCACGCGGCGGCCCAGCGCGCCATAGCCGACGATGCCGAGACGGCTGCCGGCGAGGTCGCCGATCGGGTGGTCGAGCAGGCAGAAGCGCGTCGAGCTTTCCCAGCGCCCGGCGGCGACGTCGGCGGCATAGGCCAGCAGGTTGCGCCGCACCGCCAGCATCAGGGCGAAGCAGTGCTCCGGCACCGACACCACCGAGTAATTCCGGATATTGCAGACCGCGATGCCGCGCTCGCGGCAGGCGGCCAGGTCGACGTTGTCGGTCCCGGTCGCGGCCACGGCCACCAGTTTCAGGTCCGGCAACTGGGCGATCGCCTCCGCGCGGATCGGCACCTTGTTGATGATCGCGACCGTGGCGCCGCGCAGGCGTTCGACGACGTCCTGCTGGGCGGTGGCCCGATAGTCCTGCCAGGCATGTTCGAAGGCGGGCGGACGGACGTCGGCGATCAGGCTGTCGCGGTCAAGGAAGACGATCTTGTGCATGGCGGAATCCCAGTCGGAGGAACCGCCATTGTAGTGCGGAGACGAAAAAAAGACAGGGTAGGCACCCTGTCTTTCGAAGCGATGGGGCTTGAGCCGCTTGGCTTAGTGTGCTGCTGCCGTGTCGGCTTTCTGGTCTGCGTGAGCGGCAGCCTTGTCGGCAGCGGCCTCCGCTTTGGCCTTTGCGGCCTTCTTGTGTGCTTTTGCCTTGGTCTTGGCGGCGTCGGCCTTGGCGACGGCGACGTCGGAATTGGCCTCGGCTGCTTTCTTCTCTACCTTGGCGTCTGCCTTGGCTGCCGCTTTCTCTTCCTTGGCTTCCGCTTTGGCGACATTCTTGTCGGCTTTTGCATCGGCCTTGGCGGCATGGGTGCTTGCCGGCGCCGGCGACATAGCGGTCGACTGGGCGGCAAATGCCGAGGTGGCGAACAGACCGGCGATCAGGGTAGCGACGATTTTGCTCATGGCGATGTTTCCTTCAGTGTTGTCTTCGAAATTTTTGGGACATTCCCGGGTGCTACTGATCCCTCAACGCGGCCAGCCGCCGGCCAGTTGACGCGTTTTTACATGTTCTTACAAATAGCTATCATTTCTTTTCCTGGGCGCCGGCCAGCCGGGCAATCGCCGCCAGCGTGGTCTGGGCCGCATTGAGGCCCAGCAGGAAGTCCTTGTCGCTGAAGGTCGACACCAGGTCGGTCGGCTGGTGCCAGTGCGGATTCCAGCCGGCGCCGATCTGCTGGCCGCGCTCGTTCTCGCGCAGCGAGATCGACGGCACCAGGTCCATGAACGGGGTCGAGTCCGTATTCGTCATGTGCGGACCGACGGCGGCCGGATAGTCGGTGGCGTATTGCTCGTTCGCGGCGCGGAAGGCCCAGGCCAGCTTCTGCGAGCCTTCGGCCTGGCGCGAGTTCGCCTGGAACTCGATGTTGACGTCGGCTTCGCGGCGCTGCTCCGGCGGCGGCGCCGTGACCGTCTTGCCGTTCGCATCCGTGCGCGCGACCGGCATGCCGTGGTCGAACATCATCATGTCGTGCTGGATCATGCCCAGCCAGCGCGGTTCCGGATAGCGGCCCGAGCCCTTGGGCGATTCGATCCCCTGCAAATCCTTGCGCTGGGCCACATAGGCGGAGGCGCCGTTCAGGCCGGTCTCCTCGTTGTTCCACAGCGCGAAGCGGATGCTGCGCTCGGTAGTGACGCCGGGCGCATTGAGGATCCGCGCCAGTTCCATCACCAGGGCCGTGCCGGAGGCGTCGTCGTTGGCCGCTTCGCCGAAGCCGAGGCCATCCATGTGGGCGGCCACGATATACATCTCGTCGGGACGGCTGCTGCCGACCTTGGTGCAAACCACCTCTTCGCGCGGGCCGCCCTTCGGATCCGGCTGCTCGGCGTTGAGGGCGCGGAGGCGCTCGTCGGGCTGGGCCATCGGATCCTGATTGACGCCGGTGGGCGCGCGGGTGCCGAACAGGGTGCTGCCACCCTGGCCGGCCGGGCTGCCGCGGCCGCCTCCCGCTGCCGCCGGACGCGGGCTGCCGGGCGGACGCGGCGCCGGCGGCACATAGTCATAACGGATGCGCTCGGTGGCGCAGCCGTAGGACTTCAGCTGGGCCTCGATCCAGTCAATCGCCTTGCGGTTGCGTTCGGTGCCCTGTTTGCGGTCGCCGAAGCGGGCCAGGCCGCGAATGGTCTCCTTGTAGCGTTCGAGGTCGAGCTGGCCGACCAGGCGGGCGACCGGGTCTTGAGCGGCCGTGGCCGACACCGGCGCGGTGGATTGGGCCAGGGCGGCGGGCAGGGCCAGCGCGAGGGCGGCGAAGACGGCGCAGGGCAGGAGCAGGGCGGAAGGTTTCACATGAGCTCTCGAATCGATGCTGAAGGAAGCTCGACTATATGCGATGCGCACGATTGATGCCTGTTTGACATTGCAAATTATTCAAAGGATACTCATCCGGCATTTCCACCAACCAAGAAAACCAACGAGACCGTGAAGACCACCACCTCCATCGCCATCCTATCCGCGGCCGCGCTGGCCGCGTCCGCGCATGCCGCCCCGGCCGTGAACGCCGCTGTAAAGCCGGCGGTGCCCGCCGGCCAGGCCGTGCAGATCGAAGCCTCCCACCTGTCGCACGACGTCAAGGTGCTGTCCTCGGACGAGTTCGAAGGCCGCGGCCCGAACACGCCGGGCGAAGCCAAGACCGTCGCCTACCTCATCAACCAGTTCGAGGCGGCCGGCCTGAAGCCGGGCGGCGACGCCATTGACGGCAAGCGCGGCTGGACCCAGGACGTGCCGCTGGGCCGCTTCGAGATCAAGGGCCCGGTCGAGGTCAGCGTCAAGGGCGGCGGGAAAGAAGAAACCCTCACCCAAGGCGAGCAGATCGCCGTGCGCGCCTCGATGACGGGCGCCAAAGGCGTGGAATTCAGGGATGCGCCGCTGGTCTTCGTCGGCTACGGCGTGACCGCGCCGGAGCGCAAATGGGACGACTTCAAGGGCCAGGACATGAAGGGCAAGCTGGCCGTGGTGCTGATCAACGATCCGGACTTCGAGGCGGGCCGCGGCGATTTCGGCGGCAAGGCCATGACCTATTACGGCCGCTGGACCTACAAGTTCGAAGAGATGGCGCGCCGCGGCGCCCTCGGCACCATCATTGTCCACGAGACCGCGCCGGCTTCCTATGGCTGGGCGACGGTGAAAAACTCCAATACCAACGTCATGTACGACGTGGTGCGCAAGAACCCGCGCGAATCGCATGCGCCGGTCGAGGCCTGGATCCAGCGCGACCTGGCCGTCGACCTGTTCAAGCGCGCCGGCCTGGACTTCGACAAGCTGAAGAAGTCGGCCGCCTCGCGCAGCTTCAGGCCGGTCGAGCTGACCGGCGTCTCGATGTCGGGCAAGTACGCCGTCGACGCCCAGGTGATCACGTCGAAGAACGTGGTCGCGCTGCGCGAAGGCAGCCGGCATCCGGACCAGGTCGTGATCTACAGCGGTCACTGGGACCATCTCGGCATCGGCCTGCCGGACGCCAAGGGCGACAGGATCTACAACGGCGCGGTCGACAACGCGACCGGCATCGCGGCCCTGCTGGAACTGGCGCGCGTGTACGCCGCCGCGCCGGCGCCCCAGCGCAGCGTGGTGTTCCTGGCGGTGACGGCCGAAGAGAAGGGCCTGCTGGGCTCCGAATACTATGCCTCGAACCCGGTGTATCCGCTGGCGAAGACGGTCGGCGTGATCAATATGGACGCCCTCGACCCGCACGGCAAGGCCAAGGACTTCACGATTTCGGGCAGCGCGAAGCTGGATCTGCTGGACCGCCTGAAGGCCAAGGCCAGGCTGGCCGGCCTGAGCTACTCGCCGGATCCGAAGCCGGAAGCCGGCCACTTCTTCCGCTCCGACCACTTCCCCTTCGCCAAGCGCGGCGTGCCGGCGATCTCCTTCGGATCGGGCGAGCATTGGGAGCAGGGCGGGCTTGCGGCCGGCAAGAAGGAGGCCGAGCGCTACGTCAAGGAGAACTACCACCAGCCGTCCGACGAATGGCGTCCGGAGTGGACCTTCGAGGGGATGGCGCGCGACCTCGGCATCCTGTACGCGGTGGGCCGCGAACTGGCCGATTCGAACGCCTGGCCGAACTGGTCGAAAGACTCGGAGTTCCGTGCGGCCCGCGATCAGAGCGCATCTGAGCGGAAATAAGTGCTCAAATGAGCGTCGGCAGTGACGGTTAGCTGCCGTACAGTCATGCCCGTGGCATCGCAGTATATTGAGCAATATTGCTGCTGATGTACAGGTGATGCCATGCCCGACGCACTCAAGGAATACAAGGCCAAGCGGAATTTTTCGATCACGTCGGAACCCGCGGAAGGGGGCGACGCCAGCACCGGCGCGCTCACCTTCGTGATCCAGAAACACTGGGCCTCCAGGCTGCACTACGATTTCCGTCTCGAGCTCGACGGCACCATGAAGAGCTGGGCCGTGCCCAAGGGCCCCAGCTACGACAGCCACGACAAGCGCATGGCCGTGCACGTCGAGGACCATCCGATCTCCTATTCCGATTTCGAAGGCACGATCCCGCCCAAGCAATATGGCGCGGGCGAGGTCATCGTCTGGGACAAAGGCACCTGGGAGCCGGTCGGCGACCCGCGCAAGGGCTATGCCAAGGGCGAGATCAAGTTCGAGATGCATGGCCACAAGATGCACGGACGCTGGGTGCTGGTGCGCCTGCGCGGCCATGAGGAAGACAAGCAGGAGCCCTGGCTGCTGATCAAGGAAAACGACGAGTACATGCGGCCGGCGTCCGAGTTCTCGGTGGTCGACGAGATGCCGGACAGCGTCAAGGACCTGCCGATGCCGGGCTCGCCCGAAGACCGGGAAGCGGCGCGCGCCAAGCTGGTGGCCTTGAAGGCCGAGGCCAGGCCGTCGAAGAAGCCGGCAAAGACCACGCGGCGCGGCGCCATGCCCGAGGGCGCGGTCAAGGCCGAGCTGCCGGAAACCCTGAATGCCGAACTGGCGACCCTGGTCGACGGCCCGCCCGAACGGCCCGAGGAATGGATCTTCGAGATCAAGTTCGACGGCTACCGCATGCTGACCCGCGTCGCCGACAAGGGCAAGGACATTCGCCTCGTCACCCGCAACGGCAAGGACTGGACCGACAAGCTGCGGCCGCTGCGCGACGAGATCAAGCGCATGAAGCTGCCGGACGGCTGGTACGACGGCGAGATCGTGGTCCACGACGAGAACGGCAAGCCGAACTTCAACCTGCTGCAGCTGGCCTTCGACGGCTCGAACCGCGCCCAGATCGTCTACTTCATCTTCGACATCCCTTACTTCAAGGGCTACGACCTGCGCGAGGTGAGGCTCGACCAGCGCCGCCCGCTGCTGCAGGACGTGCTGGCCGCGAAGGCGTCCGACAGCGTGCGCTTCTCCAGCGAATTCGGCACCGACCCCAGCCAGCTGGTGGTGGCCGCCTGCCAGATCGGCCTCGAAGGCGTGATCGGCAAGCGGCGCGACTCGCGCTACGTGAACCGGCGCTCGCCGGAATGGATCAAGCTGAAATGCGGGATGCGCCAGGAATTCGTGATCGGCGGCTATACCGACCCGCAGGGCGCCCGCACCGGCATCGGCTCGCTGCTGCTCGGCTACTATGACGAGAAAGGCGTGCTGCGCTACGCCGGCAACTGCGGCAGCGGCTTCAACGGCGCCTCGCTGCGCCATATGCGCGAGACCCTGGAAACCATCGCCAGCGACGAGAATCCCTTCCCGCCGCGCGCCGTCCCCGGCCGCGGCAACCACTGGGTCAAGCCGACCCTGGTGGCCGAGGTCAGTTTTTCGGAGTGGACGGCGACGAATTCGATCCGCCACCCGGTGTTCCAGGGTCTGCGCAAGGACAAGCCGGCCGGGAGCGTCGTGCGCGAGCAGGCCAGACATGTGCAGGAGACCGCGAAACCGGCCCCTCGCACGCGTGCGGCCGTGAAAGCGGCACCGAAAGCGAAAGCGGAAGCCAGGGCAGACAAGGCCGAACCGGCGGACAGCAGCCTGCCGGCCAAATTCAAGGTCACCCACGGCGAGCGCGTGATGGACAAGGAGAGCGGCGTCACCAAGCTCGAACTGGTCGAATACTACGCGCTGGTCGGCGAGTTGATGATGCCGCACCTGAAGGGCAGGCCGGTCTCGCTGGTGCGCGCGCCCGAGGGTGTGGGCGGCGAGCTGTTCTTCCAGAAGCACGTGGTCGATCCGCGCAAGATGCCCGGCGTCGGCCAGCTCGACCAGTCCCTCGATCCGGACCACCCGCGCATGACCCGCATCGACACCGTCGAGGGCATCCTGTCCTGCGCCCAGTGGAACGTGGTCGAGATCCACAGCCAGAACGCGGTCGAGAAGCGCTACGACACGCCGGACCGCTTCGTGTTCGACCTCGACCCGGGCGAGGGCATCTCGTTCGCGCAAGTGCAGGAAGCGGCCCAGCTGGTGCGCGCCTTCCTGCAGGAGCTTGGGCTGAATCCCTTCCTGAAAACCAGCGGCGGCAAGGGCCTGCACGTGGTGGTGCCGCTCAAGCCCAGGCTCGATTGGGACACCGTGAAGGACTTCTCGCACGCCATCGTGACCCACCTGGCGAAGACCATTCCGGACCGCTTTTCGGACAAGAGCGGCGCCAAAAACCGCGTCGGCCGCATCTTCATCGACTACCTGCGCAACGGCCGCGGCGCGACCACGGTGTCGGCCTGGTCGGCGCGCGTGCGGCCGGGACTGGGGATTTCGGTGCCGGTGCGCTGGGACGAGTTGATGGACCTGAGGTCGGGGGCGCACTGGACGGTGAGGACCGTGGGGGAGCGGCTGGCGATCGGGAATTCGCCCTGGGAGGATTATGAGGAGAGTGCCACGACCTTGACCAAGGCGATGAAGGCGCTCGGATTCAAGCCGAAATAGTCGCGGCGGCGGCCGCGTGATGGATGAGGACCCTTGCGAGGGTCCTTTTTTTCGCCCCTGCAAATCCTCGTTGACAATCCTCAAGTCCCGCTCAATAATGACCTAACTCAAAAATGAGCGCGCTCAAAAAAAAGTGCGACGCAAAGTTAACCGTGAGAACCTGAGGAGCACGAGATGAAGATTTGCCGTTTCAATGACAACCGCATCGGCCTGGTCGAAGGCGGACAGGTGTACGACGTGACCGAAGTGGCTGCCCAGCTGCCGGCACTGAAGTGGCCGCTCGAGCCGGGCGACCAGCTGATCGCCCATCTGGAGCGCCTGAAGGGCCAGATGCAGGAACTGAAGGGCCGCGCCAACCCCGTGGCGTTGGACAGCGTCAAGCTGCTGAGCCCCGTCGCCAACCCGTCGAAGATCATCGCCGCGCCGCTGAACTACCAGCTGCACGTGGCCGAGTCGAAAGCCGACAAGGGCATCCACAACGGCGTGCACCTGCCGGATTACGATGGCTTCGCTTCGCCGGTCGCCAAGTTCGGTGTGTTCCTGAAGTCGCCGTCGTCGATCGTCGGCGCGGGCGAGGGCGTGCGCATTGCCTACCCGGGCCGCCGCAACGACCATGAAGTCGAACTGGCCGTGATCATCGGCCGGAAGTGCAAGGACGTCGGCCGCGAGGATGCCTTCAGCGTCGTCGCCGGCTATGCGATCGGCCTCGACATGACCGTGCGCGGTCCCGAAGACCGCAGCTACCGCAAATCCGCCGACACCTATTCGGTCCTCGGTCCCTACCTGGTCACCCGCGACGAAGTGGCGGACCCGGACGCGCTGGACTTCTCGATCACCGTCAACGGCGAGCACCGCCAGAAGGCGAACACCCGCGACCTGATCACCGGCGTGGCCGAACTGATCGAAGTTGCCTCGCGCGCCTACACCCTGTACCCGGGCGACATCATCATGACCGGCACCCCGGAAGGCGTGAACAGCATCGAGCCGGGCGACGTCATGCATGCGTATATCGAAGGCATCGGCGAGATGGACGTCGCCATCCGCGCCTGAGACGCGCCGAAGGAGGAGACATGAACACCACCACGACAGGCGAAGCCGGCGCCCTCGAAGCGCGCCGCGACTTTTACCGCCGCATCGACCCGGACAACCTGGCCCCGCTGTGGGAACAGTTGCACAGCCTGGTGACCCGCACCCCGGCCTCGCAGTGCCGCCCGGTGCACTGGGACTACCGCAAGATCCGCCCCTACCTGGACGAAGCCGGCCGCCTGATCACCGCCGAGGAAGCGGTGCGCCGCGTGCTGATTCTCGAGAACCCGGGCCTGCGCGGTCAGGCGGCGGCCACCACCTCGCTGTACGCCGGCCTGCAGATGATCCTGCCGGGCGAGATCGCGCCGCCGCACCGCCACACCCAGGCGGCGATCCGCCTGATCCTCGAAGGCGAGGGCGCCTACACCTCGGTCGACGGCGAGAAGACCTTCATGGAGCGCGGCGACTTCATCATCACCCCGGCCTGGCACTGGCACGAGCACGGCAACGAAGGCGCGGCGCCGATGGTCTGGCTCGACGGCCTGGACGTGCCGATGGTAGCCATGCTCGACGCCAGCTTCGCCGAGCATGCCGCTGACCTGCCGGCTCCGATCCCGGCGCGCCGCGGCGGCGAGAGCAAGGCGCGCTTCGGCAGCAACCTGCTGCCGGTCGACTACCAGGCCCCCGGCCCGTCTTCGCCGCTGTTCAAGTATCCGTATGCCGAGACCCTGGCGGCACTGCGCGCGATCGCGGCCGGCAATCCGCCTGACGCCTGCCATGGCCACAAGCTGCGCTACGCGAATCCGCTCGACGGCGGCTATCCAATGCCGACCATGGGCGCGTTCATCCAGTTGCTGCCGGGCGGTTTCGGCACCGCGCCTTACCGCTGCACGGCCGGGACGGTGTTTGCCGTGATCGACGGCGAGGTCGAGGTCGCGATCGGCGAACAGCGCTTCACGGCGCGCCCGAACGACGTGTTCGTGGTCCCGAGCTGGGCCGAGCATCGCATCACGGCGGGGACGGACGACGCCGTGATCTTCAGCTTCTCGGACCGTCCGGTGCAGGAAGTACTCGGCCTGTGGCGCGAGCAGCGGTCGGCGTGAATCATCAAGGAACTAGAATCATGAGCAAGAAACCCGTAGTCATCGCGGGCGGCGGCCCGGTCGGCCTGGTCACCGCCCTGGCCCTGGCGCGCCAGGGCATCGAAGTCGTGCTGCTGGAAGCGGAGAGCCAGATCCCGCAAGACCTGCGCGCCGGTACCTTCCACCCGCCCACCGTCGAGATGCTCGACCGCCTGGGCCTGGGCAATGCCATGCTGGAGCAGGGCATCAAGGTGCCGGAATGGCAGATCCGCGACCGCCGCACCGGCGTGGTCGCCCAGTTCGACCTCGGCCTGCTGGCCGACGTCACCCCGCATCCCTTCCGCCTGCATTGCGAACAGCACAAGCTGTCGCGCATCGCCGCCGACGTCCTGGTATCGATGCCGAACGTGAAGCTGCTGTTCGGCCATCGCTGCACCGGCTTTGTCCAGGATGCCGAAGGCGTCACGGTCAAGGTGCAGTCGGAAAACGGCGAAGACGAGATCCGCGCGAGCTGGCTGGTCGGCACCGACGGCGCCCACAGTGTGGTGCGCAAAGGAATGAACGTCGAGTTCGATGGCTTTACCTGGCCCGAACGCTTCCTGGTGTTCGCCACGCCCTATGACCTGCGCGAGCAGGGCTTCACGGGCAATGCCTACGTCGCCGATCCTGACGAGTGGTGCGCGATCTTCATCCAGCCGCACAAGGGGCCGCCGGGAATCTGGCGCATCGCCTTCCCCACGAAGCCGGAGATGAGCGAGGAAGAAATCCTGTCCGACGCCTTCGTGCAAAGCCGGATCCAGGGCTTCCTGGCGCCCGACCGCGAGTACGAGATCGCCTACCGCAGCGTGTACCGCGTGCACCAGCGCGTGGCCAGCGATTTCCGCGACGGCCGCGTGCTGATCGCCGGCGACGCCGCCCACATCAACAATCCGCTCGGCGGCATGGGCCTGAACAGCGGTATCCACGACGGCGTCAACCTGGCGGAGAAGCTGACCGCGGTGTTCGAGGGCGCGAGCCAGGACCTGCTGGACCGCTACGTGCGCCAGCGCCGCCTGACGAATATCGAGTACGTGCAGGCGATCACGATCCGCAACAAGCGCCTGCTGGAAGAACGCGATCCGGCCATCCGCAAGGAGCACCTGGACGAGCTGCGCCAGACCGCCGCCGACCCGGCCAGGGCCCGCGCCTACCTGCTCAATTCGTCGATGATCGCCAGCATCGCGCGGGCGCGGGAGATCCAGTAAGCAGTAGACCCGTAGTACAACCCGGAAGGCGGCCGTTACTAGAGGCGCAGCAAGCGCCCGGCCGAGCTGCCTTCCTCTTTGGAGGAGACTCGATGTTCAAGCAGCAAACGATCGCGCTGGCCTGTGCCGCCTGCGCAGCAGGCATGCCGGCCGCGTCCGCGATGGCGCAGACCAGCGTGGCACTTTACGGCAGCGTCGACGGCGGCATCAGCTATGTCAGCAATGAGCGCGGCAGCGGCAACACCCGCGTCGACAGCGGCAACCGCTCGCCGGACCGCTTCGGCTTCCGCGGCGTCGAAGACCTGGGCGGCGGCCTGAAGGCCATGTTCATGCTGGAGAGCGGATTCAATCTCGACGACGGCACGCTCAAGAAAAGCACGGCCCTCTTCAACCGCCGCGCGGTGGTCGGCCTGGACAGCAGTTACGGCCTTCTCACTCTCGGGCACATGCCCGACTTCATGTACGATTACCTGCGCTTCCAGAGCAACGGCATCATGGGGTCTTCGTACTTCTTCCATCCGGGGAACCTGGACAACCAGGCCAGCACCTTCCAGATCGATAACGCGGTCCGCTACGAGACCCCGAGCGTGGGTGGTTTCAAGCTGGGTGCGATGATCGGCTTCGGCGAAAATCCTGGCGACAGCAGCAAGAACCGCAACTGGAGCGCAGGCGCCCAGTATGCGGCCGGCCCGCTGAAGGCAAACCTCGCGTACACCGTGTCGAACGACCGCAGCTTCAACCTGGGCGGCACGCTCGGCATCCGCAGCCTGCTGGGCCAGGCGCTCTCGAACGGCGACCCGTCGGCGCCGAGCGCCGCCTACACGAACTTCGCATCGTCGAAGACGACCAGCGTGGGCGCCACCGGGAGCTACACCGTCGGACGATTCACGCCGCACGCGATGATTTCGCGCGTCGAGCTGGAAAACCGCGTGGGCTCGGCCGCCCAGACGAACTATGAGCTCGGCACGGATATCGATACCGGCAATTTCAATATCGTCGGCGTCTCGACCGGCATCTCGCGCTTCGCCGGCGTGCGCTGGACCCAGTTCAACGTGATCGACATGCTTGCCCTGTCGAAGCGCACGACCTTGTATGCCGCGGTGGCCTACCAGCGCGCCAGCGACGGCCTGGCGGTGATCAACGGCCTGGCGCCGTCGTCCACCAACCGCCAGGTCGTGAGCCGCATCGGTATCCATCATTTCTTCTGATTTCCAGCCGTATCGGGATTTGTACATGAATACATCACATAAAAAGGTCGACGTCGTCGACCTGCTCGACCACGCCAGAGTGAGCCGGCTGCACGTCAGCCTGATCGTCTGGTCCTTCCTCGTCATGGTCGTCGACGGTTTCGACCTGCAGGCGATCGGCTATGTCGCCCCTTCCTTGATCAAGGCCTGGGGACTGAACCGCGCCGCCTTCGGCGTGGCCTTCTCGGCCGGCCTGGTCGGCATGATGATCGGCGCCACCCAGGGCGGCACCCTGGGCGACCGCATGGGCCGCAAGCGCACCGTGCTGAGCGGCGTGCTGCTGTTCGGTGTCTTTACCCTGGTCACGGCCTGGGTCTCGGGCCTGACCGAACTGGTGGCGCTGCGCTTCCTCGCCGGCGTCGGCCTGGGCTGTGCGGTGCCGAACGCGATCGCGCTGAACACGGAGTACGCCCCCAAGCGCCTGCGCGCCACCATGGTCACGCTGATGTTCCTCGGCTATACGATCGGCGCCGCCCTGGGTGGGGCCGCCGCGGCCTTCCTGATCCCGCGTTTCGGCTGGAGCTCGGTGTTCGTTGCCGGCGGCGTCGCGCCGCTGGTCGTGGCCGCGCTGTGCGCACGCTTCCTGCCGGAGTCGGTGCGCTTCCAGATCCTGAAGGGCGACCTGGCGGCCGCCCGCAGCCGCCTGCAGGCGTGGTTCCCGCAGGCCGGTATCGCACGGGACACGGAACTGGTGCTGCACGAGGAGAAGCGGCCCGGCTTTTCGGCCGGCCACCTGTTCAAGGAAAAGCGTGCGCCCTTCACCATCCTGCTGTGGATCTGCTTCATCGCCAACCTGGTGACGCTGCACTTCATTGCCAACTGGCTGCCGACCGTCATCGAAAGCACCGGCGTGCCGCTGCAGCGCGCCGTGATCGTCACCTCGCTGTTCCAGGTTGGCGGCACTGTCGGCGGCATCATCATCAGCCGCCTGCTGGACCGCGGCAGCCTGCTGCCCCTGGTCGGCTTCTTCGCCCTGGCCGCGCTGATGATCGCCTCGATCGGCATGTTCAGCCGTAGCGAAACCATGCTGGAAGTGATCGTGTTCGCCGCCGGCCTGTTCGTGGTGGGCACCCAGTTCGGCCTGAACGCGCTGGCCGGCAGCTCCTACCCGACCTTCATCCGTTCGACCGGCGTGGGCTGGGCCCTGGGCATCGGTCGCATCGGCTCGATCATGGGCCCGATGGTGGGCGGCATCCTGATCGCGTTGAAGTTGCCGCTGCAGGAAATTTTCCTGTGGGGCGCGATGCCGATGCTGGTGGGCTGCATTGCCTCGGGCATGCTGCTGCGGCTGCGCCAGGGAGCGATCCGCGCCGGCGCCGACCTCCAGGTGGCGGCAGGCTCACATTAGGTGAGCCTGCCGGGTTCGCACTAAGCGGGCTCAGGGTGTGGCTTCGCCGTCGGCCGGCCGCACCCCGGACAGCGCCAGCGCCAGCAGCTTGCGCAGCCTCTCCACGCCGGCCTCGGGCTGAGGATCGTCATCGTTGAGCCAGCGCCGCACCTCGGTCAGGTAGATCGTCATGCACAGCGAGGCGATGTCGGCGGCGGCATGCTCGCGCCCGATGCGCCCCGCGTCCTGCTTGGCGCGGATGATTGTTTCGAGCAGCTCCACGATGCGTCCGCGGCGGCCGTAGAAGCGGGCGGTCTCCGGTCCCTGGCCGGTGCCGCGCGACAGGAAGTCGAAGGTTTCCTGGACAGCGGGGCGGGCCAGGCGCGGCTCGCTCGCCCAGTAGGCGTAACGGCGGCCGAAAAATCCGGTCAGCTGGTCGATCAGTGGACCTTCCCAGCGCCGGGCTGCCAGCTCGTCGTTCACCTGGTCGAGATCGTCGTTGATGATCATCATCAGGAGGTCGCGCTTGTCTTTCGCATACACGAACAGGGTGCCAATGGCGACCTCGGCGGCGTTCGCGATCTCGCGTGTGGTGGCATCCTCGTAGCCCTTGTCGAGGAAGACCTTGCGCGCGGCCTGCTTGATGCGGCGGCGCTTTTCCAGCTTGCCGCGTTCGCGCAGGCCGAGCTTGGGGGCGGTGGTGTCGTCGGTGTCTGTCATATGGAAAGTATATCGAGTTCGCCATGTGAAATAAATAGAGCGCGCTCATTTTTGATCATGTTGTTGAAAGGAAGTATCAAATGACGGCAGCCAGAACCCTTTACGACAAGCTGTGGGACGAGCATGTGGTCCGCGTCGAAGACGACGGTACCGCCCAGCTCTACGTCGACCGCCACCTGCTGTACGAAGTCACCAGCCCGCAAGCCTTCGCCGGCCTGGCGCTGGAGCGGCGGGTGGTCTGGCGGCCCGGCGCCAGCCTGGGCGTGTGCGACCACAACGTACCGACCAGTGGCCGCGCCGGCGGCATCCGTGATCCGCTGTCGCGCATGCAGGTCGAGACCCTGGAAGCGAACTGCGACGCCCACGGTATCGCCCAGCTGCGCCTGCTCGATCCGCGCCAGGGTATCGTGCACGTGGTGGGCCCCGAGCAGGGCGCCACGCTGCCCGGCATGACCGTGGTGTGCGGCGATTCCCATACCAGCACCCACGGGGCCTTCGCCGCGCTGGCGTTCGGTATCGGGACTTCCGAAGTCGAGCACGTGCTGGCGACCCAGACCCTGCTGATGAAAAAGAGCGGCAACATGCTGGTCGAACTGGAGGGCAGCCTGGCACCCGGCTGCACGGCCAAGGACCTGATCCTGTACGTGATCGCGCAGATCGGCGCCGACGGCGGCAATGGTATGGCGATCGAGTTCGGCGGCAGCGCCGTGAGCGCACTGTCGATGGAAGGCCGGATGACGCTGTGTAACATGGCGATCGAGGCGGGCGCGCGCGCCGGACTGGTGGCGGTCGACGATACCACCATCGCCTGGCTGGAAGGCCGGCCCGGCGTGCCCCGCGGCGAGGAGTGGCGCCAGGCGGTCGATCACTGGCGTGGCCTGGCCAGCGATCCGGATGCCCGGTTCGACCGCCGCGTGCGGCTCGAGATCGGCGGCCTGCGCCCGCGCCTGACCTGGGGAACCTCGCCGGCGATGGCCGGCGACATCGATGGACAGGTGCCCGATCCGGCGCAGGAACAGGACGCGGGACGCCGCGCATCGATGTGGCGCGCCCTCGACTACATGGGCCTGGAGCCGGGACAGGCATTGAACGGCTTGCGCTTCGACCGGGTCTTCATCGGCTCCTGCACCAACAGCCGGATCGAGGACCTGCGCGCCGCGGCGCAGGTCGTGCTGCGGATGGGCGTACGCGTGGCGGCCGGCGTGAAGCAGGCGCTGGTGGTGCCAGGCTCCGGGCTGGTCAAGCTGCAGGCCGAACGCGAAGGCCTCGACCGGGTGTTCGTCGAAGCCGGCATGGAGTGGCGCGAGCCGGGCTGCTCGATGTGCCTGGCGATGAACGAGGACCGCCTCCAGCCGGGTGAGCGCTGCGCCTCGACCTCGAACCGCAACTTCGAAGGCCGCCAGGGCGCCGGCGGCCGCACCCACCTGATGAGTCCCGCGATGGCGGCGGCGGCGGCCCTGGCCGGCCATCCCGTCGATGTCACGTCCTTTTTCGCCTGAGGAGCCGTCATGCAAGCATTTACCGTACTGCGCGGTGTGGCCGCGCCGCTGGACCGCGACGACGTCGATACCGACGCCATCATCCCCAAGCAGTTCATGAAGTCGGTCGAGCGGACCGGTTTCGGTCCCAATCTGTTCGACGCCTGGCGCTACCTCGACATCGGCGAACCCGGCATGGACCATGCGGCGCGGCCGAGGAATCCAGAGTTCGTGCTGAACGACCGGCGCTACGCCCAGGCAAGCATCCTGCTGGGACGCCGTAATTTCGGCTGCGGCAGCTCGCGCGAGCACGCACCCTGGGCGCTGCTGCAGGCCGGCTTCCGGGTGGTCATCGCGGCCAGCTTTGCCGACATCTTCATGGGGAACTGCTACAAGAACGGCCTGCTGGCCGTGCCGCTGGGCGTGGAAGCGATGGACCGGCTGTTCGCGGCCGCCGGCGGGCCGGAGCCCTTGCTGCTCGAGGTCGACCTGCGCGCCCAGACCGTTACCGGGGCGGGCATTGCGGAGCGCTTTGCGATCTCGCCATTCGTCCGCGAGAATCTGCTTACCGGGAAGGACGACATCGCGCTGTCACTGGCGCATGCGAGCGATATCGCAGCCTTCGAAGCGCGCCGCAATGCGCGCTATCCGTGGCTGGCGCGGGCGCTGGCCTTATGAGGCGGGCTGGGCCCCGGATTCGTTGCGGGTCTCGGCTTCGGCCTCCTTATGATTCCGCACGATCCCCCGCACATTCATCGCGCACAAGCCCGCCTGCAGCGCAATCAAGGCCCAGGCCTCGTCGTGCACGCCCCACACGATCCACAGCAGGTTGCTGACGATGAAGGTATAGAAGCCGAAAATCCGCCGCCTGGCGTGGCGTGCACCGACTAAAAACGCGGCGCCCAGGGTGACCGCCATCGCCGGCCATTGCAGGAGATCGATCAGCGTATCCCAGTCCACTCAGGCCGCCTTCCTGCGCCTGGCCGGGGTCTTGGCCGCCGTGGCGGTTTTGGACGCAGCGGCCGTGCGCTTGGCGGGCGCCTTCGAAGCGGCGGTCTTCGTCGCAGTCTTTTTTGCAGGCGGCTTCTTGGCCGCGGTGGCGCGCGCCTGCACGGTGGGGGACGAAGCCGTCTTGCGGGCGCGCGGCGGCGGTGAGTCGGTGCTGTCCTCGTCCTCGTCGCTGGACGGCTTGCGCGACTTGCGCGGCGGCGGGTCGTCATCGTCGTCGCCGTCGCCGTCCGCATGCGCGGGCGCCGGTTTCTTGCCCAGGCTGGCCTGCAGCAGCGAGACCAGGTCGATGACGTTGGATTTCTTCGGCTTGTCTTGGTCCGGCTCCGGCATGGTGATGGTCTTGGTCTGGTTGGCCGCGATCTTCTTCTTCACCATCGCCATCACGTCTTCGCGATAGGTGTCGTGGTACTTCTGCGGCTTCCATTTCTCGCTCATTCCTTCGACGAGCGCCTTGGCCATCTGCAGTTCCTTTTCCGTGAGCTGGGCCGCCTTCGAGTTCTCGTCGGGAATCTTCAGTTCGTCGGTGGGGCGGATCTCGTCCGGGTAGCGCAGGGTGTTGAGGACGATGGTGTCGCCCACGCAAACCAGCGCCGCCAGGTGCTGCTTGACGCGGATGACGACGTTGGCGATGCCGATCTTGCCGACTTCGCGCAGGGTCTCGCGCAGCAGCGCATAGACCTTGTCGCCGCCCTTGCCGGGCGCGAGGTAGTAGGGCTGCTCGTAGTAGATCAGCGGCACCTGTTCGGCGTCGACGAAGGCCAGGATGTCGATGGTGCCCGTGGCCTCCGGATTCGCGCGGCGCAGGTCCTCGTCGGACAGCACCACGTATTCGTCGGTCGCGTACTCATAGCCCTTGATGATGTCGTCCCACGAGACTTCCTTGCCGGTGTTCTTGTTGTAGCGCTTGAAGCCGATCGGCGAGAAGTCGCGCCGGTCGAGCATGTGCAGGTCCAGGCCGTTGTCGCTGGTTGCCGGGTACAGTTCGACCGGGATGTGCACCAGACCGAAGCTGATCGCACCCTTCCACATACTCCTCGCCATGATCACACTCCTTTAGTAGATCACTCGCCCACCGAACCCGTAATCGGCAGCACCACGCCCGTCACATAACCCGAGCACACGTTCGACGCCAGGTAGACGTAGGCCGGCGACAGCTCTTCCGGCTGGGCCGGGCGGCCGAAGGTGGTCTGCTGGCCGAACTTGGTGATGTCCTCGGGCGACTGGTCGGCCGGGTTCAGCGGGGTCCACACCGGGCCCGGGGCCACGGCGTTCACGCGGATGCCCTTGTCGAGCAGGTTGGCCGCCAGCGACATCGTGAAGGCGTGGATGGCGCCCTTGGTGGTCGAGTAGTCGAGCAGTTTCTTCGATCCCTTCAGGCCGGTGACGGAACCGGTGTTGACGATCGCGGCGCCGCGCTTCATGTAGGGCAGACAGGCCTTGGCCATGTGGAAGTAGCCGTAGATGTTGGTCTTCATGGTCTCGTCGAAACGGTCTTCCGTCAGGTCGAGCAGGGACTCGGCATGCTCCTGGAAGGCGGCATTGTTGACCAGGACGTCCAGGCGGCCGAATTTGGCGACGATCTGGTCGACGGCCTGCTGGCAGAACTCCATGTCCTTGACGTCGCCGGACACGGTCACGCACTGCTGTCCCTCGGCTTCGATGTGGCGCTGGGTCTCGGCGGCGTCCTCGTGCTCGTTCAGGTAGAGGATGGCGACGTCGGCGCCTTCGCGCGCGAACAGGATCGCGACCGCGCGGCCGATGCCGGAATCGCCGCCGGTGACGATCGCCACCTGGCCGGCCAGCTTGCCGCTGCCCTTGTAGTGCTCGGCCATGAATTTCGGCTTCAGTTCCATCTGGGCTTCGAGGCCGGGCTTGGCCAGGTGCTGGGCCGGAAAGTCGCCCGACGGCTGCCGGATGCCGGTCTGGGCGGGTTTCTCTTCGCCTGCGCCCGAGCCATGATCGCCTTTCTGCATGCTGCCGTCCAGCTGGTCCTGGCGGTTCTGAATCGCTTTCTGCTTGTTCGCTACATCATCCTGGTTTGCCATGCCGATCTCCTTGTGCACTCGGTAGTACGTCATCCTTCAGTATTCCCGCCGGGTGGGCTTCGCTACCGTGCGCTTCCACACACAGCGCCGCAATTGCTAGGCGCGCATGGTGCTTTGTGGCAAACTTCAGCCCGTAGCACGCTATACCTTCAGCTTTTCCAGGAGTGCAGATGTCGCAGCTGACCGAGCAGGATGCAGGATGGACCGGGATCTACCTCAGCCCGATGGCGCCGCGCCGCGCCGACTTCGCCCAGGCCTGCGGGCCGCTGTTCGCGCGCCTGGACCTAGCCGATAGCCCCGAGGCCGCGCTCGCGCTGCTGGCCGCACAGGCACCCCGCCTGTTGATCGTCGACCTCGAACGCTTCGAGCCGGGCATCGATCTCGATGCGCTGGGCGGCCTGCTGGCGCGTCGCGGCGGTGCCCGGGTGCTGCTGCTGTGCCCCTTCGCCAACGCCCGCTGGCTGCCGCTGCTGAACGCATCCGGTCCGGCCGCGTATGCGATCACGCCGATCGAAGCGCCGCGCCTGCAGGACGTCGTGCGCGCATGCCTGGAGACGCCCGCCGGCGGCGCCCCGGCCGCCGATGCCGGCGCCTTGCGTGCGCTGCTGGCGCTGCGCGTCCGCGTGCAGGCGGCGCTCGAGGAAGGCGAAGAAGAAAGCCTGGCCGAGCGCCTGTGCCGGGCCTTGCTGGCGTGGCCGGGCGTACTGCACGCCGCCATGTTCCAGCTGCGGGGCGACAACGACCTGCAGCTCGAGGCCGAATCGGGCCGCGGGCCGGCCGCCGGCCTGCGCCTGGCGGCGCTGCTGCAGCGTGGCGAGCGCCTGCTGCAGGTGCCGCTGCGCCATGCCTTCCCCGGCCTGCTGGCCGCCGCCAGCGGTGAACTGGTCCTGCTCGACACCCTGGAGCAGGCCGGCGAGCCGGCGCTGGCCGAGACCCTGGGCGCGCACGGCGTGGTGCAGGCGCTGGGCATTCCGGTGCCGGCCGACGGTCCCGGCGCCCCGCGCGGCGCGCTGTCGCTGCTGCTCGACGACGGCGCGGCGCTGGCGCCGGAAGTCTTCGACACCCTGCGCGACTGCGCCGCCATGGCCGCGCTGGGCCAGCGCCAGATCGACATGAACATCGAGAGCGAGCAACTGCTGGCGCGCCTGACCTATGTGTCGACCATGGACGCCCTGACCGGCGTCGCCAACCGCCGCCACGGCGAGGAACTGCTCGAGCGCGAGGTGCGGCGCGCGCGCCGCTACCGCACCCCGCTGGCCCTGCTGTCCTTCGACATCGACCGCTTCAAGGCCATCAACGACAACTACGGCCATCCGGTCGGCGACGTCGTCCTGCGCACGGTGGCCGACTGCGTGCGCGCGGTGCTGCGTTCGAGCGATGTGCTGGTGCGATCGGGCGGCGAGGAATTCCATGTGATCGCGCCCCACACCAGCGCCATCGACGGCCTCAAGATGGCCGAGAAGATCCGCCAGGCGGTCGAGCAGGCCGCGATTCCCGGCTGCGACCACGTGACCGTCAGCCTGGGCGTGGCCCAGCTGGGCGAGCAGGAGAGCGCCGATTCCCTGTCCCGGCGGGTGGACGCCGCGATGGCGCGCGCCAAACGGGCGGGGCGCAACTGCGTCGAACTGGCGATGCAATAGATGCTGGGCTGGTTGAAGGGCTACCGGCGCGCCTGGCTGCCGGGCGACCTGGGCGCGGGCGCCGTCGTCGCCATGATGATGATCCCGCAGGGCATGGCTTACGCCCTGGTGGCCGGACTGCCGCCGGTGGTCGGCCTGTACGCCAGCATCGCACCGCCGCTGCTGTACGCGCTGTTCGGCACCAGCAGCACGCAATCGGTGGGGCCGATGGCGATCGTCGCGCTGATGACGGCATCGAGCCTGGCGCCGCTGGCGAGCCATGGCAGCGCGCTGTACGGCGAGCTGGCCGCGCAGCTGGCCCTGCTGTCCGGGCTGGTGCTGCTGGCCTGCGGCCTGCTGCGGCTCGGCTTCCTCGCCAATTTCTTCTCGCGTCCGGTGATGAACGGTTTCACCATCGGCTCCGCGATCGTGATCGCGGTCGGCCAGGTCCGCCCCCTGCTGGGCGCCGCGCCGCCGCACTGGCACGGTCCCAGCGCCGCCCTCGGCCTCGGATCCCTGGCGCTGCTGATGCTGGCGCGCCGCCACGGCGCCGCCTTGCTGAGGCGCTGCGGCCTGGCACCGGGCGCCGCCGATGTCGGGGCGCGCCTGGCGCCGATGGCGCTGGTGGCCGGCGCCATCGCCCTGGTCGCCATCTTCGGGCTCGACCGCATGGGCGTGCGGACCATCGGCCAGGTGCCGGCCGGGCTGCCGCAGCTGAACCTGGCCGTCTCCAACGCGCACTGGCGGGCGCTGCTCCAGCCGGCCCTCCTGATCGGCTTCATGTGCTTCCTGATCTCGATGTCGGGCGCCCAGACCCTGGCGGCCCGGAAGGGGGAAAAGCTGTCCACCGACGCCGAGCTGGTCGGCCTGGGCGCGGCCAACGTCGGCAGCTTCCTGAGCGGCGCCTTTCCCGTCACCGGCGGCCTGTCGCGTTCCGCCGTCAATTTCGCGGCCGGCGCCAACACCCAGCTGGCCGGGGTGAGCGCGGCCGCGCTGTTGGGCGCCGCCCTGGTACTGCCGACCGGCTGGCTGGCCCTGCTGCCGCTGCCGGTGCTGTCGGCCACCATCATCGTCGCCGTGCTCGGGATGCTGGAGACCGCGACCCTGCGCACCGCCTGGCGCTACGACCGCGCCGACGCGCTGGCGCTGCTGACCACCGCCGGCGGGGTGCTGCTGCTGGGCGTCGAGGCCGGCGTCGTGCTCGGCCTGCTGCTGTCGATGGGCGCGATGATCTGGCGCGAGAGCCGGCCGCATATCGCGGTGCTGGGCCGCATCGCCGGCACCGAACATTTCCGCAACGTCGACCGCTACGAGGTCGAAATCCGCAGCTGCGTGCTGCTGCTGCGCGTGGATGCCGGCCTGTTCTTCGGCAACGTGGAAGCCGTCCACGCGCGGGTCGAAGAAGAGCTGGCGCTGCATCCGGGCGCCCGCGAGCTGGTGCTGGTGCTGTCGGCCGTGAATGCGATCGACACCTCGGCGCTGTTCGGCCTGCTGGAACTGAATGCGGAACTCGGCCGGCGCGGCGTGCGCCTGCACCTGGCCGAGGTGAAGGGACCGGTGATGGACAGGCTGAAGGAATCGAGCCTGCTGGATCGCCTCAGCGGCCAGGTCTTCCTGACCACCGCGAAAGCCTGGGACGCCCTGTCCGCCAGCGACGAATCCTGGTCGGTCTGAGCGCTCCGCTTATTTGCCCGAGGTCTGCTTGCGGGCGTCGTCGGTGCCCGGCTCGGCCAGGCGGATCGGCGCCGCATCCTTCGGATACTTCGCCTGCACGCCTTCGTAGGCCTGGGCGATCGCGGCCATGTCGGCGGCTTCGTCGCCGCTCAGGGTCATGGTCTTGGTGACGTCGACGACCTTTTTGCCGTAATCGATGGACACCAGCAGCACCGGCACCTGGGCCGCCAGCGCGATGCGGTAGAAGCCGCTCTTCCAGTAGGGACGGTAGCCGCGCGTGCCTTCCGGCGTGATCGCCAGCCAGAACCACTTCGATGCCAGCATGGTCTCGGCCAGGCGCCGGATGGCGCCCTGCGGCGCGCTGCGGTCGACGGCCACGCCGCCCCAATAGCGCATGATGGCGCCCATCGGGCCGCGGAACAGGGAATCCTTGGCCAGCCAGCGGAATTGCAGGCCGACCGCCCACTTGGCCAGCAGGCCGACGAAGAAGTCGAGATTCGAGGTGTGCGGGTAGACCACGGCGATGCCGTGCGGGCCGGGCAGGGGTTTGAAATATAGATTCCAGCCGATCAGGTTCAGCAGGCGCAGGGCGGTGCGCTGGCCCCAGGTCGGCAGCTGTGCCGGGCGCGTCAGGTATTCTTGCATTGTGTCTCTTTCAACCGGGCTTCTTTCATTTCGTCCCGGCAAATAAAGCGGCGATTCTATAGCGGGAAAAAACGCCGGACAAGCGAAAAAACTGGAAGCGTTGTAGCGCCGTCGGTATCATGCCTCGCCTGAGCAACAAGACTCACGCATTCTGCAACCTGGGATTTAACGATGGATATCAAGATTTTTCACAATCAGCGCTGTGGCACCTCCCGCACCACGCTCGGCCTGCTGCGCGACGCCGGCCACGAACCCGAAGTGGTCGACTACCTGGCCAATCCGCCCGCACGCGAGGAGCTGAGGGAAATGATCGCGAACGCCGGCCTGTCGGTGCGCGAGGCGGTGCGCAGCAAGGAAGCACGCTACGCCGAGCTGGGACTGGACGGCGCCGACGACGAGGCCCTGCTGGACGCCATGGTCGCCAATCCAATATTGATCAACCGGCCTTTCGTGATCACGCCGAAGGGTGTGCGCCTGTGCCGGCCTTCGGAACGGGTGAACGAGATCCTGTAGAGCGTCAAACGCTCTTGAACTCAGTGCTGGCAGGCGCCGATGTCGACCGAATCCGCCGGCCCGCGCAGCTTGCCGTAGAAGTCGGGCCCGTCGGCGCCATGCTCGAGGCCCTTGCCGATCGCCGGTGAATCCGCCGCCAGGCGGAAGTCCGGCGTGCCGCTGCGCGAGTAGCCGATGAAGCCGGGTGCGGCGGCGACGGTGCCGGACTGGCGCATGCCCTCGGCCAGGCGCCAGTCCGCCCCGCGGTTTCCGAACACCAGGTTGTTGCGGTAGCTGTTGTGCTTGCCCGTCGCGCCCTGTTCGGAAATGCCGTAGCGGTTGTCGAACACGATGTTGTTGAACACGTGGGTATGGTCGTTCGGCCCCTTGCTGTGATAAAAGTCGCCGCCGCCGACCAGGATGCCGGTGTTCGAGGCCGTGACCGTATTGTTGACCACCACCACCCGATTGGCGTCGTGCCACAGGTGGATGCCGGCTTCGGTCACGCGGTAGACGATGTTGTTGCGCACCGTGCCCGAAGTGCTCATGGCGATGCCCTTCACGTAGCGGCAGCCGGGCGGGCCGATGTCGTGCACGCTGTTGCTGGCGACTTCGGAAAACATTCCCTTGTAATAACTGTCGACGGCGATGCCGGCGCCGCCCTTGCTGGTGCAGGGCTGGCCGGTGGCGATGTGGTGCACGTGGTTGGCGGCGATGCGATTATAGGAACCGGTGCTGTAGATGCCTGTAGTCCAGGCTTGTCCGGCAACGTGGGCCGAGCCGTCGACCTCGAAGCCGAGGATGTCGACGTAGCTGGCGCGGTTGTCCCAGGCCACCTCGTGCCGCGAGGCCGGCGGCGGCACCAGGCGGGCCTGCCAGCGTTCGGTGGAGCGGAACACGATGCGGGCATTGGCCAGGCCGTTGACGCTGGTGCGGAAGCCGCCCTGGTAGGTGCCGGGCAGCACGTTGACCGTGGTGCCGGGCGTGACCAGCTGGGCCGCACGGGCCAGCGAGCGCAGCGGTGCCGTGGGCGTGCCGGGGTTGCTGTCCAGGCCGTCCGGCGCGACGTAGAGCTCGGTCGGCACGATCTGGGGCGTGACCGCCACCGGATGGTTGTCCTTGACGGTGCAGCCTGTCATGGCAAGGACTAGAAGAAAGAAACGGAAGCGCGTCAGTGTCATGGTCGCAAGGCATGGGGCCGGTAAGAACCTGTCGGCTCTAAGCGGCCCAGTGTGCGCCTCGCAGGGGCGCGGAAACCCGGCTGCCTCAATCTCGCTTTTGTGCGCGCACAAACCCATGCGGCGCTTTGCTGCATGCCGTGTCTGCGGTATGGTTGGCTTTTACGCAAGGGAGGAAGCATGAAGGGATTGCTGTTGCCATCCGGAAGCCGGATTCCCGTGCTCGGCCAGGGCACCTGGAACATGGGCGAGGATCCATCCGCCCGCCGCGGCGAAGTAGCGGCGCTGCGCCTCGGGCTGGAGCTCGGCGTGACCTTGATCGACACCGCCGAGATGTACGGCGAGGGTGGCGCCGAGGAAGTAGTGGGCGAGGCGATCGCCGGCCGCCGCGACCAGGTGTTCCTGGTCAGCAAGGTCTATCCCCACAATGCCGACCGCCGCGGCGTGCAGGCGGCTTGCGAGCGCAGCCTGCGGCGCATGAAGACCGACAGCATCGATCTCTACTTGCTGCACTGGCGCGGCAACGTGCCGCTGGAAGAGACGCTGGAGGCCTTCGTGCGCCTGCGCGAACAGGGCAAGATCCGCGACTTCGGCGTCAGCAACTTCGACCTCGACGACATGCTGGAAGCGGCGGCGCTGCCCGGCGGCGAACTGATCGCCACCGACCAGGTGCTGTACAACCTGTCCCGGCGCGGCATCGAATGGGAGCTGCTGCCGTGGTGCCGCGAGCGGCGCATCCCGGTAATGGCCTACTCGCCGCTGGAGTCGAACCCGAACGAGCAGGCCGGCCTGCTGGGCAATCCGCAACTGGCGGCGGTGGCGGGCCGCCATGGCGTGACGCCGGCCCAGGTGGCGCTGGCCTGGCTGCTGCGGCAGGAAAACGTGGTGGTGATCCCGAAGGCGGTGCGGCCACAGCACGTGCGCGAGAACCGCGCCGCGCTGGACCTGGCGCCGGCGCTCAGCGCCGAAGACCTGGCCCAGCTGGATGCCGGGTTTCCGCCGCCGCAACGGAGACGGCCGCTGGCGATGCGTTGATCAAGCCGCTTTGCACAGGCCGGCCCGCAGCCAGTCCACGAGGGCCGCCGAAGTCAGCGGCCGGCTGAACAGATAGCCCTGTCCCTTGGCACATTGCTGACCGCGCACGGCGGCGGCCTGGGCTTCGGTCTCGATGCCCTCGGCCACCGTGCTCATGCCCAGGCTCTGGGCGACCTTCACGGTGGCTTCGATCAGCACGCGGTGGTGCTGGCTGGTGTCGGCCTGGCAGACGAAGGAGCGGTCGATCTTGACCGTGTCGACCGGCAGCTGGTGCAGGCTGGACAGCGAGGAATAGCCGGTGCCGAAGTCGTCCAGCGCCAGGGTGATGCCGATCGCCTTCAGCTCGTGCAGGCGCTGCTGCACCTGCTGGTCCTGGGCCGCCAGGCTTTCCGTCACTTCCAGCTGCAGCTGGGACGGGTGCATGCCGGCATCGAACAGCACGCCGCGCACCGTGGCCGGCCACTCAGGCTGGCCCAGCTGGGCGCGCGACAGGTTCACCGCCAGCAGGCGCGGGGCGGCGTCGCCGAGTTCGCGCTGCCAGCCCATGAAGTCGCGGCAGGCGCGGCGCAGCACGAAATCGCCCAGCGCCCCGATCAAGCCCGATTCCTCGGCCACCTGGATGAATTCGAAGGGCGCCACCACGCCGCGCGCCGGATGCTGCCAGCGCACCAGGGCTTCGACCCCGGCCGAGAGGTCGGTGCCGCCGTCGGCGCGCAGGCCGACCACCGGCTGGTAGACCACGAACAGCTGATCCTCGAGCAGGGCCAGTCTCAGGTCCGACTCGATGTCGGCGCGGCGCGCGGCGCGTTCGCGCATGGCGGGCTCGAACATGGTGCACTGGTTGCCGCCGGCGCGCTTGGACTCGACCATCGCGATGCTGGCGTCGCGCAGCATCTCGCCGGCGAAGTCGCCGGCATCCGCGCCCCAGACCAGGCCGATCGACAGCTTGCAGGTGACTTCCTGGCCGCCGGACAGCTGGTGCGGACGGCCCAGCGCGTCCAGCAGGCGCGCCGCGATGCGTTCGGCGTCGTCGCGGCTGCGCAGGCCGTCGAGCAGCACCGCGAATTCGTCGGCGCCGACCCGGGCCGCCAGCTGGCCGCTGCCGCCGTTCGGATCGATGCGGTCGCTGGGCGGGCGCAGGGTAGCGCGGATCCGCTCGCCGATCTGCACCAGCAGGCGGTCGCCGGCGCTCTGGCCGAGGGCGTCGTTGATCTGGCGGAAGCGGTCGCAATTCATGAACAGCAAGGCGAAACCGCCACGGTTCGGATCGAGCCCGTACGAGCGGGCCAGCATCTGCTGCGCCTGCTCCAGCAGGGCTTCGCGGTTCGGCATGCGGGTCAGGGCGTCGGTGCGGGCCGCCGTCTTGAGGCGCCGGGCCAGCCTTTCCTGCTCGCGCTGGACTTCATGGGTGGCGTCGGTGACCACCGCCATCAGGCGGGTCGGGTCGAGCTTCAGCACCGACAGCGAGAGCCACTGCGGCGTGCCGGGCCCGGCGGCGTCGCCGAGCTGCAGGCGCAGGCCTTCGCAGACCGCGCCGGACGGCTCGGTGAAGTTGTCGGTCAGTTCGCGCAGCTGCGGCGCCACGCCGGCCAGCACGGTGAACAGGTTGTCCATGCTGCCGTCGCGCACCAGCGGCATCAGGAGACTGGACGACATCGGGTTCAGCATGTCGACCGCGCCGTCCAGGCTCGCCTGCACCAGGCCGATCGGGGCCCGGTACAGGAACTGCACCAGGGCTTCGTAGGCGTCGGCGTGATTGATCGGCTTATCGGTGTGCATCGCGGTCTCCGCTCCAGCATTCGATCCGGTTGCGTCCGTTCGCCTTGGCGGCGTACAGGGCCCGGTCGGCGCGCTTGATCAGGGTGTCGAGATCGATGGTCTCGCCGGCATCGACGGCGGCGATGCCGGCGCTCACGGTGTACGCGATCGAAACGCCGTCGCACACGACCGGCTGGCTTTCGACCAGGCGGCGCAGGCGCTCGGCCACGGCCTCGGCGCCGGCCAGGGTCGAGGAGGGCAGCAGCACGGCGAATTCCTCGCCGCCCACGCGCGCCACCACGTCGACCTGGCGGAAGGTCAGCGACAAGGCCGCGCCGAGCTGGCGCAGCACGCAGTCGCCGGCCGGGTGGCCATGGCGGTCGTTGATCTGCTTGAAGTGGTCGGCGTCGAACAGGACCAGGGCGATCGGGCGCGGCGTGCGGCGGTTGCGCGTCAGCTCCAGTTCGGCGGCTTCGAAAAAGGCGCGGCGGTTGGCCACGCCGGTCAGGTGGTCGCAGAACACCGACTTGCGGCGCTTGTCGACGGTGTCGCGCTTGTCGCTGATGTCGCGCAGGACCAGGCAGTAGGCCGCTTCGCCGTCGGCGGGCAGGTCCGGCTCGCGGTCCGGCAGCGGCGAGATCATGGCGCTGCCCCAGAACTGGCTGCCGTCCGCACGCAGGCGCGGGCCTTCGTCCAGGCTCCAGCCATTGGCGTCGGCTTCGTGCAGGCGGTCCTGTACCTGCTCGGCGGTGGTCGCGCCTTCGGGATAGAACACGGAATAGGGCTGGCCGACCACCGAGGGCTGGAAGCCGGTCACGCGGCCGATGGTCTCGTTCCAGTCGCTGACCCGGCCTTCGCGGTCCAGCCCGACCAGCGCATAGTCGCTGATGCTGGTCAGCAGGGCGCTCAGCCAGGCGTCGCTCTGGCGCAGCTGGCGCTCGCGGCGCACCTGCTCGCTGACGTCCTGCAGCACCGCCATCAGGCGCGAGCCGTCCAGCTTCAGGAGGCTCAGGGACAGCACCTGCGGCACCCGCATGCGCTTGCCGGCGGCGCCGCTGTTCAGGTGGATGTGCAGGCCGTCGCAGATCATGCCGCTCGGGCGGTCGAAGTTTGCGCACAGGTGGCGCAGCTCGGGCGCCACGTCTTCCAGCGCCGTGAACAGATTGGTCAGGCTGGCGTCGCGCGAGAGCGGCATCAGGAGCTGGGCCGAGATCGGATTGATCATCACGATCTCGCCGTCGATGCCGGTCTGCACCAGACCCACCGGGGCAAGGTAGAGGAACTGGATCAGCGCCTCATGCTCGGCCGCCAGTCGGGCGTGCGCGTCGGCGCTCACAGCTTGCGCTGTACCAGCACGTAGCGTTGCTCGCTGCCCGGCTCGGCCAGCAGGCGCAGCTTCACCTTCACCGGACGCATGCGCAGGGTCAGCACGTAGTCGATGGTATCGTCGAGCGCATTGCCCTCGTCCTGGGCGTCTTCGAAGCGCTGGGCCACCATGAAATTGTTCATGCAGGGGGCGACGTTGGTGAACAGCGGCTGGCCCAGCACGCGCGCGGCGTGCAGGCCGGCGGCGTCGGACTCGGTCTGGTTGTACTTGCAGACACTGGTATCGGCGCCGAAGCCGATCACGCCGAAGTCGAGGCGGTCGAGTTGTTCGGCATTCAGTTGCGCCAGCTGGCCATGGAGGCCGGGCGCGGTGAAAGACAGGTCGGTGGCGGCGGTCATGGCGATGTTTTTTTTGTCGGAAAGCGAAAATTGTTGCAACACAGAAAGGAATGGTGACATGTCAGATTCCGCATGTCAAATCAATCGTGTGCGCATGTGACATTGGCACAAGGGGTTCAGTCGACGATCGCCGGCATGTAGGCGGCGAGGAACTCCTGCGGCATGCGGCGCGGCTTGCCGCTGCCGATCTCGATGCAGACCAGGTCCCAGCGGCCGCGCAGCACGGTGGCGCGGTCGCTGGCGCGCACCAGCTGGAAGCGGCGCGCCATCGACAGCTTGCCGTCGCCGCCCACCAGCCAGGTGGCCAGCAGCAGTTCCTCGTTCTCGAAGGTCGGCAGGATGTAATCGTATTCGCCGCGCCGGATCGCCATCGCGCGGTCAAGGCGCCGGTAATCCTCCAGGCCGAGCCCGAGCGATTCCGAATGGGCCCAGCCGATCTGCTCGCACCAGCGCACGTAGACGGCGTTATTGGTATGGTTCAGCCCATCGATATCGGCGGCGACCGGCACGCGCGGCAGCGTGAAAGGGTTTGCATGATCCCAGTTCAAGACGGTTCCTTCCTGGCGTTTGCGGTAGGGCCGGCCATTCTACAGCCGGTGCATGCGACACGCCAGGACGCGCTTTGCGACAATCAAGGCGGAGATGATGCAGCTCAGGCGTGCGCCGGGAACATCAGGGCGCTAATGTGGTCAAGCATCCGTTCAACGCGGGGGAGCCGATGTACACGATGATTCTGTTGCTGTATCTGCAGGCGGGGCTGGACGTCACCCTCGACCAGGCCAATCTGCGCGGGGAGTTCCGCAGCATGGGCGACTGCGAAGCCGCGGCGCGCAAGCTGCGCGGGCCGATCCCGATTCCGCGCAACGTCCAGGCCGCCTGGCAGGACGTCATGTGCATCAAGATCGATCCGAAGGTCAGCGTCAACCAGATGAAGCCGGTCGAGCTGGGCAAGCTGCTGCAGGAGCATCCGCCACTCGGTTGCCAGGGGGAGGGGGCGTGGGAGCGGGTGGCCGAAATGTGCGTGGCGGCGCCTGCGGCGTCGAAAGGTGGCGCCGACAGCCCGGGCGGCAAGCGCTGAGCCCTCTCAGTCTTTCTTCCACTCCACGTTGCTGGGGCAGGGAATGTTATCGGCCACCTCGTTACCCATGGCCATGCGTCCCATGCCGAGCGGACTGATGTTGCCGCCGCGCCGGCAGATGCTGCCGTTGCCGATCCGCTTGCGGTAGATGACGGTGCCGTCCGGCGAGGTATAGGTGTCGAAGTGCACGCTCTTCGAGCGGTCGACATGGGCCGCTTCGAGGCCGCGCCGGAAGCGTCCCATCGGCGTGTCCGGCTCGTCCGGCACTCCGGATTTCCCATTGCGCAGCCCGCGGTCGATGCGGCCGGCCTGGCGCTTCGCCAGCCCGAGGGCGAAGCCGCCGTCGGCTTCCTTCTGTTCGCGGATCGCGTCCTGGACGGTGGTTGGCGCATGCGCGTCTTCGAGGCGCGGAACTGTGGGCGCCGCAGGCACGGCGGCGGGAGCGGGATCGGCAGGCGTGGCGGCCGGCGCGCCGGACTTCGCCGTTGGCGGCAAGGGGCTGTTGAAGAAATCGGCGATCGGCGGCAGGTGCCCGGCCCGCGGCCTCGGATAGCCCGGCGCGGACGGCGCCTCGGGTTTTGACGGCGTCGGCGGCGGTAGCGCGGGAACGGTGCGCAGCAGCCAGGTTGCCGCCTCCGGCGTCTCCGGCATGGGCGCCGGACGATGCCGCATCCAGGCCGGCAGCATCGCCATATGCATGAAAAAAATCAGCGCCAGCGCAGCGCGGTTCCTGGGAGGGAAACCTGCTGCGCCGGCGCCGTAGCTCATGCGGCGGGCTTGCTTACTTGACCGTCAAGGCCTGCTTGATCGCCACGCAGCGCTGGTCTTCTTCCAGCGTGTCGAGCAGGGCGCGGCGGGTGCCGGCGGACAGGTCCTTCATCTGCGCGCTGGCGGCCTGCAGGCGCTTGACGCTGGCCGGGGTGCAGCCCGACGGGATCATGCTCGGACCGTAGGCGCGCATGTAGACCGGGCCGGCCGTCTTGTCCAGCTGCGGCAGCAGGGACAGGCGCTGGTCGGCGGACTTCTCGGCCAGGGCTTTCTGCTCGGTCGGATACAGGCTGCCCATCGCCGTGCGCACCTTCGAGAACGGCAGCTTGGTCTTGGTGTCCTGGATGGTGCCGAGCCACTCGGACTTCACCGCCGGGTCCGGACGCACCACCGTCGACGCCAGCGCCGCGGCCTGGCCGCTGTCCGACTTGTCGCGCTCCTGCTCGGCCTTCACCAGGTTGGCCGCGCCCGGATAGTCGTAGCGGTTCAGGCGGGCGATGATGGCCCAGCGCAGGTCCTGGTTGATGCTCAGGCCGTCGAGCGTCTGCTTGCCTTCCAGCAGAGCGGCCAGACGGTCCAGCGCCGGACGTGAGCTGGCCACGCCGATATACATGCCGAACCAGCGGCGCTGGAAGTCGTCGTTGCCCTTGGCGGCGACGGCGGCGTTCCAGGCCATGTCCTCGAGCTGGCGGTCGACCTGGCGTGCGTAGGCACTGTTCGGGTCGATGGCGACGAGGTAATGGCGGGCGGCGCCGACCTTGCCCAGCACGTCGCCCAGCAGGGTGTAGTCCTTCTCCTGCGGCGCGTTGTTCAGCGCGGTGGTGATGAATTCGTTGAGCGGCAGCTTGGCGTCGCGCACGCCGTCCCACAGGCTCTGCCACAGCATGGCGCGCAGCAGAGGATCGTCGACGCCAGAGAGGCCCGTGCGCGCGGTGTCGAAGGAGCGCTTGTCCAGCTGGACCTTCACGAAGCCCCAGTCCTCGAAGTTCGGGTACACCAGGTCGGGGCAGCTGGCGCCGACCATGCCCGGCACGGCCGTCTTCGCGCCCTTGTAGATGATGGCGACGTTCTTGTCGAGCTTCAGTTCCTTGCCGTCCAGGCGGAAGCTGGCGACCTGCACGCGCTGTTCGCGCAGGGTCGGGAACTGCTTCGTGGCCGACTGGTCGAGCGTGAACGAAGCGATCTTGCCGTTCTTGCAGCTGAAGCTGGCGGCGATGGTGTTCACGCCCGGCTGGTACAGCCACTCCCTGGTCCAGCCCTTCAGGTCGCGGCCGGCGGCGTCGCCCAGGCTGCCGATGAAGTCGTCCAGGGTGGCGTTGCGGTACTGGTACTTGACCAGGTAGTTGTGCACGCCCTTGCGGAAGGTGTCCGCGCCCAGCAGGTGGCGCAGCTGCATCAGGGTCGAGGCGCCCTTCGAATAGGTGATCGCGTCGATGTTGTCGAAGGCGTTCTGGGTCGACGGCACCGGCACCTCGATCGGGTGGGTGGTCGAGCGCTGGTCCTGCGCATAGGCGCTCTGCTTGCCTTCCGAGTAGAAGGCGCGCCAGGCGTCCTTGAACTCGGTGGCTTCGGCAGTGGCCAGGGTGCCCATGAAGGATGCGAAGCTCTCGTTCAGCCACAGGCCGTTCCACCACTTCATGGTGACCAGGTCGCCGAACCACTGGTGGGCCATCTCGTGCATGATCACCGCGGCCAGGCGCTGGCGCTGCTCCGAGGTCATGTCGGCCTTGTACATGAAGCCGCGCTCGGCGAAGGTGATGGCGCCGGCGTTTTCCATCGCGCCATACAGGAAGTCCGGCACCAGGATCTGGTCGTATTTCTCGAACTGGTAGGGGATGCCGAAATAGTCGTCGAAGAAGGCGAGGCCGGACTTGGTGTACTTGAACCACTCGGCCGGCTTGATCTGCGAGGCAACCGACTGGCGCGCGAACAGGCGCATCGGGTACTTGCCGCTGCTGTCTTCCCACTTCTTGTAGGGGCCGGCGTGCATCGAGAAGTTATACGGGCTCAGCTTCTTGGTCCTGGGGAAGGTCCAGCGTTTGGCATCGCCATCGGCATCGATCTTCGTCTCGCGGGTAGTCGAGATCACTTCCCAGTCGGCGGGGACGGTCACGTTGACCTGGTAGGTGCCCTTCAGGTCGGGCTGGTCGAACACCGCGAACATCTGGTGGGCGGCGGCCGGCTCGAAGTGGGAATAAGTGTAGACGCGGCCGTCGACCGGGTCGACCATGCGGTGCAGGCCTTCGCCGTTGGTGCTGTGCGGACGCTCGTACGCGATGGCGACGGTATTGCGGCCCTTGACCAGGTCGCCGGCGGCCAGGGTGATGAACCAGCCGTTGTACTGCGGGGTAACGCTCTTGCCGTTCACCGTCACCGACTTGACGCTAGCCTTGTCGAGGTCGATGGTGAGCGGGCTGGACGCATCGTTCAGGTCGAAGCTCAGGGTCGTGGTGCCGCTGAAGTTCTCCTTGCCGGTCAGCGTGAAGTCGAGCACGTAGTCGACGTTCGAGACGCGGGCGGCGCGGGCGGCGGCATCCTGTTGCGACAGGAAGGCGTTTTCGGCGCGCGGCGCGGCGGCGGTGGCGGCATGGGTGGCGGGAGCGAAGGCCAGCGCGGCGGCGATGGCGAGCGGCATCAGGCGAAGAGCAGTTTTCACGGTTATCCTTGCGGCGATGGTCTGGGAATGAATCGCGCAAGAATAGCATGTCAGCAACATTAATCGTACTGATATGCCGGCCGGAACGGAGATTTTTTGCTGCCTTCGCCGCCCGTAGGGGGAAGTAAATACCCTTCGATATATGCATGCATATATCGAAGGGCGGCAAAAGCGCTTAGCCGTTCGCCTGCAAGGCCGGATAGTCGGTATAGCCCTCCGCACCCGGTGCGTAGAACTTGTCCGGACGCGCCGGGTTCAGCGGGGCGCCGGTCTTCAGGCGGGCCGGCAGGTCGGGGTTGGCGATGAACCACTGGCCCCAGGCAACCGCGTCGGCCTTGCCGCTGGACAGCAGCTCCTCGGCGCTTTCCTTGCTCATCTTTTCGTTGGCGATGTAGACGCCGCCAAAGATCTCTTTCAGCTGCGGACCGAGGCTGTCCGGGCCGACCGCTTCACGCGCGCAGATGAAGGCGATGCCGCGCTTGCCCAGCTCGCGGGCGACATAGCCGAAGGTTTCCAGTGGGGCCGAATCGCCCATGTCGTGGGCGTCGCGGCGCGGCGCCAGGTGCATGCCGACGCGGTCGGCGCCCCAGACTTCGATGCAGGCGTCCGTCACTTCAAGCATCAGGCGGGCGCGGTTCTCGATCGAGCCACCGTAGGCGTCGCTGCGCTGATTGGTCTTATCTTGCAGGAACTGGTCGAGCAGATAGCCGTTGGCGCCGTGGATCTCGACGCCGTCGAAGCCGGCCTTCTTCGCATTCTCCGCGCCCTTGCGGTAGGCGGCGACGATGCCCGGGATCTCTTCCAGGTCGAGGGCGCGCGGGGTCTCGTATTCCTTGACCGGCCGCACCAGGCTGACGTGGCCGGCCGGCTTGAGCGCCGACGGGGCCACCGGCTGGTCGCCGTTCAGGAACAGCGGATCGGAGATGCGGCCCACGTGCCACAGCTGCAGGAAGATACGGCCGCCGGCCTGGTGCACGGCCGCCGTCACCTGTTTCCAGCCCTCGACCTGCTCGTCGGACCAGATGCCCGGGGTGTCGGCATAGCCCACGCCCATCGGCGTCACGGAAGTGGCTTCCGACAGGATCAGGCCGGCCGAGGCGCGCTGCCCATAGTATTCGGTCATCAGGGCGTTCGGCACGCGGCCTTCGCCGGCGGCGCGCGAGCGGGTCAGCGGCGCCATCACGATGCGGTTCGGCAGCTCCAGCGCGCCGACTTTCAATGGATCAAACAACGAAGTCATTGCTACTCCTGTTCTTGTTGACTGGGGATTCAGTAAGGCCGTGTCATCTTAAAGCACACGCGCAATTCCTGCCGGGATCGCCTCGTTTTTGACGCGCCGGCCGCAGGTGAGTCCATGGCGCCGGTGCTATACTTGCGGCCCTTTGAGTGAAGATGAGCGGAGTTGCGATGAGCTGGGCGTATCTGGTGGTTGCCGGACTGTTGGAAGTGGCCTGGGCCGTGGGTCTGAAATACACCGCCGGCTTCACCCGCCTGTGGCCCTCCGTGTTCACCCTGGCAACGATGGCGGGCAGCGTCGGCATGCTGGGCCTGGCCCTGCGCGCCTTGCCGCTCGGCACCGCCTACGCCATCTGGACCGGCATCGGCACCGTCGGCACCGCAGTGTTCGGGATGATCATGCTGGGTGAGCCGGCGGGCGCCCTGCGCCTGCTGTCGATCGGCCTGATCGTGGCCGGCATCGTCGGCCTGAAGCTGCTTACGCCGGCCTGATCCGGCGCGACGGGTCAGTGCAAGCCCGTCCAGCGCGTGTAGATGCGGTCCAGCTCGCCGTCCGCCTTGAGCTTCTCGAGTGCGGCGCCGAGCAGGCGGGCGAGGTCGGGATCGGCCTTGCGGCTCACCCAGAAATACGAAGGCGCGGCGCCAAGGACCACAGGGAGCACGCGCACGCGCGGGCCGAGCCCCTCGCTGTGGATGTAGTGCTGCAGGGTCACTTCGTTGAGGTAAGCAAAGCGGCCGTGTCCGGCCAGCATCTTGTGCAGGTTGACGCCGTTGTCGTCGGTGGCGTCGTCGACCTGCACGCCGCCCGCTTTCAGCCAGTCCGTGAACACCGAGCCACGCTGGGTCGTGACCAGCGCGCCCAGTCGCACCAGGTCCTGCATGTCGCGCACCACGGCCGTGTCGCCGGCGCGCGCCACCAGCAGATGGCGCGCGACGTACACCGGTTTGCCCACCGGTACCGCGATGGCATTGCGGCGCGGCGAGGCGATCAGGGCGCAGGCGGCGTCCAGCTTGCCCGACTCCAGCCCGGCTTCGATGCCGGGCAGCGAGCGGCTGCGGTCGTAGCCCATGAAATGCAGGCGCGGCTCGATGCGCTCGATCGCGGCCATGACGTCCGGACAGATCCCGGTGACCCGCCCGGGCAGGGCCACCCATTTGGGCGCGATGGCTTCCTGCCCGACGACGCGCACGTCCATGGCCCACGCGCCGGCGCAGGCCGCCAGTCCGACGATGAGTGCCGCCAGGCGGTGAATGTGCTGTGATGCCTTGAAGCTGTTTGTCATTGTTATCGTTATGGTTCTATCAAGCGCCAGGATTGTCGCACGAAGCGACATCATGCCGCGCGCCGATTAACGCCGCCCGCACTCCGCGCACGTTTGATCCGTTCGGCATAGCCGCACCCTCAGCTCCCTAAACTCGGTGGCGAACCGGGGCCGCTTCGCCCCGACCGCGGAGGGAAACCGATGATCCTGTTGACGGGAGTGGCCGGCTTCATCGGCATGCACCTGGCGCGCCGCCTGCTGGCCGAGGGACATGAGGTGGTCGGCATCGACCATCTCGGACCCTGCGCCGAGCCCGGGCTGAAGGAAAGGCGCCTGGCCGCGCTGGGCGATGCCGCCGGCCTGCGCTTTTACCGCGTGGACGTCACCGACGGTGCCGCGCTGGACGCCCTGTTCCGCGAGCACCGTTTCGAACTGGCCATCCATCTGGCGGCCCAGACCGGCGTGCGCTATTCCTCCGAACATCCGCACGAATGCGTGATCAACAATGTGGCGGGCTTCGCCAACGTGCTCGAGTACAGCCGCCGGCACGGTCTCGGGCACCTGGTCTACGCCAGCAGTTCCAGCACCTACGGCGCCAACCGCCGCCTGCCGTTCAGGGAGCACGACCCGGTCGACCACCCGGTCAGCGTGTACGCCGCCAGCAAGCGCAGCGACGAGCTGCTGGCCCACAGCTACAGCCACCTCTACGGCCTGCCCACCACCGGGCTGCGCTTCTTCACCGTCTACGGGCCCTGGGGACGGCCCGACATGGCGCCGATGCTGTTCGCGAAGGCCATCGCGGCCGGCCGCCCGATCGAGGTCTACAACGGCGGCCACATGCTGCGCGACTTCACCTATATCGACGACGTGGTCGAAGCGGTGCTGCGCCTGTGCGGGCGGCCGGCCGAGCCGGATCCGGACTTCGATCCGCTCGATCCGCACCCGGCCACCAGCCATGCGCCTTTCCGCATCTACAACGTCGGCAACCAGCAGCCGGTGCAGCTCTCGGAATTCATCGACGCCCTCGAGGACGCGCTCGGACGCCGCGCCGAGCGGCTGGGGCGGCCCATGCCCGGCGCCGACATGGCGGCCACCTGCGCCGACACCCACGACCTGCGGCGGGCGATCGGCTGGGCGCCGTCCACGCCGCTGCGCACCGGCATCGCGCACTTCGTCGCGTGGTTCCGCCACCATGGGGCCTGCCATGCGTAAGCAAGAGGCGGCGCTGGAGCCGCATTCCCTGTCGCTGGTCGTGCCCATGCACGACGAGGAAGACAATGTGCTGCCGCTGAGTACCCAGGTGCAGGCGGCGATGGCGGCGGCGCCCTGGCCGTGGCAGCTGATCCTGGTCGACGACGGCAGCCGCGACCGCACTGCCGAGCGTATCCGCGAAGCCGTGGCCACCAGTCCCGGCCACATGGCGGCGGTCATCCTGCGGCGCAACTTCGGCCAGACCGCCGCGATGCAGGCCGGCATCGACGCCGCCGGCGGCAGCGTGATCGCCACCATGGACGGCGACCTGCAGAACAACCCGCACGACATCGTGCGCATGGTGAGGCGCCTGCTCGACGAGGACCTCGACCTGCTGGTCGGCTGGCGGCGCGAGCGCAAGGACAGCTTCTGGCTGCGCCGCTTGCCCTCGATGCTGGCGAATCGCCTGATCGCGGCCGTCACCGGCGTGCGCCTGCACGACTATGGCTGCTCCCTGAAGGTCTACCGCGCCCCGGTGCTGCGCGAGATCCGGCTGTACGGCGAGATGCACCGCTTCATCCCGACCTGGATGGCCACCGTGACCTCGCCCGACCGCATCCGCGAAGAGGAGGTCAGCCACTTCCCGCGCATCCACGGGCAATCGAAGTACGGCTTGTCGCGCACCTTCAAGGTCCTGCTCGATCTGCTGTCGATGTATTTCTTCGTGCGTTTCCGCGCCAGCCCCGGCCATTTCTTCGGACGCATCGGCCTCGCCTGCGGCTTCGCCGGCACTGCGGCGCTGGGCTGGCTGGCCTGGCTCAAGCTGGGGGAGGGCGAGGCCATCGCCAGCCGGCCGTTGCTGCTGCTGGCGGTGCTGCTGGTCGTGATCGGGGTGCAGTTCGTCTGCACGGGCATCGTCACCGAAGTGCTGGCGCGCACCTATTTCGAGGTCGGCGCCGCCCGCACCTACCTGGTCCGCGAAACCCTGGGCGGCCTGGGCGAAGCGGACCCCGCCGACGGGCGCCGCGCCGGCGAGGCGGCGCAGCCATGAGCGGCGGTCCGTTGAGGGAAGGCGCCGGCCTGCCGCGGTCCATGGGAGGCGACGGACGCCGGCTGGGCAGGGCGGCTGCAACGGCCGAGGCGGTGCCCTGGCTGCTGCCCCTGCTGCTGGCCGGCGCGGTCCTGATCGGGCTCTACCTGAACCTCGGCGCCTTGCCCCTGTTCGACGTCGACGAGGGCGCCTTCGGCGAAGCCACGCGTGAGATGCTCGAACGCGGCGACTACGTGTCCACCTGGCTGAACGGCCAGCCGCGCTACGACAAGCCCATCCTCGTCTACTGGCTGCAGGCGGCGTCGGTGCGGGTCCTGGGCCTGGACGCGTTCGCGCTGCGCCTGCCGTCGGCGCTGGCCGCCAGCGCCTGGATCGTGGCCGTCTTCGCCTTCGCGCGCCGGCACATCGACCGCGACACCGGCTACGCCGCGGCCTTCATTGCCGCCGGCACGGCCGGTGTCGGCGTGATCGGGCGCGGGGCGACCGCCGATGCGCTGCTCAACCTCTTCCTGGCGCTGAGCATGTTCGACATCGTCCGCTACGCCGGGGACCCGCGGCCCTTGTGGCGACGGCGCGCCTTCCTGTGGATCGGCCTCGGCCTGCTGACCAAGGGGCCGGTGGCGCTGCTGGTGCCGGGCGCCGCCAGCCTGCTGGCCTTCTCGCTGCTGGGAAGAATGGCCGACTGGGGGCGGGCGGTGCGCGACCCCGCCGGCTGGGCCATCCTGCTGGCGGTCGCCTTGCCCTGGTACCTGCTCGAATACGTAAGCCGCGGGGATGCTTTCCTGGCCGGCTTCTTCATGCGCCACAACGTCGAGCGTTTCCTTTCGCCGCTGCAGGGGCATGGCGGCGGGCCTTTGTATTACCTGCCGGCGATCCTGGTGCTGCTGCTGCCGTATACCGGGCTGTTCCTGCGCAGCTTGCCCGGACTGCGCAAGCTGCGGCATCCGCGCGCGACGCCGCTCGACACCTTCCTGTGGTGCTGGTTCCTGTTCGTCTTCGTGTTCTTTTCGCTGGCCGGCACCAAGCTGCCGCACTACCTGCTGTATGGTGCGACCCCGCTGTTCATCCTGATGGCGCGAGAGCGCGGCACGCTGCGCTCGCATGTGCTGGCCTTTACGCCGCCGCTGCTCTTCCTCGGGCTGGTGGCGGCCCTGCCGGTCTTGCTGGAGGGCCTGCCCCCCGGCATCCGCAACCCCTATGTGCGCGAGGCGCTGGGCCGGACCGAGGTGTTCGGCGCGGGCTGGCGACTCGGCGCGCTGGCGCTGCTGGCGGCCGTGCTCGGGCTGGCGTTGTGGCGCGGCGCCTCGCTGTGGCGGCGCCTGGCCCTGGCCGGACTGCTGTGCTCGCTGGCCCTGGCCTGTCTGCTGCTGCCGGCGGCGGCCGAGTTGCAGCAGGGTCCGCTGAAGGAAGCGGCCCTGCTGGCCCGGCGCGCCGGCTGGGAGGTGCACAGCTGGCGCATCGATATGCCGAGCTTTTCGGTCTACCGCGGCGCCGTCACGCCGGCGGCGCCGCCGCTGCCGAGGCCCGGCCAGGTGATCCTGACCCGCAGCGACGCCCTGGCTGCCCTCGGCCCGGTGCGGCTGCTGTATCGCAAGGGCGGCATCGTGCTGGCCCGCATGCCTGGATGAGGCACATGGTTCCCGCCTTCCGTTCTCCCTGGGTATGGCTGCCGCCCGCCATCGGGCTGGCGCTGCTGGTGCTGGTGCTCGCCAGCGGCGCCAACCGCGCCGCCTTCCTGGCGCTGAACCATGCCGGCCAGGCCCTCGGTCCCCTGTTCTGGCTGCACCTGACCATGCTGGGCGACGGCGCGGTGGCGCTGGCGCTGGTGCTGCCCTGTATCCGGCGTGTCCCGCACTGCTTCTGGGCGGCGCTGGCGGCGGCGGTGTTCGCGGCGCTCTGGACCCAGGTGACCAAGCAATTCGTCGACATGCCGCGTCCCTTGTCCGTGCTGGCGCCGGACCAGTTCTTCCAGGCGGGACCGGCCTACCGGCGGGTGTCCTTCCCGTCCGGGCATGCGGCGGCGGCCTTCGCCATGGCCGGCATCTGGAGCATGGGCGTGGCGGGGAGCCCGCTGCGGCGCATGCTGCTCCTGCTGCTCGCCAGCCTGGTCAGCCTGTCGCGCATCATGGCGGGCGTGCATTGGCCGGTCGACATCCTGTGGGGCATGCTCGGCGGCTGGCTGGGCGCCTGGCTCGGCCTCAGGCTTTCCGGCCGCTGGGCCTGGCCCACTGCCGGCGTGGGCGGCCTGGTGGCCGGTCTGGTGCTGCTGGGCGTAGCGGCGAGCCTGCTGGTGAGCCGGCATGTCGGCATTCCGGCGGTGCTGCCGGCCCAGCGCCTCATCGGGCTGGTCTGCCTGTTGTGGGGCGGCTGGGAACTGCTGCGGATGTGGCCGTGGTCGGCAGGGCGCCTGGGCGGGCGCCGCACCGCGCGGCGGCGGCAGATCGAGGAGGAGGAAGTCGATGGGTGAGGATGGCTGGTGGCTGCTGGTCGGCTTCGGCGGCCAGGCTTTGTTCATGGGGCGCTTCGTAATCCAGTGGTTCGTCAGCGAACGGCGGCGCCGCAGCGTGATTCCTGTGTCCTTCTGGTACCTGAGCATCCTGGGCGCGCTGGTGCTGCTCGCGTATGCGGCGCACCGGCGCGATCCGGTCTTCATCGCCGGCCAGGGGCTGGGCGTGGCGATCTACCTGCGCAACCTGCACCTGATCCGGGCGGAACGGGCGCAGATGCGCGAGGCCGGCGGCTAAGGCAGGCTCGGCACGCTCAGTGACTGCTGAGAAGCCATTTTGCAAACCCCAATACACGCGCATCGTTTTGCAAGTGGCGCGGATACACAATCCAGAAAGCGTATGGGTTATCCAATCTCAGCTTGAATGGTTCGACCAGATCGCCATTGTGCAAATCATCCCGCACCAATGGCTCAGGTGCCAGCGCAATGCCTTTCGCCGCTCGCGCCGCTTCGATCGCCAGGAAAACGCTGGAATAACGCAGGCTGGCCTGATTGGGCGGCATCGGCAATCCTTGTGTCTCCAGCCACTCGATCCAGCCAGGTGGCTTGCCGGGAAGATGGATCGTACTGTCGTGTATCAGCGTGTGGTGTAGAACATCTGCGGGCGTGTGAAGCGGCGGGGAAGCGAGAGCTTGCAAGGCAGGGCTGCAGACCGCAATCATGTCGGCACTCATCCAGTGCTGGGTGATCGCACCAGGATACCGGCCATCACCATATCGCAGGGCAATATCAAATTTGCCGTCCTTAAAATCGACGACTTCATCGTCGTCGCTCAGTTCAAGGGTTAAGCCGGGGGGGGTGGACTGATATTCAGCGATGCGGTGCACCAGATATTTCGCCGCTAATGAGGGCATGGCGGTAACGCGCAATGCCTGAGTGTTGCCGATCGATGGCGGCTGCAGTACGTCTTCAAGTCCTCTAAACAGCTCGAAAAGGCGGGCTGCCAGGGTCTTGCCGTAAGGGGTAAGCACGACGGCGCGGTTCTGGCGTACAAACAAGGGCAGTCCCAGGTATTCCTCCAGGCGCTTGACTTGATGACTGATCGCCGTCGGGGTGACATGCAGTTCCGCCGCCGCCTCCTGAAAGCTCAAATGTCGTGCGGCGGCTTCGAAACTGCGCGCAGCGATGAGTGGAGGATTCGGTCGACGCTTCATCCAATGATTCTATCAGATGAATTTGGTTCATCTGAAAGCGAAAAGCTTTCGTTTGTCCGCCCCGTGCACGCAAACTAGACTTGCCGCATTCATCTGTTCTGGAGCGACTATGCAGAGCGCAAATCCCAGGATTGCCATTGTGTCCGGCGCGGCAACATGAACGGGCTCGATTTACGCACTGCGGCCCGGGCCGATGCGGGCGCCATGCTCGAGCTGCTTCGGTTGGTTTCTATTGAAGGCGATACGCTTCCATTCCGGGATCAGGTCGATGGGCATTTCATCGACAGCCAATGGCTAGGCGCAGCCGGATGTGTTTTGGCATATCAAAACGGGGTTTTGCTTGGCATGTATCGCTATGGCCCGAATATGCCGGGCCGCGGCTCGCATATTGCAACAGCTACTTTTATCGTTGCCAAAGCATTCCGGGGCCGAGGACTCGGCCGCATTCTCGTGCAGGATTGCCTTGAACAGGCGAGGCTCTCCGGATTTCGGGCGATGCAATTCAACCAGGTTGTCGCCACCAATCGCGCCGCACTTTCACTCTACCGTTCATGAAAGTGGGCACGATTCCCGACGCATTCGCACATCCCCAGGATGGCTATGTCGCGGCCTATGTCATGTATGTCGACTTATGCCGGCCTGGTTGACTATGGCGCGGTGTACGCCAGGTTCATTCGCGGCCGAATTGCGGGTTCGGGCGGGTCATGTAGTACCACTCCTGGTTCGGGCCGGCGTTCGTATCCGGGAACAGGATGCGGCCCGAGAATTCCGCCACGACCGGGGTGCCGTCGGCGCGCACGCCGATCTGTTCGCCTTCCTGCAGCGGGTCGAAGCTGGCCCACTGGCGGGTGAAGCGGTCGCCGGCGTCGAGCTTGTCGTGCACCACGACCATCTGCAGCGCTTCCATCTCTTCGAAGGGGATGGGCTGCGGCTCCGGGGCTTCGATCAGCTTCAGGTGGGCGAGGGTGTTCATGATGGCGCGGTAGGCCACTTCCGGCGCCTGCGGGTCGAGGTGCTGGCCGCATTCCAGGGTCAGGGCATAGCCGCCGGTGCTGCGCATGTATTCGGTGGTACCCATGCCGTAGCGCAGCACGGTTTCCAGTTCGGCCGCACCGACGTTAGAGCTCGACCTGCGCGAACGTCGCTGCACGCCGCCGCCATAGGCCGCCATCCAGCCGGTCACGAAGCGTCGCACGCCCAGGCGGCGCGCCAGCGCGCGCTCTTCGCGCATGTGGCGGAAGGGTTCGAGCGGGCCGTCGTTGTCCAGCGGGCCGACCATCACGAAGGGCTCGCCATGGGCGGCGTTGAAGGAGTGCAGGTCGAGCAGCACGTCGTGCCGGGCCAGCAGCGGGCACAGCCAGTTGGCGACGCGGTCTTCGAAGTCCTGCGGGTGCTCTTTCGGCGACAGGTCGCGGTTCAGGTTGCGGTCGCCGGAACGGGTGTTCTTGGCGTAGGCAAGCGGATTGACGATGGGGACGAAGGTCACGCTGCCGTTGACGATGTGCAGCTTGCCGGCGTCGAGCTCCGCCATCACGCGCTGGATGGCCTGGGTACCGCAGGTCTCGTTGCCGTGGGTCGCGCCCATGATGATGACGCGCGGACCGGGGCCCTGACCCGTGTAGTTGACGGATTTGAAATGCAGCTGGCTTGCGGCGGAGGTCATGCTTTTGATCCAAGGAAATATCGGTCCGGCCATTTTATCGGGAATCCCTGGCATCCGGGAGCGCCGCGTGGCATCATCCGGCGTTTTCGTCGACGATCCTCCACATGAGCCGCGTCTCCGCCCGCATCCATGGCCTCGACACCCTGCGCGCGCTCGCCGTCACGCTGGTGGTGCTGCATCACTACGTACTGTTCGTCAGCGGTACCGGCACCTTCGGCTGGGTGGGCGAGATCGGCTGGGTCGGCGTCGACCTCTTCTTCGCCCTGTCCGGCTACCTGATCGGGAACCAGATCTTCCAGGCCCAGCGCAGCGCGGGCGGCCTGAGCCTGGGGCGCTTCTACGCGCGCCGGCTGCTGCGTACGCTGCCGAATTTCTACGCCGTGCTGGCGCTGTATGCGCTGTGGCCGGCCTTCCGCGGCGACGCCCCGATGCTGCCGCTGTGGAAGTACCTCAGCTTTACCCAGAACATCGGCCTGGAACCGGGCACCGCCTTCTCTCACGCCTGGTCGCTGTGCATCGAGGAACAGTTCTACCTGCTGCTGCCTGCCTGCGCGCTGCTGGCCGCCGCCCTCGGCGGGCGCAAGGACGGGCCGGACGGCAGCAGGCTGCGGCGGGTATGGGCAGCGTTCGCGCTGGCCGTCGCGGCGGGAATGGCGGTCCGCGCCGGCACCTGGCTGCACGGACAGGATGACGGACATTGGCTGCACTTCTATTACAAGCACATTTATTACTCGAGCTTCTGCCGCCTCGACGAGCTGCTGGCCGGGGTGGCGCTGGCCCTGCTGAAGAACTTCCATGGCGGGATCTGGGCGCGCCTGATGGGGCAGGGCAGGCTGCTGCTGGCGGCCGGGATCGCTGCCTGCGCATTGGCGCTGCGCTGCTTCCTGGCCGACCATTACGGCCTGTGGACCACCGTGTTCGGCTTTCCGCTGCTGGCGCTGGGTTGCGCGCTGCTGATCGTGGCGGCGCTGGCCCCGGATTCGCCGCTGCACCGCATCCGCGTCCCGGGGGCGTCGAGCCTGGCGCTGTGGTCCTATGCGGTCTACCTGGTTCACAAGCAGGTGAGCGTGCTGTCCGCCCAGCCCCTTGAAGAGGCCGGCTATGGCCCCGGACACCCGCTGACAGTCGTGCTGGCGCTCGCCGCCTCGGTACTGGCAGGCTGGCTGCTGTTCCGGCTGGTCGAGACACCCTTCATGCGCCTGCGCGAGCGCTATGTGCCAGGCAATAGCCGAGGATCCTCGCTGGCAGCCGCCGTGCGGTGACAAAGCGCGCATTTTTGCGCGATATCAGTCTGATAAGCTTGGGGGTGATGAAGAAACTTATCCATTCCACCCTGCTGGCTTCCGTGATGTGCGCCGGCGCCGGCGTCCTTGCGGCGCCTCCCCAGCCCTATGTGATCGTGACGCGGCTGGGTGTCTCCACGACCACCTTCGGCTGCGGCGCCGGCAATATCGGCGTGTGCCATTATCTGATCCTGAAGTCGCTCTGCCAGGACAAGATGCTCGACGAGCGCACCAAGGAGCGCACCTGCAGCTATACCGAGGTGGTGCCGCCATTCAAGCTGCTGCCCGGCGAGAAGAGAACGGTCGGCGACCTGCCTGCCGACTACCTGTACTCGATGAAGATGAATGCCACGCCGACCGTCGACGAGGTGCTCAAGTCACCGTCGCCGCATTGAGGCGTATTGAGCGTCATTGTGCGTCATTGCGCGTCGATGACGTCGAAGGCGGCCGGCATGTCGGCCAGCCAGGCCGCCAGGTGGGCGACCCGCATCGAGGGATCGTAGCCGTCGGTGCCGGCGATCGCCGCGCGCAGGCCCGGCACCGCCTCCTGGGTGCGCGGGCTGGCGTAGGCGGCGATCAGCATCGCAAGCAGGTCGTTGGGCGGGGTGCTTGCGCGGCGCAGGCGGGCGTGGATCACGCCCAGCAGGGCGCGCTGCATGCGCGGCGTCGGGTGTTCTATGTAGACGAACACGCTGGGCGTGTTGATGATGGCGTCGGCCATGGCCTGCTCGATCCGCTCCGGCTTGTAGTCGGAAGGGATGTCGAAATAGGCCTTGTCCCAGCGGGTATCGGCGTAGCGATGGCCCGGCGGGAAGGTATCGATGGTCTCCAGCCCGAGCGCGCGGCTGGCGCGCCCGAGCAGAGAACTTATGACTTCTATCAGCGGCATGCCGGTAGTGTATCCGAACTGCCGACTATCGATCAGGCGAAGCGGCCGGCGCGGAAATCCTCTACCGCCTGGAACACCTCGGCATTCGTGTTCATCACGAATGGGCCGTACTGCGCGATCGGCTCGTTCAGCGGACGGCCGGCGATCAGGATCAGGCGGCTGTCGGTGTCGGCCTTGATCTTCACGCCGTCGGCGCCCTGGGCATTGTCGAGGATGGCCATGCGCGCCTGCGGCACCGCCTTGCCGTCGACCACGACTTCACCGCGGTAGACGTAGAAGAAGGCGTTGTGCCCGGCCGCCAGCGGCTGCTCGAACGCCACGCCCGCCGGCAGGTGGATGTCGAGGTAGAGCGGCTGGGTCGCCTCGCGCTGCACGGCGCCATCGACGCCATGCGAGCTGCCGGCGATCACCTGCACCTCCGCGCCGGAGGGCAGGGTGAAGCGCGGCACTTCCTCGGTCGGGATGTCGCGGTACCAGGGCTCGCACATCTTGTCCTTGGCGGGCAGGTTCAGCCACAGCTGGAAGCCTTCCATCAAGCCTTCGTTCTGCTCCGGCATCTCGGAGTGGGCCACGCCGCGGCCGGCGGTCATCCATTGCACGCCGCCATCGCTGACCAGGCCCTCGTTGCCGGCGCTGTCGCGGTGGCGCATGCGGCCGGCCAGCATATAGGTGACGGTCTCGAAGCCCCGGTGCGGGTGCTCGGGGAAGCCGGCGATGTAGTCGCCCGCCTTGTCGCTGCCGAAGGCATCCAGCATCAGGAAGGGATCGAGACGGCGCTGCAGCGGCTGGGTCAGGACGCGGTTGATCTTGACGCCGGCGCCATCCATCACGAACTGGCCGCCGAGCACGCGCTCGATGCGGCGGCTTTTTTCGACGCGTTCGTCGGCAACGGTGACTTCAACTTGCTGTTCCATTTCGATCTCCTGTTAATTGAATACTGCGGCCCGAAGGCCGCGCCCAGGGGCGATTCAGGCGATGGCGGCGACCACGGCGTCGGCCTCGGCCTGGCCCTTGCTCGCTGCATCCGGGCCCATCGACTGGCCGTTCGAGTACACGAAGGTCGAGTCGGTCATGCCCAGGAAGTTCAGCAGCATGCGGATGTGCGGCACTTGCGGATCCGCGTCTTCCGGATAGATGCCGCCGCGGGACGTGGCCACGAACACCTTCTTGTTCTTCAGCAGGCCTTCCGGACCGGCTTCGGTGTAGCGGAAGGTGACGCCGGCGCGGGCGATCGCATCGAACCAGGCCTTCAGCTGGATCGGCATGCCGAAGTTGTACATCGGAGCGCCGATCACGACCACGTCGGCGGCCTGCACTTCGGCGATCAGGGCGTCGTCCTGGGCCACGCGGGCGGCCTGCTCGGGGGTACGCTGGTCGGCCGGGGTGAACAGGGCGCCCAGTGCGGCTTCGTCCAGCACCGGGTGGGATTTCGCACCGAGGTCGCGCACGATGATGGTGGCGCCCGGGTTGGCGGCGCTCAGCTTGGCGACGATGCTGCCGGCCACACGGTTCGATTCGGAATTGGCGCCGCGGAGGCTGGAATTGATCTGCAGGATGTTCATTGTCGTTTCCTTCGTTGTGTCGGTTGGTGTTTCGATGTAGACACTTTAACGGTTCCATCTATCGTGCGGAAGGCGTTAGAATGGATAACATTATTCAGCCAGTGGAACAATCATGGACATCGAAGCCAACGATATGCTGCTGTTCGCCCGCATCGTCGAAGCCGGCAGTTTCAGCATGGCGGCGCAGCGCCTGGACCTGCCGAAATCGACGGTATCGCGCCGCATCGCCCTGCTCGAAGCCAGCCTGGGCGAGCGCCTCCTGCAGCGCACCACGCGCCGCCTGGTGTTGACCGAGTTCGGCGAAAGCCTGCTCGAGCACGCGCGCAAGGTCGCCGAGGAGGTGGAGGCGGCCGGCGCCCTGGCCCAGCACCGCCAGGCCGAGCCCAGCGGCAAGCTGAGGATTTCGATGCCGGGCGATTTCGCGAACCTGTACCTGACCGACCTGATCGCGCGCTTCACCGCCCGCTATCCGGCGGTATCGCTGGAACTGGACCTGTCGCCGCGCCGGGTCGACCTGGTGGCCGAGAACTTCGACATCGCGATCCGCATGGGCGACCTGCCCGAGGATTCCACCTTGAACGCGCGCCGCGTCTCGCTGGAACGCTTCGGCCTGTACGCCGCGCCTTCCTACACCGCCCAGCACGGCCTGCCCGAGCACCCGGACGACCTGGCCAAGCACGACCTGCTGTGCATCCTGAGCCGCAACGGCGGCGCCACGCCCTGGGTGCTGGAGCGCGGCAAGGTGCGCTGGGAACGCGCGGTGCAGGCGCGGCTGACGGCAAATTCGCCGGAACTGCTGGCACGCATCGCCGCCGGCGGCGCCGGCATCGCGGCCAGCTCGACCCTGTTCGTCCAGCCCTATCTGCAGAAGGGCGAGCTGGTGCGGGTGTTGCCGGAATGGGAATTCCCGGCGGCTACCGGCTGGGCCGTCTTCCCCGGACGGCGCCTGATGCCGGCCAAGACGCGGGCCTTTCTCGACATGCTGGAAGACGCCTGCTGCGCGCGCGCGCGGCTGCAGATGGAGAGCCGGGCCGCCTAGGAAGCGTCAGGCGGCCCTGTCGGTTCGGCCGCCGCTCCGGTATCATTCGGGGATGAATCAGATTTCTACCCCTCCGTTTGTCATTGGTGTCGCTGGCGGCAGCGGCAGCGGCAAGTCGACGGTGACCCAGCAGGTGCTGGCTTCCTTCGGCGCCGACATGGTGTCGGTCGTGATGCAGGACGATTACTACCGCGACCAGTCCGATCTCACCCCCGAAGTCCGCCGCAAGCAGAATTACGACCATCCCCAGGCCTTCGACTGGCCGCTGTTGGTAGAGCACGTCCAGGCCCTGCGCAATGGCGAAACGATCGAGATGCCGGAATACGACTTCACGATCGACAACCGCTCGAACAAGACGATTCCGGTCAAGCCGGCTCCGGTCATCGTGATCGAAGGCCTGTTCGCGCTCTACGACGCGGACCTGCGCAAGATGATGTCGCTGAAGATCTTTGTCGACACCGCGCCCGACGTCCGCTTCATCCGCCGCATGCAAAGGGATATCGTCGAACGCGGTCGTACGGTCGAGAGTATCGTCAACCAGTACCTGGAAACGGTACGCCCGATGCACAAGCAGTTCATCGAGCCGACCAAGCGCCACGCCGACGTCATCCTGCCCCACGGCGCCAACGGCCCGGCGGTCGATGTCATTACCACCAAGGTGGCGAGCGTCATCGGCCAGTTGAAGCGGCCTTGATCTTCTGATCGTCCCTACTCAGAAAACCTTGAAAGCAAGGTAGGCGGACAAGGCCGCCACCGCTACCCCGAGAACCAGATAGAGCTTCCAGTATGAACGTTTCTCGGCGTAGGGGTCCCGCAGGCTGCGCGCCGCCCCTTCCGGCAGCCTGGCCATGCGGGTCAGCGCGGTGCCGAAGGGGATGCTGATGCGGGCCCGGGCATTCACTGCCCAGCCATTGGCGTCAAGGATGGGGCCCAGGTTGCGGTTCTTCAGCTTGAAGAAGGCCATGGCCACGGAAGGCCCGGAAATCGACAGGAACAGGCCCACCACCGCCAGCGGCATCTGCCAGGCCTTCAGGCCCATGAAGCCCGTGACCACGGAGGCCAGGGCTGTGCCGATGGCGCCGACCGCGAGCCCGAGGGCGGCGAAGATACCGGCGAAGCGTGCCGCATCGAAAGGCGTCGCCGCGGGCTTGACCCCGGCGCCCACCTTGTTTTCGGCGTCGGTCACCAGCTTGGCCGTCATGTCGTCCACGCCCTTGGCCCGGGTGGCGGCGAACTTCTGCATCTGCTCGCCTGCCAGGCGGGTAGCCTTGCGATATGGCGCCCAGAAGGCCTGGTGGATACTGATGGGGTGGTCCACGATCTTGGTGATGGTGGCATCCCAATCCTTGCCGTCACGGTCATAGAAAATACCGTTGCGGCCCACCATGAGCTGGTCCGAATCGCCGGCGGTAAAGGCCGCCGCGATGGTCATCTTCAGGCTTCCCCGCACACAGTCGCAATAGGCCAGATACACCCCGGACAGGCTGGCCAGGATGCCGTGCCGGGACGGGTCCAGCACCTTGATGCAGAGATCGCAGCTGCGGCCGTCCAGGTAGAGCGTGCCCGCCTGGAAGATGGCCTTCTTGTCGCCGCCGCTATAGAAATCCCGGAAGGAGACGAAATTGTTGGCCAGCTGTCCCAGGTCCCGGACATAGCGCACCAGGCGTTCGACTTCGGCAATGGCGTTCGCTTCCGGGGCCAGCGCCAGATCCCTGGAGATGAGCTGGTCGATGGCGGTGCGGATGCCCGGGGCGAGGAATGCCTGCAGGAGGGAGACCTCCAGGCTGGCCAGCGGCGTTTCCGGACGGGCTGCCTGCCAGGCCTCGTAGGCGGCGAACTTATCCTTGAGATATTGCCACTCCTCGGCGCCCAGGCTGTCTTTGTCCCCCAGCAGGGGCTTTGCCACCTGTTCCCGAAGGGTCGCGGCGGCTGCCGTCCATGCCGGATTGGCGCCGCCGCCCAGCGGCAGCTCGCCGCCGGCCTGGATATAGGCGATGGGCAGCGCCGCCAGGCCGGCATCCTCGGCCGTCAGGCTTCTGGCACCGAGCGCGCGGATATCCTCCGGCGCGCCGTTCAGCAAGTCCCCCGCCCGAGGGTCGAACTCGGCCAGGCGGCAGCGAGTGAAATAATCGTCCGCCTTGGCGCGAATCGCGGCCAGGGCGGCGAAGGCGGTGTCGGTTTCGGCGCCCAAGGGGAGGAGGCCGGCGTCGTTCTGGGGACGGGACTGCCACTCGAGCCATGCCTGGGCCTCGGTGAAAAAGCGGTCGGCGAGCGCCTGGTCGATGCCTGCTTCGCCACAGCGATCCGGCACGCTGCCCAGGGTGTCCATGATGGCGGCGAGGACCGGCCGCAGCGCGTCGTCGCAAGCGGCGGCGGTGATGACGCCGTCGCCGTTGAAGGCCATGCCGGAGAAGATGCGGTCACTGTCGCTGACATCCCCGACGCTGATCGCGTCGGCGCCGCCCTTGCCCAGGCTGTCCATGACATGGCGCGCCGAGGCCAGCAGGCGATCGCCTTCTGCGCTGTCGGCGCGGATGGCGGCGAGCGGTAATGGGCCGCCATTCGCCAAAGCATCGGGGGAAGTCAGGCGGGCCGCCGCCCAATCGATGGCGGCGATCAGTTCCGGGGCCCGGATGTGGCCGTCGCCGTCGATGTCCATCAGCGCCAGGGTCCGGCGGTCGAATTCCAGGCCCTGGACCGGGCAGGACAGGGCGACCCACAGCTTCTGGTCGAGCTGCCGGAGATGGACGAGGTCGGCACCCGAGTCGAGGCTGACCTGGGTGAAACCGCCGGCGTCGAAGAACCGCCAGTTATGGCGGAAAGCAGTGTCGGCTGCGGGCGTGGAGACGTCCTCCACATCCTCCAACAGGGAGGGGTTCAGGGGAGCGTTCATGGTTGGGCCTCGGGGGCGAAGGGGGGTAGGAGGCAAAAAATGCCGACAGCGAAGGTGAAACGGGCGTGAACAAATGCCATGTCGAGTTTTGTCAGGCGAATGGCTCGGTGCACGAGCCTGTCGCCATCAGAGTAAGTCGCAATCAGAGTACGTAATGGATAGTGCCGGGCGCTCTCATTTACCGCCGGAGAACTCGCCCATCATCTCGCCCAGGCGCACCGAGCGCTCCGGCGCCCACGCCGGATTGAAGTGAATGGTGTTGGCCTTGAACAGCATGACGACGGTGGAGCCGAGCAGGAAGCGGCCCATTTCCTCGCCCTTCTTGAGGACGATGTCCTGGTCGAGGTAAGACCATTCGCTGATCTTCTGCGGGCGCTTCGGGTTCACCACGCCGTGCCACACGGTCGCCATGCTGCCGACGATGGTGGCGCCGACCAGCACCATCACGAAGGGACCGTATTCCGCCGACTCGAACACGCAGACCACGCGCTCGTTGCGGGCGAACAGGTTGGGCACGCCGCGCGCGGTGGTCGGGTTCACCGAGAACAGCGCGCCCGGCACGTAGATCATGCGGGTCAGGCGGCCGTCGCAGGGCATGTGCAGGCGGTGGTAATCCTTCGGCGACAGATACAGGTTGGCGAAGCTGCCGTGCTGGAACTGCCTGGCCAGTTCGGCGTCGCCGCCGACCAGTTCGGTGGTGGTGAACCGGTGGCCCTTGGCTTGCAGGATGTGGTGGTCGTCGATGGCGCCGAACTGGCTGATGGCGCCGTCGACCGGGCAGACGAAGGCGGCGTCCGCCAGCGGGCGCGCGCCGGCCTTCAGCGGGCGGGTGAAGAAATCGTTGAAGCTGGTGTAGCTGCCGATGTCCGGATTCTCGGCTTCGTCCATGTTGACGCCGTACTTGCCGACGAACCAGCGGATCAGCCGGGTCGTGATCGAGCCGCCCTTGGCCCCGGCGACGCGGCCGGCGAAGGTCGTCAGGCGCTGCTTGGGCAGCAGGTATTGCGGCAGGACTTTAAGGCGATCGGACACAGTAAAAAACCTCGAATGAAAGATGAAGATTATAACGGGCAGCCTGCCCTCTGGGCCAAGTTGCATTTTGACATCAATTTCAATATGCATGCATATGAAATTGATGCATACATATCAAAAATATTTACGCATTGGCAACAATAATCGGGAGAGCTGGTGGACAATGGCGGTCCATTTCAAATTGACCAGATTGAACAGATCGACATGCCAGCCCATCGTTTCCCTTTCCGCCTGAGCCTCGGTGCCGCCGCCGTCGCGGCCGCCCTGGCCAATCCCGCCTTTGCCCAGCAGGCACCGGTCTCGAAGGAGACCACGCCCGCCGCCGAGGGCAAGACGATCCAGCAGGTCGAAGTGAAGGGCGCCGCCGCGTCCTACGATCCGCGCCGCGACGATACCGCCAGCAAGATCGTCGTCAACAATGAAGAGATCGTCAAATACGGCGATACCAATGTGCTCGACGTGCTCAAGCGCGTGCCCGGCGTGACCATCAGCAGCAGCGGCCGCGGCGGCGAGATCCGCATGCGCGGCCTCGGCAGCGGCTATACCCAGGTCCTGATCAACGGCGAGCGGGCCCCGCAAGGCTTCGACATCAGCTCGCTGTCGCCGGACGTGATCGAACGCATCGAAGTGCTGCGCGCCGCCAGCGCCGAGTTCTCGACCCAGTCGATCGCCGGCACCATCAATATCGTGCTGAAGAAGGCGGTCAAGGCGGCCCAGCGCGAGCTGAAGGTGGGCTACGGCCACGGCGCCGCCATGAACAGCCCGACCCTGAACCTGCAGCTGTCCGACAAGCTCGGCAAGCTGTCCTACTCGTTCGCGGCAAACGGCTTCCAGAACCGCTTCACCAACGATCCGGAAACCATCGAAACCTTCGTCAATGCCGCCAACGCCATCACCGGCGTGCGCCAGAGCGAGACCCCGCAGGATGCCCGCATCAGCGTGGTCAACCTGACGCCACGCGTCAACTACACCTTCGAGAATGGCGACACGCTGACCGCGCAAACTTTTGCCAACTGGGCAAACTTCATGCAGGCCGAAATGGGCAGCGTCGACACCCTGATGGGACCGCTGCCGGCTTACCCGCGGCTCGAGCAGCGGATGACCAACCACAACCACGTGTTCCGCCAGGAGCTGAACTGGGTGCACAAGTTCGAATCCGGCGCCAAGCTGGACGCCAAGCTGAGCGGCCTGTACGTCGGCGCCGACAATGCGATGTACCGCTTCGGCAGCGGCAATGCGCAGGCCGCACCGCTGCGCGCCTTCATCAAGTCGGACGTCGTCGTGCGCGGCCTGACCTCGACGGGCAAGTATACGAGCAGCCGCTTCGAAGGCCACGCGCTGGCCTTCGGCTGGGACGGCGGCTGGCAGGGCGGCGACGACGCCCGCCGCGAGCGCGATGCCGCCGCGCCGAACGTCCCGCTGCCGGGCGGCGACGAACTCTACGAGTCGACCGTCTCGCGCCTGGCGGTGTACGGCCAGGACGAGTGGAACGTGACCCCGGCCTGGTCGGTGTACCTGGGCGCGCGCTGGGAGGGCATCCGCACATCGACCGAGGGCAACACTTACGCGCAAATAAAGAACCGCTCCTCGGTCCTGAGCCCGGTGGCGCAGACCCTGTACAAGCTGCCGGGCACCAAGGGCGACCAGGTGCGCCTGGCCGTGACCCGCACCTACAAGGCGCCGGGCCAGCAGCAGATCATCCCGCACCGCTTCACCTCGGTGAACAACAGCCAGACCGAACCGGATACGATCGGCAACCCGAACCTCAAGCCCGAACTGGCGCTGGGCATCGACGCCTCCTACGAGCACTACTGGGCCGAGGGAGCGCTGCTGTCGGCCAGCGTGTCGAGCCGCCGCATCAGCGACTACACCCGCAACATGGTCGTGTTCGACGGCGCGCGCTGGGTCTCGACCCCGACCAACAACGGCAATGCGCGTACCTACGGCGTGGAACTGGAAGCCAAGTTCCCGCTGAAGGCCGTGATGGAGACCAAGACCAACCTCGACCTGCGCGCCAGCCTGTCGCGCAACTGGTCGACGGTGGACTCGGTGCCGGGCCCGGACAACCGCCTGGACGGCCAGACCCCGCTGTCCGCGACTCTCGGCGCCGATTACAAGACCGGCCCGCTGACCCTGGGCGGCAGCTATGTCTTCAAGAACGGCGGCTTCGTGCGCATCTCGGGCAACCAGATCAGCTACCAGTCGGTGCGCCGCGATCTCGACCTGTATGCGCTGTGGAAGTTCAATCCGAAGCTGCAGCTGCGCGTGGCGACCGCCAACCTGCTGGCCCAGGACACCATCAGCCAGAGCAGCTATACGACGCCGGGCGTGGGCACCCAGACCAGCCGCACCTTGAATCCGGTGCACCGCAGCGTGCGGGCCACCCTGGAGATGAAGTTCTGAGCCCCGCCTGCGCCGCGGCTACCGGGAGTTGAACATGTCGCGGTGCAGGCGCCAGGCGCCGTCGATCTTGCGCCAGGCGACCAGGTAGCGCCCTTCGGCGGCGAGCACGCGCTCGCCGTCCGGCGCCGCCGCATAGAGGGCGTAGCGTCCGACCTCGATCGCGCCGGCATCGTCGCCGTCGACATCTTCGGTGGTGAAGCGGGCGCCAACGATGCCGTTGGCGAGGGTGCCGTCGAAGAAGGCGGCGATCGCTTCGCGGCCGGTGCAGGCGGGCGCGCCTTGCGGGATGAAATGGGCGTCCTCGGTGTAGAGGGATGCTGCGCGGCCGGCGTCGCGCGCGGCGATGGCTTCGGCGAGGCGGTCTTGTGCCGCCTGAATCTCGTCTTTCAGGGTCATGGACTGTCCTTTCGATGTATGGGAACGACCCTGCCGATCATACGCCGCTTCGTTTTATAAAAATACAATTTTGCTTGCCCCGAAATTGCTTTAGGCTTAAAGTATCTCCCGGTACCCACCGTCCGATACTTTCTCCGGAGCCGCTTCATGACAAGCTCATTGGCAAGCCCTTCCGCAGCAGAAGCACACCTCTCGGCCCATGTCGACACCTTCGCGCGGGATCATCTCCCGCCGGTCGGCGAGTGGCCGGAACTCGTATTCGATCTTCCTGAACTCCAATACCCGGCGCGCCTGAACTGCGTGGCCGAACTGCTCGACCGCCATGTGGCGGAGGGACGCGGCGAACGGCGCGCCATCCAGGGCGAGCATCATGCCTGGACCTATGCCGGCCTGCAGCGCCAAGTCGACCGCATCGCCCACGTGCTGCGCGCCGACATGGGCCTGGTGCCCGGCAACCGCGTGCTGCTGCGCGGCGCGAACTGTCCGTCGATGGCGGCGGCCGTCCTCGCCGTGCTGAAGGCCGGCCTGGTGGCGGTGCCGACCATGCCGCTGCTGCGCGCGAAAGAGCTGGGTGTCATCCTCGACAAGGCGCAGGTGAATGCGGTGCTGTGCGCGCGGGCGCTGGCCGGCGAGCTGGAACAGGTGGAAGCCCATCCGCCCACCGTCTACTTCGACGATCCGGACCATCCGGAAGGGCTGGAGGCGCGCATGGCGCGGCACGCGGCGCCGTTCGCGGCGGTCGACACCGCGGCCGACGACGTCTGCCTGATCAGCTTCACCTCCGGCACCACCGGCGTACCGAAGGGCACGATGCACTTCCACCGCGACGTGCTGGCCATCTGCGACTGCTTCCCGCCCCATGTCCTGCGTTCGGGCGCGGACGACGTCTTCATCGGCACGCCGCCGCTGGCCTTCACCTTCGGCCTGGGCGGCCTGCTGCTGTTCCCGCTGCGCGTTGGCGCGGCCGCGGTGCTGCTCGAGAAGCTCACGCCGGAAGGCCTGCTGGCGGCGATCGAACGCCACCGCGCGACCATCTGCTTCACGGCGCCGACCTTCTACCGCCAGATGACGCCGCTGGTGCCGAAGTTCGACCTGTCCTCGCTGCGCAAATGCGTGTCCGCCGGCGAGGCGCTGCCGCTGGCCACCCGCGACGCCTGGAAGAGCGCCACCGGCATCGACATGATCGACGGCATCGGCGCCACCGAGATCCTGCACATCTTCATCTCCGCCAGCGGCGACGACATCCGTCCCGGCGCCACCGGCAAGCCGGTGCCGGGCTATTCGGCCTGCATCCTGGATGCCGACGGCCGGCCGGCCGGGCCGGGCGTGATCGGGCGGCTGGCCGTCAAGGGACCGACCGGCTGCCGCTACCTGGCGGACGAGCGCCAGCGCAAGTACGTGCTGAACGGCTGGAACCTGACCGGCGACGCCTACGAAATGGACGCCGACGGCTACTTCTACTACCGTGCGCGCACCGACGACATGATCATCTCGGCCGGCTACAACATCGCCGGCGCCGAGGTCGAGGACGTGCTGCTGCGCCATCCCGCGGTGGCGGAATGCGGCGTGGTCGGACGCGCCGACGAGGAGCGCGGCCAGATCGTCGAAGCCCATGTGGTGCTGAAGCCCGGCTTCGATCCTTCGCCCGAACTGGTGCGGGAACTGCAGGACTTCGCCAAGCAGCACATCGCGCCCTACAAGTATCCGCGCGCCGTGCGCTTCACCGACAAGCTGCCGCGCACCGAGACGGGCAAGCTGCAGCGTTTCAAACTTCGCGAGTCGTGACCATCATTGTGAGCATCGTATGAATATCGTTTGCATCGGCGGCGGGCCCGCCGGCCTGTATTTCGGCCTGTTGATGAAGAAGCAGGACCCGGCACACCGCATCGTCGTGGTCGAGCGCAACCGGCCCTACGATACCTTCGGCTGGGGCGTGGTGTTCTCCGACCAGACCCTGGGCAACCTGGTGGCCAGCGACGAGCCGACCGCGCGCTCCATCCTGCAGGCCTTCAACCACTGGGACGACATCGACGTCTTCTACAAAGGCGTGCGCGTCACCTCGGGCGGCCACGGCTTCTGCGGCATCGGCCGCAAGCGCCTGCTCAACATCCTGCAGCAGCGCTGCGAGGAACTGGGCGTGGAGCTGGTGTTCGAGACCGAGGTCCAGGACGACCAGGCCATCGCCGCCCGCTACGACGCCGACCTCGTGATCGCCGCCGATGGCCTGAACAGCCGCATCCGCACCCGCTACGCCGAGGATTACCGGCCCTCGGTCGAGACGCGCCGCTGCCGCTTCGTGTGGCTGGGCACGAAGAAGAAGTTCGACGCCTTCACCTTCGTGTTCAAGGAAACGGAGTTCGGCTGGTTCCAGGCCCACATCTACCAGTTCGACGGCGATACCTCGACCTTCATCGTCGAGACCCCGGAAGAGGTATGGCGCAAGGCCGGCCTGGCCGACATGCCGCAGGAAGAGGGCATCGCCTTCTGCGAGCGCCTGTTCGCCGAACACCTGGACGGCCACGCGCTGATGTCGAACGCCGGCCACCGGCGCGGATCAAGCGCCTGGATCGCCTTCCCGCGCATCGTCTGCGAGCAGTGGGTGCACTGGAACGGCGAGGGTTCATCCTCCGTGCCGGTCGTGCTGATGGGCGATGCGGCCCACACGGCCCACTTCTCGATCGGCTCCGGCACCAAGCTGGCGCTGGAAGATGCGATCGAACTGGCGCGCTGCTGCGCCGGGAACGAGGGCAACCTGCGCGCCGCGCTCGACGCCTACCAGGCCAGCCGCTCGGTGGAGGTGCTGAAGATCCAGTCGGCGGCCCGCAATTCGATGGAATGGTTCGAGAACGTGGACCGCTACAGCGCGCTGGAAGCCGAGCAGTTCGCCTACTCGATGCTGACCCGCAGCCAGCGCATCTCGCACGAGAACCTGCGCCTGCGCGACCGCGGCTATGTGTCGCGCTTCGAGGACTGGTTCGCGCGGCGCGCCTGCGCCGAGGCCGGCGTCGAACTGCCCGCCGGCGCCCACCTGCCGCCGATGCTCACGCCGTTCAGGATGCGCGACGTGCTGCTGAAGAACCGCATCGTGGTCTCGCCGATGGCCCAGTATTCGGCGGTCGACGGCGTGCCGGGCGATTACCACCTGGTCCACCTGGGCGCGCGCGCGCTGGGCGGCGCCGCGCTGGTGATGGCCGAGATGACCTGCGTGTCGGCCGATGCCCGCATCACCCCGGCCTGCCCGGGCATGTATGCGCCCGAGCACACGGCGGCATGGAAGCGCATCGTCGACTTCGTGCACGGCCAGAGCGATGCCAAGATCGGCTTGCAGCTGGGCCACGCCGGCGCCAAGGGCTCGACCCGCGCGATGTGGGACGGCATCGACCAGCCGCTGCCAAGCGGGAACTGGCCGCTGATCTCGGCCTCCGAACAGCAGTATTTGCCGGGCATCTCGCAACTGGCGCGCGCGGCGACGGAAGAAGACCTGGACCGTGTCGAAGCCGACTTCGTGCGCGCCACCGTGGCGGCCGAGGAGGCCGGCTTCGACTGGCTGGAGCTGCATTGCGCCCACGGCTACTTCCTGTCGTCCTTCATCTCGCCGCTGACCAACCGGCGCGGCGACGAGTACGGCGGCAGCCTCGAGAACCGTTGCCGTTATCCGCTGCGCGTGTTCCGCGCGATGCGCGCCGTCTGGCCTACGGGTAAGCCGATCAGCGTGCGCATCTCGGCCCACGACTGGGTCGAAGGCGGCATCACGCCGGAAGACGCGGTGCAGATCGCCCGCCTGTTCAAGGATGCCGGCGCCGACATGATCGACTGCTCGTCCGGCCAGGTGAGCAAGCAGGAGAAGCCGCTGTTCGGCCGCATGTACCAGACGCCGTTCGCGGACCGCATCCGCAACGAAGCCGGCATCCCGGCCATCGCCGTCGGTTCGATCTTCGAGGCCGACCACGCCAACAGCATCATCGCCGCCGGCCGCGCCGACCTGTGCGCGGTGGGCCGGCCGCACCTGGCGAATCCGGCCTGGACCCTGACCGAAGCTGCGAAGATCGGCTTCTCCGCCATCGCCTGGCCCAAGCAGTACCTGGCCGGCAAGGCGCAGATGGAGCGCAACCTGGAACGCGAACGCCAGCTGGCGGCCGCGAACACGGGTCTGTCGCCGCAGCAGATCGCGGCAAAGTTGCTGGAGGGCTGATGGACGCACTCGAGGGTAAGCATGCGGTCGTGACGGGCGCCAGCCGCGGCATCGGCCTGGCGATCGCCCGCGCGCTCCAGGCTCAGGGCGCGCGCGTGACCCTGATGGCGCGCGATGCCGCGGCGCTGGAAGCGGCGGCCGCCGCCCTGGGCGGCGAGACCGGATGGCAGGCGATCGACGTCGCCGACGCCGCCGGCGTGGCCGCGGCGTTCGAACGCGCGGGCCGGGTCGACATCCTGGTCAACAACGCTGGCCAGGCCGCGTCGGCGCCCTTTATGAAAACCGATGGGGCGCTGTGGCAGCGCATGCTGGAGGTGAACCTGAGCGGCGCCTACCACTGCATCCAGGCGGCCCTGCCCGCCATGCTGGACGCGGGCTGGGGACGCATCGTCAACGTCGCCTCGACCGCCGGCCTGACCGGCTACCGCTACGTTGCCGCCTATTGCGCGGCCAAGCACGGGCTGGTCGGCCTGACGCGCGCGCTGGCGCTGGAACTGGCCGCCAAGGGCGTCACCGTGAACGCGGTCTGCCCCGGCTATACGGAGACCGACATCGTGCAGGAAGCCGTCGCCAACATCGTGCGCAAGACCGGCCGCAGCGAGGAACAGGCGCGCGCCGAACTGGCCGCCGGCAATCCCCAGGGACGATTGGTGCGGCCGGAAGAGGTGGCGCATGCGGTGGCCATGCTGTGCCTGCCGGCGGCGGCGGCCATGAACGGCCAGTCCATCGCGGTGGCCGGCGGGGAGGTGATGTGAAGCCCCAGCTCGACCTGACCGCGCGCCTGACCGGCGAGCACCACCAGGCCCTCAAGCTGTGGCTGCGCATGCTGGCCTGCACGGTGCGGGTCGAGGACGTCATCCGCAGCCGCCTGCGCACCAGCTTCGGCATCACCCTGCCGCGCTTCGACCTGATGGCCCAGCTGGAACGGCATCCGGAAGGACTGCGCATGGGCGAACTGTCGAAGCGCATGATGGTCACCGGCGGCAACGTCACCGGCATCGTCGACCAGCTCGAGCGCGAGCACCTGGTGGCGCGGGTGCCGGATCCGCAGGACGGCCGCGCCTTCGTGGTCACATTGACGCCGGAAGGGCGCGGCGCCTTCGCCGAGATGGCCGAAGTGCACGAAGGCTGGGTGGCGGACCTGTTCCGCGACATCCCCGCCGCCGACAAGGCCAGGATGATCGCGCTGCTGGACACCATGAAGCAGCATCTGCACGACCAAGACGACACAGACGACAAGGAATAGGAGTACATCATGCGTTACCTGCAGGGCGAGCCGCATTCGCTGCCGCGCAACCGCAATACCTTGGCCGATTACCGCGCCGAGCACTTTCTGTACGAGGTCAGCGACGGCGTCGCCAGCATCACCCTCAACCGGCCGGAGCGCAAGAATCCGCTGACCTTCGATTCCTACGCCGAGCTGCGCGACCTGTTCCGCGCGCTTGCCTACGCGGATGATGTGAAAGCCGTGGTGATCCTCGGCGCCGGCGGCAATTTCTGCTCGGGCGGCGACGTCCACGAGATCATCGGCCCGCTCACCAGGCTCGACATGCCGGGCCTGCTGGCCTTCACCCGCATGACGGGCGATACCGTGAAGGCGATGCGCGCCTGCCCGCAGCCCATCGTCGCCGCGGTCGACGGCGTCTGTGCCGGCGCCGGCGCGATCCTGGCGATGGCCTCCGACATGCGCTTCGCCACCGCCCGCACCAGGACCGCCTTCCTGTTCACGCGGGTCGGCCTGGCCGGCTGCGACATGGGCGCCTGTTCGATCCTGCCGCGCCTGATCGGCCAGGGACGCGCGGCCGAGCTGCTGTACACCGGCCGTTCGATGTCGGCGGAGGAGGGCGAGCGCTGGGGCTTCTACAACCGCCTGTGCGCGCCGGAAGACCTGCTGGCGGAGGCGCAACAGCTTGCGCGTAGCCTGGCCGGCGGTCCGACCTTCGCCCACGGCATGACCAAGAAGATGCTGCAGCAGGAGTGGAACATGGGTATCGACGAAGCCATCGAAGCCGAGGCCCAGGCCCAGGCCATCTGCATGGCGACCAACGACTTCCACCGCGCCTACCACGCCTTCGTGGCCAAGCAGACGCCCGATTTCGAAGGAGACTGAGATGGCCGACAAGTCCTACTTGCAGTGGCCTTTCTTCGACGGCCGCCACGCCGACCTCGAAACGGCGCTCGACCGCTGGGCCTCCGAGCACGTGCGCGGCCTGCACGGGCATGATGTCGATGCCGATTGCCGCCAGCTGGTGCGCCTGCTGGGCGAGGGCGGCTGGCTGCGCCATGCGATCGGCGGCGAGTCCCAGACCATCGACACGCGCGCCATCTGCCTGATCCGCGAGACCCTGGCGCGCCATAACGGCCTCGCCGACTTCGCCTTCGCGATGCAGGGCCTGGGCTCGGGCGCGATCAGCCTGTTCGGTACCGCCGCCCAGCGCGAACACTACCTGCCGCGCGTGGCCCGCGGCGATGCGATCGCGGCCTTCGCCCTGTCCGAACCGCATGCCGGTTCCGACGTCGCGGCCATGCAATGCGCGGCCCGGCTGGACGGCGATGCGTATGTGCTGGACGGCGAGAAGACCTGGATCTCGAACGGCGGCATCGCCGATTTCTACGTGGTGTTCGCCCGCACCGGCGAGGCGCCGGGCGCGCGCGGCATCAGCGCCTTCATCGTCGATGCCGGAACAAAGGGCTTCGAGATCGCCGAGCGCATCGAGGTGATCGCGCCGCACCCGCTGGCGCGCCTGCGCTTCGACGCTTGCAGGATACCCGCCACCCAGCGCATCGGCGATGCCGGCCAGGGCTTCAAGGTGGCGATGGCGACCCTGGACGTGTTCCGCACCTCGGTGGCTGCCGCCGCGCTGGGCTTCGCGCGCCGCGCCTTCGAGGAGGCGCTGGCGCATGCGACGAGTCGCGAGATGTTCGGCCAGCACCTGTCCGACTTCCAGCTGACCCAGGCCAAGCTGGCCCAGATGGCCACCCAGATCGACGCCAGCGCGCTGCTGACCTACCGCGCCGCCTGGCAGCGCGACCGTGGACAGAAGGTGACCAGGGAAGCGGCGATGGCCAAGATGACGGCCACCGAGTCGGCCCAGCAAGTGATCGACGCCGCGGTGCAGATGTTCGGCGGCCTGGGCGTCACCAGCGGCCACCCGGCCGAGCAGCTCTACCGCGAGATCCGCGCACTGCGCATCTACGAGGGCGCGACCGAAGTACAGCAGCTGATCATCGCACGCGAACTGCTGCGCGAAGCGAAGGAAGAAGGAAAACAAGCATGATGGACATACTCCAACCCCCGGGCTGGCCGCGGCCGCGCGGCTATTCGAACGGCGTCGCCGCGAGCGGCCGCCAGATTTTCGTGAGCGGCATGATCGGCTGGAATGCCGACGCCCATTTCGAGAGCGACGATTTCGCCATGCAGGCGCGCCAGGCCCTGCTGAACATCGTCGAGGTGCTGCGCGAGGCCGGCGCCGAACCGCGCCACATCGTGCGCATGACCTGGTATGTGGTCGACAAGCGCGAATACCTGGCCGCCTCGGAGGCGCTGGGCGCGGCCTACCGCGAGATCATCGGCAAGCACTTCCCGGCCATGACGGCGGTCGAAGTGCGGGCCCTGATCGAAGACCGGGCCCGCGTGGAGATCGAGGTGACGGCGGTGTTGCCGGAAGCTTGAGTTTGAACGGACGATAAAGTTTGCCGCAAGGTGTCGGGCACCTGGCGTGCCCGGCAGTCCGCTGTCGATCCAGAGCAGATCCTAAGATCGCGCGTGCAGACTTGTACCGCGCCGCTTGAGCTAAAACGTGCGGCCCCGCCCCTCGGCCACGACATCCGCTTCGAGCCAGACGGTCGGCTTGGAGTTCATTAAGGATACCGGGTTGGGATTTAAGCTGAAATTGATCGACTTAGGGTTGCCGTTCATTTTCACTTCTGCTCTTGAATCTGCTAACGGTTGTGGCCCGCACATGCCTGGGCAGAGTGGGATGGCATCTGGGGGGACGACGCTAACGCTTGCAAACGCAAAGGTAACGGGACCGTCTGAAATTGCTATCGCTCCTCGCACAGAGACATTCAAGCTCTGTCCCTTCCAAAGCATCTTGCAACCGGAAATCTCGCCGCCATTAGCACGGGTAGCGCCACCGTCATCAGCGTAGACAGGGATTGTTCCGCTAACTTTGCAAAGCTCGGTTATGTTGGCAACCCGTCCATGGATTGCTTCGACGAGCCGAATCGCGACGGTCATCCGCGCTTCGCGCAGTTGTGGAGGAGCTGCCGGCGGAGGCGGAATGGCGCTTGCCGTCAAAGCGCTCCATAAGAGTGGCACAGCTAGCCACCTTTTATGGGAAGCCTGTCGCACTATCCTCCCTATGACGCCAGGGTTCATTGATTTCCACATGTTCGCAGTTCTTGCTGGAGGATTGGGATTTTGAATAGACTGCTGGCGGCTAAGCCGGGCCGCTGGGCTCAGCATAGCACTTGGTCGGGCGGGAAAAATCGCAGACTGTCACAGAGGGCTGGAATCCACGACCCAAAGCGGACGCTAGGCTTACGTCTTAAGCATTTCTGCGGCCCTTTACAAGCCGCTTCCATGCAATTAATTCAAGCACTCCGCCCATAACCATAGCCAGCACTGCGCTTGTGTGCATCCCAATAGCTGAAAGCGCGACACTTGCAGCAAACATTGCAACTGTAATAACGTGATATTTAAGCATATGTCCTCTCTTTGGTCCGCTTCTGGCCCCGCTTGCGGACAGTCACGACGCCTGATGGGATTGCTGCTTTGACAACATTGTATGCCGAGCCGACGCTCTGCAACGTGTCAATCCGGCCCTTCGCTGATCCAAAACTGCGACAGAACGATTTTTCTGTTCTGCCGTTCCACATGTATCATCCACAAGCTCGGCCTTTAGCCTTGCAGTGTTTGCCAACGGATGCCGAGGCAAGTCCCTCGAAATGGTGACAAGTCGGCGGAGTGTCGGACGCGATGAAAAACGTTTGGAAAGCAACGATGAGAAGCATTTTACCTGTCTGTTCAACACCAGCGCTGATAGCTGCGTTGGCGCTGTCCCTTGCAGCCTGCTCGACAACAAAAGTTCAGCCAGCGAAAGCTGGTGGGCGCTATTACCTCAACGATGGTCCACCAAAAGGCGTAACGCAGGCGCAGATTGATGCAGTCAACGAACCAGTACCTAGAACAGAGCGGTTCGTCTCCGGTACGCTCAAGCCCTATGTTGCAATGGGAAACAGCTACCGTCCGATGAACAAGTTAATGCCCTACCATGCGCGTGGCGTGGCAAGCTGGTACGGAACCCGTTACCACGGAATGCCGACGGCAAGTGGTGAACTCTACGACGTGATGAAGCTCACGGCAGCGCATCCACTCCTTCCCATCCCGTCTTATGTCAGGGTTACCAACGTCGAGAACGGTCGAACGCTGATTGTTCGCGTGAACGACCGCGGCCCATTCCTCTCTGACAGGATCATCGATCTATCGTACGCGGCCGCAGCCAAGCTCGGCTATGCGGCGAAAGGAAGCGCGCTGGTCGAGATCGACGTAATCCTGCCATAAAGGCCCTGGTGCTGTTACGACGGCCCGCTGCCGACTCGAAGCAGACTGGAAGCGGTTCAGATATTCCAGCCGATGCGTTCGACCAGTTCGTCAAGAGTCCTATCTCGTCTCCGATATCCCATGCGCCGGGAAGCCCACATAAGGACTCGCGCTAGCAAATGCCGTCGTGGGACAAGTCAGCCAGCACCGCCCTCCAGCGCGGCCACGATGCGCGCCGCGATCTCGCGCAAATGCACGGGATCCGCAGGAATCCGCCCATGCATGCGCAAGGGCTCCGCTTCACGCCGCGGGATGATGTGGAAGTGCACGTGCGGTACGGTCTGGCCCGCCGCGCTGCCGTTGAGCTGGGCGATCATGATGCCCGGCGCGTCCAGCGCGGCCTTCACCGCCGCCGCCACCTTTTGCGTGGTGCGGATGCAGGCGCAGGCGCCGTCGGGGGATAGCTCGAAGATCTCGGCCGCCGCCTCCTTCGGAATGACGAGGACGTGGCCGTCGGCTTGCGGCATGATGTCCATGATCGCAAGCGTGGCCTCGTCCTCGTAGATCTTCAGGGACGGCAGTTCGCCGCGCAGGATCCTGGCGAAGGCGTTCCCGGAATCGTAGCTCGTTTCGTCGCTCATTCAATGCACCGTATTGCCGAGGATTGCGCCGCCCGAGGTGCCGTAGGTGTACGGACCGCTCAGGGATGAACCGTCGCCATAGGTCTGCACCGTCTGCGCGTTCCAGTTCGAGGTGTTGAAGCTCGCGCTCACCCTGAAGCTGTACTGCGGCGCCGAGGGGTAGGGCGAGGGCCTGGATGGCTGGGCGCTGAGGCGGTAGACCTGGATGTTGCTGTTGTCGACCAGCGGCTTGCCGGCCACGCATTGCGAGGGCGCGCCGTTGTACTTCACGAAGTAGGCGGAATTCTGCGCGGTGTACTGGGCCGTGGTGTTCTCGGCGTTGTAGGGATTGACCGCCATCTCCGCCTTGGCGCCGCCCGGGGCGCCGGAGATCAGCAGCGCGGTCTCCTCGTTGATGCCCACGCCGACCACGTCGCCGTAGTTCGCCACGCCGCCGCTGCAGCCCTTGCCGATCCTGGCCACGAAGGTAAACAGGCGGCCCAGGCGGTCGCGCGTATTGAAGTGGGTGTCGGCGACGGTGTTCGCCAGCGGCGCGATGTTCACGAAGCTGCCGGTCTGGACGAACTTGTTCGACGAGGTGTTCAGCGGATCGAGGGTCACGTAGCGATTGAACGGATCGCTCAGGGCCTTGGGCGATTCCACCGCGCCGTTCAGGGCGGCGAAGGCATACTGGCCCAGCATGGCGGTGCCGGCGCTGGTGCCGCCAACCGGAATGCCGGCCGCGATGGCTTTCTGGATCAGCGTGTTCAGCGAGGTGCTCTGCCAGTAATTGTAGTAGTCGGCCTGGTCGCCGCCGGCGATGAAGATGGCGTTCGCGCGCTTGATCACGTTCAGGACGAAGGGATCCTCGGCCGCCGCGCGGTTCGGGATCACCAGGGTCTCGACGGAAGTCAGGCCGAGGTCGGCGCCGCCCACCAGCTCGTAGCCTTTCGGGCTGGTGCTGTCGACCTGGCCGAGGCGGCTGTAGATATAGGGGTTGTAGGCGTCGGTGCCGGTGGCGCGGATGATCACGAAGCGGCCGCCGGTGCCGGGTGCGACGCCGGCGCGGGCGATCATCCAGCGGAAGGCTTCGCCGACGTCGTAGCCGCCGCCCACCAGTGCGACCGAGGGACTGCAGGCGCTCGTGGCGCAGGAGACCGGTTTGGCACTGACGTTCGGGTTGTCGGGATTGCCGAGGTAGGAGTACGTATAGCTTTTTCCGGCCGTCGCCGCGTTCGATGCCGAAGCGAGCAGGAACATGACGCCGCACAGGGTTTTCTTATGGTTGTTCATGGAGTCTCCGCCAGATAGGTGATCGGGGCCTGCCGGGCCCGCTTCAGGACCTTAGCACAACTTTATTTCTATGCAAGGCGCATGGTGATGGCGCCACAGGCGATGAGTCCTGCCGCCAGCAGGCGCCCGCGGCCCACGCGTTCGCGCAGGAACAGCGCGGCGATCGCGGTGGCGAACAGGATCGAGGTTTCGCGCAGGGCGGCGATCGCCGCCACCGGCGCCAGGGTCATCGCCCACAGCGCGATGCCGTAGGAACCGAGGGTGCTCACGCCGCCGACCGGCAGCAGCAGCGGCCGGGCGCGGGCCAGCGCCGCCAGCGCGCGCATCCGTCCGCGGGCGCTCCAGGCGCAGACCGCCACGCCGGTCAGCAGGAAGATCCACATGGTGTAGGCGGCTGGCGCGCCCGAGCGGCGCACGCCGGCGCCGTCGATCATGGTGTACAGCGCGATCACGCAGGCGGTCGCCAGCGCGAACAGGGTGGCGCGGCGCTGGCCGTGTGGCTGTTGCGCCGAGGGCCTGCGCGCGGCCAGCAGCATGGCCAGCACGCCGCCGCAGATCAGGCAGACCGCGAGCCATTGGGCGCCGCTCAGGTGCTCGCCCAGCAGGATGCCGTTGAAGACGGCCACCAGCAGCGGCGCCGTGCCGCGCATCAGCGGATAGGCATGGCTCATGTCGCCGTGCTGGTAGGTGGCGATCAGCAGCAGGTAGTAGACGGTCTGCGCCAGGCTGGAGGCGGCGATGAAGGGCCAGCTGGCGGGAGCCGGCGCGGCCAGGAAGGGCAGCAGCACGGCGCTGGCGAGCGCGCCGCCGGCCACCACCAGCACGGTCGGGAGCAGCGGGTCGCCCTGTCCGGCGCGGCCCTTGACCAGCGCGTTCCAGGTCGCGTGCAGCAGGGCGGCGCCGAGCACCGCCGCGATCACGGGCAGCGGAATGGCCGCCGTCACAGCTGGCCGTGGCTGCGGAAGTAGCGCCGCGCGACCAAGAAGGCCAGTCCCAGCATCGTGGTGCCGACGAAGAAGGGCATGCCGATCCGCCAGTCCTGCGGCGGCAGGTGGCTGGCCGCGCCCAGCAGGAAGGTGCCGAGCAGTGGCATCAGGATCACGCCCAGGCTGCCCACCGATTGCAGGGAACCCATCAGCTCGCCCTGTTCGCCGGCGCCGGTGGACTTCGAGATGATGCCCTGCAGGGCGGGACCGGAGGCGAAGGCCAGCAGGTTGCACATGATGAAGACGTACATCATCCAGCCATGGGTGGCCAGTCCGTACAGCAGGAAGGTGATGGCGCCGGAGGCCAGGCCGAGCAGGGTCAGGCGCACTTCACCGAAGCGCCGGATCAGTACCGACAGCAGGCCTGCCTGGACCACGATGCTGACCACGCCCACGCAGAACATCGCGATGCCGTTGTCGCGCGGCGTCCAGTCGAAGCGGAAGGTGGTGTACAGCACCCAGACCGACTGCAGCATCATCTGCGAGAAGGTGGTCAGGGTGTACACCACGATCAGGCTGCGGATATCGCGCCGCCGCGCCAGGCGCGCCAGGCCGCCGAAGGGATGGATGTCGGCCAGCCTGAAGGGCTTGCGCTGGCCCGGCGGCAGCGACTCCGGCACCGCCAGGTAGCCGTACACGAAGTTGGCGGCGGACAGCGCGGCGGCCACGTAGAAGGGCAGGTGCAGCGAGACGTTGCCGAGCAGGCCGCCCAGCACCGGGCCGCAGACGAAGCCCGCGCCGAAGGCTGCGCCGATCTTGCCGAAGCTTTTCGAGCGGTCTTCGGGCCGGGTGACGTCCGAGGCATAGGCCGAGGCCACCGACATGCTGGCCGAGGAGGCGCCGCCGATGATCCGTCCGATGAACAGGCAGGCCAGGTTCGGGGCCCAGGCCGTGGTCAGGAAGTTGATGCACATGCCGCCCATCGAATACAGCAGCACGGGACGGCGCCCGAGGCGGTCGCTGACCGCGCCGACCATCGGCATGAACAGGAACTGCATCAGCCCGAAGGAGGCCGCCAGGATCCCGTACCACATGGCCTGCTGCTCGCGTCCGTGGACGAATTCGCCGACCAGCCCGGGCAGCACCGGCACGATCAGGCCGATGCCAAGCATGTCGATGAACACGCAGATCAGGACGAAGTTCAGGTTGCCGGCCGGAGCCTTGGCAAGGGTCGCAGTGCTGGTCATGGGATCGCCGTCACGGATACGGAAAATCCCTATGTTAGCACCGTTGCCTGTCAGTTAATGGCTTAGCTTTTACGCCACGCCGCTCCACTCGGCCGCAAAGGCGTCGCGGAAGTCCATCAGCATGGCCAGGCGCTGCTCGCCCAGGCGGCGTCCGGCCGCGGTCTGCATCATGCCGGGCAGGAGGGCCAGCTTGACCGGGATGTGGTCGAGCGAATAGGTCTTGTCGTCGAGGGTACGCGCGGTCGCCAGCGGATCGCCGCCGTGGGCCAGGCTGCTGCCCATGCGGCCGGCGATGTAGAACATGCGCGCCAGCCCGACCGCGCCAAGGCCGTCGAGGCGGTCGGCATCCTGCACCAGCCGGGCTTCGAGCGTGCGCGGTGCGATCGCGGCCGAGAAGCTGTGTGCTTCGATCGCATGGGCGACGGCGTCGAGCTTCGCGGCCGGGAAGCCGAGTCCGGCCAGCCGTGCGCGCGCCAGCTCGGCCGAGAGCCGCGAGGCGCTGGAGCGGGCCGGATCATTCTTCGGCAGGTTGACCAGGTCGTGCAGGTAGCAGGCGGCCAGCACCACCAGCACGTCGGCGTCCGGGTGATCGGCCAGCAGGGCGCGGGCATTGCGCCAGACGCGGTCGAGGTGGTTGGCATCGTGGGCGCCGTCGAGGTCGCCGGCGGCGCATTCCATGGCGAGGGCGGCCAGTCGCGCGCGCCAGGCCTCGAGTTCAGGAGAGTTCAGCTGCATAAGTTGCGGTTTCGGTTGCGTTTGCATGGTCAGGGAAATCGTCGAAGGCGCGCTGCGACAGCGCGTCCGCCTGCTGGTTCTTGTGGCGCGGGACCCAGCGCAGGACCAGGCCGTCGATGCGCGCCATCAGTGCGCGCGCCGTGGCGCGGTAGGCGTGCAGGGCCGGCGCGGCGAGGGCGTCCGGGCCGGTCACGTCGCCGATCACGACCTGGCTGTCGCCGTACACCGTGAGGCCGGACACGCCGCCGGCGACGGCCGCTTCCAGCACGGCGATCAGGGCGCGGTACTCGGCTTCGCTGCTGTTGCCGTGGCCGGCGGGGCGCGAGATCTCGACGCTGCCGCCCGGCCCGTCGAGGCGGGCGCCGATCCCGCAGCGGCCCGGATTCGGGCGCGCCGAACCGTCGAACCAGGCGCGCCAGGCGCTGGGTGGACCGTCGTGGCGGCGGGCCTGGCGTGCCCGCGCCGCCTCGCGCAGGGCGTTGCGGGCGGCGCTGCGGCTGGCCTGGGCGGCCAGCTCGGCGCTGCGGGCCACGACCAGGGCGGCCAGGCCGGCCTTGCCGGCTTTCAATTCCAGGGTGCGGCGCAGGGCCTGTTCGTCGCTGAGGCCATCGGCGGCGGCCAGGCGGCGGCTGGCGGCGCGTTCGCTCTTGTAGGCGATCTCTTGAAGACGGGAATGCTCAATCATGCCGGGAGGATACCCCAAAACGCAAAATGCGCCGGCAGGCGGCGCATTTTCAGGAGGACATCAGGCAGCGGCGATCAGCGGCGCCACGGATTGTCCGGGCGGCGGTCGTAACGGTTCGGCACGCCGTCGCCGTCGCGGTCGCGGTCATAGCGGTTCGGGATGCCGTCGCGGTCCTGGTCCCAGCGGCCGTCGCGGCGGCCGTGCTCGTAGCGGTCGGGGATGCCGTCGCGGTCGCGGTCCCAGCCGCGGCGCACTTCGTAGCGGTCCGGAATGCCGTCACGGTCGCGGTCGCGGTAGCCGCGGTCATAGCCGCCATATTGGGTCCAGCGGGCCGGCTGCATATACCAGCCGCCGCCGCCCTGGGTCCAGACCGGCGCATTGTAGACATAGCCCGGCCGCTCGACGACCCAATTGCCCGGCACCCAGACGTGGCGGTGGCCGGCCCAGTTCCAGTAGCCGGGCGCCCACACGTAGCCATGGCGCGGCGCAGGAATCCGTTCGTAGACCGGCGCCGGCGGCGCGGTGCCGATATAGAGGCTGACGTTGCTCGCGGCCAGCGAGGGCAGGGGGGCGGCGGCGGCGCCGGCGAAGATCAGGGCGGCAAGGGCAAGGGTGCGTTTCATATTCGGTCTCCAGTCCAGTCAAGGATCAGATGCGTTTTCGACGAGTTCACTATAGCTCGGTCGAGCACCGCTGTGGGCGTCTGAAAAAGTCGCTTACATCTGAAACAGAATCCGGTCGTTTGATGATGCCTGGAAGCCACGCTGCCCGGTGGGCGCTGGAGGGGATCGATGAGAGGAGGAGTAAAGCGGAGGGTGAAGCGGAAGGACGATGCGGCAACTCAGCTGGCCGCGGGCAGGTTCCGGCGAGGGTGCCGGCGCCGCCCGCGGACGCCGCGGTTCATTGGATGCCCCCGTTGCTGTTGCCGGTGCGCTCGGCTTGCAGGGACAGGCGTTTCTCGGCCTCGGTCATGCGCTTGGCGGTGACGTGCACGACCGGCATGCTCGACTGGGCGACGACTTCGAGGCGGGCCGGGGCGCTGGCCTGGGCCGGCGGAATCGCTTCGATGGCCACGCTTGCGGCACCGGCGACGCTCAGCGAAAACAGGAAGGCGGCTTCCATGTGCTTGATGATGTTCATGATGTTGCTCCTTTCGTTTCGGGTTGTGAATCGGGTTTCGATGTGTGCACTTTATCCAGACGGCCCTCATGTCTCCAGCAGCTTGCGACAGGCCGCAAGAAACGCGGGATGAAGTGCGAAAAACCGCGCCCGAAACTCTGCGTTTTCGGCCGCCCCCCGCTAGGCCTGGCCGACACATCGAGGGGAGGCGGCATGATGGCAACGGTGTTCGGTGCCCTGGCGGCGGGGCAGGCGCGCTGGCGGCGCGCGCGCAACCTGCGGGCGGGACGGGCGCGCACGCGGCCGGACGCGCGTCCGCAAACGCGGGCGCGCGAGGCACCGGCCGGTCCGGCCGCGCTGCGCTGGCTGGGCCTGGCCTGCGCCCTGCTGGGCGTGGCCGGCGGCGTCGCGATCGGCGCGCATGCGCGCTGGATCGCGGCCGCCGGCGAGGCGCAGGCCGCCGGTCCGGACGGCCTGGCGTCCCTGCAACCGGCCTTGCCCGGCGCCGCCTTCACGGTGCCGCCCGGCCCGGCGGTGGTGCTGGAGCCGCATGGCGGTACCGCCCTCTTGATCCTGTCCGGCCTGCGCGCCGAGCCCGCCCAGCGCATCGACCTGTGCAGCCAGATGCTGGATCCGGCGCACGGACGCCTGCTGCCGCTGCGGATCGGCTACCGCTTCGACGAGGTGGCGGCGCTTGCGGCGCGCAATGCGCAATCCGCCAGCCCGGTGGCGCTGCGCAATGTGGTGCTGGCCGACGAGATCATGCCGCGCATCCAGCTGAGCGGCAGCGTGGCGGCGCCGAACCTGCGCTGGGAAGGCGTGCCCGCGCGCTGGACCGGCGACCGCGGCGGCGCCGTGGTCGCGGAGGCCGCCACCGGGCAGGCGACACTCGGCCGCCAGGGCTGGCTGCTGTGGGAGCACAAGGCCCTGCGCTTCCTGCGCCGCTCCAGCAGCGCCTGCGCGGCCGGCGAGCTGGTGCTACAGCTCTTCCGTCCATCGGCCCAGCCGGGTACGCGCGCGCTGGCGCTGGCCTTCCCGGACACGGGCCAAGCGGTCCAGGCCTGGCTGGCGCCCGGCAGCTACCGTGTGCCGGCCCAGCCCGCGCCGGCGCTGGAAGACCAGCGCCTGTTCGAGGCGCTGAACGCGCGCGGCCTGCTGCGCCTGGGTGCCGACGGGCTGGCCGAGCTGGCGCCGCCGGACCTGGCGGCCTGGCGCACGGTCGGCAAGACCGGCTGGGATCACGTTTCCATCGATGACGACACCCGGCGCCTGCTCGAGCGCCTCTACCGGCATGCCGACGGCGACTTCCTGCGCGAGCAGGTCCGCATCTTCAACAGCGAGCGCCGCCTGCTGGCCTGGCGCCTGCGCGCGGGCACGGATGCGGTGCGCACGCGGATCGAAGCGGGCGGTGCGCCGGCGCCGCTGGCGCGCGACCTGCCGGCCGCCGCCACCCGGCTGTTCGCCAGCCTGCCGCAGGGCTGGAGCGACTGGCAGCGGGTGGCGTCCTGGCCGCTGGGTGGCGAGCGCGCCCGCCTGCGCCTGCATCCGCCGGCGCAGGCGGCTCCGGGCACGACGATGCAGCTGATGCTGGTCGGGCGACTGGGTGGAATCTCGGGCGCACGCCTGATCGCGGCAACGCCGGCCTGCGGCGGCCGTGCCTGCGTGCGTCCGGACGAAGTCCAGGTGCTGGAACTGGCGCCGGATCCCGGCGCGCGTGAAATCGTCGTGGACGCGGCGCCGCTCGGCATGGACGCGCTGGCGGCGCCGGGCGATGCCCGCTACCGCCACCTGGTGCTGAAGGATGGCGCGCTGGCATGGCAGGCGCTGCCGGCCGGGCAGGGACGGCGTGCGCCGGTCCGGGCCGCGGTGGCGCTGGCGGACCGCCACGGGCACAGCCTGTGGAGCGATGGCGCGCCCACCGAGGCCGCCCGCCAGGCCGGGCTGGCGCCGCTGCTGGGCGTGCAGGCCGGGCATGCCGGCAGCGTCGCCGGCATGCTGGCGCGCCTGCCGGGCAGCGGCAGCCACCAGGCCGTCCTGAGCCTGGATCTCGGCCTGCAGGCGGCGGTCCAGGGCGCGCTCGACTGCATCGCGATGCGCCGCGGCGAATGGGATGGGCGCCGCTGCACCGGCGGCAGCGCGCCGCCGGCGGGGCGCCAGGCCGGCATGGTGGTGCTGGATGCCGCCAGCGGCGAGATCCTGGCGGCGGCAGGCGCCGGCACCGCCCGGGTCGACGCTTCCAACTGGCCCGAGGTCCGCGACTTCGACCGCATCGACCCGGCCGCCAGCCCGCTGCGCCTGCCGGCCTTCCAGCACGACGGCGGCGCCGAGCGCAGCCCCGGATCGACCTTCAAGATCGTCAGCGCCCTTGGGCTGGAGCTGGCGGCGCGCCAGGATGCCCGGCTGGATGCCCTGCTGGCGGGCCAGCCGCTGGCCGCCATCAACGCGGCGGCCGCGGCGCGCGGCTTCGCCTTCCGCACCGAGGCCTCCACCTATCCGGTCGACGGCCGCGCCCGCATCACGAATTTCCGCGACCAGGGCCTGGACCGGCGCGCCCAGGACGGTCGCCTGGGCCTGCAGCAGGCCATCACCTACAGCCTGAACACCTGGTTCGCCTGGGCCGGCGAATTGTCCGATCGCAGCCTGCTGGGCCGGCCCGAGGGCGGCGCGCCCGACCTGCAGCCGCTCACGCCCGGCGCCCTGGACGAGCTGCGGCCCATCGTCGCGATGGCGCGCCGGCTCGGCTTCGGCCAGGCCCTGCGCCTCGACGGCGGCCTGCTGCCGGCGGACTATCCGTGGTCGGCCTGGGATGCGCTGCAGGCCAGCCCCAGCGGCATCGACCCGGTGCATACCCGCCACGAGCTGCGCCAGATGGCGATCGGACTGCGCATGCAGGCGACCCCGCTGCAGATGGCGCTGGTGGCGGCGGCGGTGGGAGAAGGGAAGATCGCCACGCCGCGCCTGCTGGACAGCCTGGACGGCCGCGCGGCGGCCGCGCCCTCGGGAACGCCGCTGGATGTGCGCCTGGACCGCATCCGCGCCGGCATGAAGGGCGTGATCGACGGCGGCACCGCGGCCGGCGCCTTCCGCGGCAGCGAGCTGGCCACCCTGCGGCGCGGCCTGTACGGCAAGACCGGCACCGCGCCGGTGGGGGACGGCGAGCGCGCCACGGTCTGGTTCACCGGCTGGCTCGAACCCGGCAGCCTGCCCGGACAGACGCGCCGGCTGGCCTTCGCCGTGTTCGCCAGCCGCTCCGACGAGACGGGAGGCGCCCATGCGGCGCCGGTGGCCGCCGCCGTGTTGCGTTTCATGCAAGAAGCGAAATGGGCGCCATAGCAGGAATTGAGGGGTGAATTCCGCCCATCTGGGCGCCTCGCTTTTGTGTTTGTATGGCATTATTTGTTGTAGACACAAGAGTGAGGATGGTATGCGTTTGCCGGGAACCCGGTTCCAGGAGCCTGGGTGGGAGGAAGTGCGCAAGCTGCTGGGGCAATGCTCGCTGGCGGCCCTGCGCGCCTGCGACTGCGCGCGCCTGTCCGATCCGGCGGCGCTCGAGGAGACGCTGGCGCTCTACGTCGAGCTGACCGGCGAGCGCCTGCGCCAGGCGCGCCGCACGCCGCGGGCCCAGGCTTCGGGCAACGGCTATGGCGACACGGTGCTGGAACTGGCCCTGGACCTGCTGTACGAGCTGCAGGCCCGTCCCGCCGACTGGCAGGCCTTCTGCGCGGCCGTCGCCGCCGAGCACGCGCGCGTCGCCCCGTTCTGGTTCGATGCCGGCGGCGAGGCCCTGCTGCGCAAGAAGGTGAACGATATGTATGCGGTCCTGCGCGACAAGGTCGACGCCGACAACTACCAGGCCGCCTGCGGCCGTCCCTGCAGCCCGAACCGCATGTACGCCTACCGCATGCTGGACACGGCCTACGGCGAGATCGCCCGCCTGTTCGGCAACTGGGAGCAGCACCGCGCCCAGGTCGGCGCCATCCTCGGGCGCGAGCTGCACGGCACGCCGATCGAGGTGCGCCAGCTGCGTTCGATCGCCGACTGCCGCGCCGAATGGCTGCTGCGCTGGAGCGAGACCCATGAAGCCTTTGCCGGCAATCCCGGTCCGCTGCACACCCGCTCGAAGCGCTTCGCCAGCCTCAAGACCGCGCCCGACAAGATCTCCGCCATGCTGGGCGAGATCGGCGACTACGAGGCCCTGTCCGCCAACCGCGACCGCGACTGGCTGCAGGACCGCGACGATGCCGCGCTGTGGATGGAAGACTACTGGCGCGTGCTGCAGGAATCGGAGCAGGGCGCGACGCCGGGGCCGGACCTGATCCTGGAAGCGCGCGAGGACGAGCTGGAAGCCGACGGCCCGGCGGACGCCGAGCCCGAGCCGCCCTTCGTGCAGGATGCGCGGCTGGAAGCCGTGGCCGCCGCCGTTTCACTGCCCCCCGGCTACATGCAGGCGGCGGGCGAGGCCGAGCAGCGCGCCGGCTGGGTGGCGCGCGAACTGGCCGGCGACGGACTCGCGATCCGCCTGGCCGTGTATGCGAAGCTGCTGGGTGCCGGCGACGATTCCTATCCGGACGCCTGGCGCGATCCGGCCACCGGCGAACTGCCGACCATGCAGCAGCTGGCGGCGCTGGCCGAGGTATCGCTGCCGACCTTGCGCAAGCGCCGCGACGGCGCGATCGCCCGCCTGGAAGCGGCAACCATGAGGAGAACGGGATGAATATGAAGACCGCAGCGGATACCGCCGGCGAACGCCGGCTGCAGGAACGCCTGCTGCTGGGCCGGCGGGTCGAGGGCGACCGCCTGGTTCTGGCCGATGCGACCCTCGTCGCGGCGCTGGACGGCAGCCGGCCGCTGACGGCGGGCGAGCGCGCGGCCCTGCAGGCTTCGCCGCTGACCGCGCGCCGGCTGCGCCAGCTGGCGATCGAACGCCGCGCGGCCGAGGCCGGCGAGGTCGCGGCCGATGGTTGGCGTGCCAGCCGCGGACGCCTGCGCGCGGCCAGCAGCGGCGAGCTGGAGGCCCTGCGCACCGACGATGGCTGGTTCACCCTGCATTTCCTGCCGGCCGGCGCCGGCTGGAAGACCATCGTCCAGCTGGCCGCCGGCGCGCCCTTCGCACCGGCCCTGCTGGCGGCGCGCGCGCCGCTGCGAGTCAGCGACGGCGCCGGCCACACCGTGCTCGAAGGCCGGCTGGATGCGGACGGCGAATGCGAAGCCGCCTGGCCCTTCGCCGAATCGCCGGCCGGCCACCTGCAGGCGCGCGGCGCCGGCTTTGCCGTGGAATTGCTGAACGACTGCTGAACGACTGCTGACCGAACGAGGACATGATGCTGGGATTCTTCAAGCGCGCCGCACCCGCCGCCGATGCCTGCGAACTGGGCAGGTCCGTGGTCGCGCTGGCGCTGCCGGCGGGCAGCGCGCCGCCTTCCGGCTGCCAGGCCGTGGTGGTCGGCAGCGATGGACGCACGCGCCGCCTGCAGGCCGCGCGCCGCATCGAGGCGCGTCCCGGCGAGACCGTCTACGGTTTCCATCCGGGGCCGTACACGGCCGACCTGGTCCCCTTCGAGACGGCGCCCGAGATCGGCTTGCGCACCAGCTTCGCCGTCGATGCGCCGGATCCGCAGGCATCCCAGCAGCGCTTCGACCTCTACCTGGCGGCCGAGGTATCCGGGAGGCTGGAGCTGGCGGCGCTGGCGGCGGCCATCGAGGGCGCGCTGCGGCACGAGCTGGCCACCGGCGGCCTGGAGCTGCCGCCCTGCACCACGCTGGAAGAGTGGAATGCCTTCCGCCAGGGCCTGAACCAGCTGCTCTACATGCGCTTCGGCGTGACCGTCGACGACTGCGTGCCGGTCGACCTGGGCGAGTCGCGCGACTATGGGCATGAACTGGCGCAGCGTGCCGCGCGCCTGGCCGAAGCGCGGCTCGGAGCGGCTCCCGCGTCCATTAAGCCGGTCCCGGCCGGCGCACCGGCCGCGCGCTTCGATCCGGCGCCGGAAGACGCGAAGGCGCTGCGCCGTCTGTTCCTCGAGCTGCCCTGCCTGATGTGCGGGCTGCGGCTGGCGGCCATGCCGGCCGCACAGGAGTCGTTCCAGCGCCAGCAGGCCTTGCTGCAGCGCCTCGACCTGGTGTCGGTGGGCGTCAACGCGATGCCGGCGCTGGAATTGGCGGCGCCCGGCCAGCCCCTGGGCCGGGACGCCCAGCTGCGCCGTGCGCGCCACAGCCGGCGGGCCTGCGTCTCGCTGGACGAGGCCTGGGCCCTGCTGGCCCGCCTGCGCCAGGCCGGCGAGGCCGCGCTGCCGCAGTTGTACGGCGAGGCCGAACGCATCGTCGCCAACCTGGAAGCCGATTGCGAAGGACGTCGAGCGCTTACCGTCGCCGCCGAGGGAGAAACGGAATGAATGCCATCCTGGAATCGGTGGACTGCCGCTGCCCGCTGGCCGACGGTTCGGTGCTGACCCTGACCGCGAGCCGCCGTCCGCGCGCCGGCCGCGCCGAGGTCAAGTGCGTGGTGCCTGACGATGCGCGCCTGGCCGAGCGCATGCAGCAGGTGCTGCGCATGGCGCGCCTGACCGAGGCGGGCTTCGACAGCCGCGACCAGGTGGTGCTCAGCCTCGACCGCCGTCCGCCGGACGGAGAGCGCGGCTGGGAACTGGCGGCGGTGCTGGCAGACCGCACCGTGCGTGGCCTGCTGCGTCCCCAGGCTTCACTGGCGGCGAACGGCTGGTCGGATGGCTGGGAGCGCGGCCGCGTCGACGGTAACACCCTGGGGGCCGTCCCGGCCGGCGATGCGCTGCTGGGCGGCGCCGGCGGCCTGCCGCACCTGGGGCTGCTGAGCGGGCACGCGGATCCGTCCGCGGCGGTATCGACGGCGCGCGCCTGGTTCCCGCTGCACAGCGGCGAGGCCGGCAGCCTGGCCTGGGTCGAGGTCAGCGTCCACCCCCTCGCAGGCCACGGCGGGCCGGAGACGCTGGAGGAGGAACAGACCATCGCCGCGCCGGACCAGGACGCCGCGCGCCAGCTGGCCGTGCGCCAGGTGCTGGCCGGCGCCCGCCATTACGACGGCCGCGCGCTGGGCCGCTGGCGCAGCGTGGTGCGCTTCGGCGCCGACGCCTTCGCCGGCCGCTCCTGGGAGCTGGCGCTGGTAATGGCCGACCGGCTCGCGCGCGGACGCGAATTCGTGCCGCGCGGACGCCTGATCGCCAGCGGCTGTTCCGGCGCCTGGCACGCGGGCCGGGTCGACGAGGTCGACGGCCTGGCGCCCAAGTGCGCGCTGTTGCTGCGCGAAGCCGGGCCGGGCGACCGCATCCTGCTGCCGCGCGCCTGGCAGGAGCGGCTGCCGGAAGGCTACACGGAGCAGTTGCGGACGCAGGGTGCGAGCCTGGCCTGCGTCGAACGGATCGGGATCATTTGAAGGCGGCGCACGATTGTCGTGCGTAAAACGGGCTGGCCGGGCGGCTGCTAGAATCGTCCGGCTGCCGAGCGGTATGCGGAAGGAGTCATCATGTTGAAGATGTTCGGAACCGGCGGGTCGGAATGCCCTCGCTGCGACGCACGCAATGGCGGTGCGGCGAGCTATTGCGGGTCCTGCGGCCTGCTGCTGGGCGCGCCGCGCCACAAGGCCGTGCTGGTCGAGAACCGCTGGGCGCCCGGCCCGGACGAACTGGCCGTGTTCTTCGGCGTGCGCGACCTGTCCGGCATCTTCGTCAAGACCCTGCACGTGCCGGCCACCGCCCGCGCCTACATCCTGCAGGGCGAGCAGGCCACCGAGGTGCCGCAGGGCGAGTACGAGATCGAAGGCTTCTTCAGCCGCCTGAACAACCTGCTGCGCGACCAGCATGCCGAGATCCTCGTCACCCGCAGCGGCGCGCTGCCGGTCGAATTCTCGCTCGAAGGCCTGGCCACCTGCGAGCACCTGCGGGTCGATGCCACGCTCACGCTGTCGCTGCGGATCGAGAACGTGCCGGCCTTCGCGCGCCACTTCATGACCATGCCGGGCACGATCAAGGACGTCCAGCTGCGCGAATTGCTGGAAGCGCCGCTGGCCCAGCTGGCCCGCGAATTCGTCGCCGCGCGCTCCTTGCGCGAGATGGCGGGCCGCCGCGAGCTGCGCCTGGAACTCGACCAGCACCTGCAGGGCGGCCTGGCGCTGCTGCTGTCCCAGTACGGGCTGGCGGTGGTGCGGGTCGACACCATCGCCCTGCGCCACGACAAGTTCGATGCGAACCGCGCCGAATTTGGAAAACTCATCGGCACTCTGTGGCTGGCCGCCGACGAGCAGCGCGTGCGCCTCGAACACGCAAAGCAGCTCGACGAACTCTACGGCGAAGAAGAGTGGAACCGCATCCGCCGCGAGGAGCAGGAAGGCCGCCTGCGCCATCGCCGCGCCGAGCTGCGCCAGGACGAGAGCCTGGAGCGGGCCGGACTCTCGCTCAAGAATGCCGAGCGCGCCCAGGCGATCCGCGCGCGCCAGATCGAGCTGTACGGCCGCATCGTCGAATCGCGGACCCGCAAGCAGGCGATCGAACGCGGCGCCGTCGACGCCGTGGCGGCGCTCGAACACGAGTTGGCCGGCAAGCGCGGTGCGCGCCGCGACGAGGCCGGGCAATGGCAGCAGCTGCGAGAGCTGGCCGCGATCCACATGCGCACCGAGCTGGAAGTGGCGCAGCGGGATGCGGCCGAGGCGCGCGCCGTCGCCCAGCAGCGCTTCACCCACCAGCTGCTGCAGCAGCAGATCCGCAACAAGATCGAGCAGGCGCGCGGCATCGAGGACGCCAGCCGCCAGCGCGCCGAGCTGGCCCGGCTGCACGAGGCCGAGCAGGCCGCCGCCCGCCGCGCCCGCGAGATCGAGGACGAAGCGCATGCGGGGCGCCTCAAGCTGCTGAAGCTGGAAAACGAGGCCCACAGCCGCGAGGCCGAGCGGGTGCTCGAATGGCAGGATGCCCAGGCGGCGGGGCGGCTGTCGGTGGACGCCGAGCAGGTGCGCCAGCAGGTCGAGACCCTGCGCCGCGGCGGCGCGCAACAGGACGCCCTGGCCCAGCACGAGAAGCTGCTGCGCACCATCGAGGCCGATGCCCTGGTGGCGCGCAACGAGCGCGAAGGCTTGCACGAGCAGCGCGCCCACGAACTGGACCTGGCCCGTCTCGAGATCGAACGCGCCCAGGCCCTGGGAGCGCTGGACGACAGCGCCAAGGTGGCATTGGTGGCGCCGGCCAACGCGGCCCTGCTGGCCGAGGTGATGAAGACCCGCGAGCACGCCGGCATGAGCGCCGAGCAGCTGGCGGCCCTGGCGGGGGTGGTCGGCGCCGGCAATACCGATGCCTGGCGCCTGGCGCAGGAACAGGTCGACCTGGAACGCAGCCGCCGCGATGCCCAGGAAGAGCGCGAGCGCCGCCACCAGCTGGAGCTGCTGGCCCTGCAGAACGACGTCAACAAGACGGCGCTGGCTGCCCAGGCGCAGCTGGGCGCCGGTGTCGCCGGCGCGGTGGCGGCTCACTTCGCCGGGACGCTGAAGGCCTGTGTTCACGCGGAGACCCACCAGGGCGACCGGTTCTGCGCCACCTGTGGCGCCGCGCTGCCGGCGCGGGGATGATGCAGACCGCCATCGACAAGCTGCGCGAGCTGCGCGCACTGCACGAAGACGGCCTGCTGAGCCGCCAGGAATTCGACAGCCGCAAGAACGCGATTCTCGACGCTGCATATGCGCCGCCGGGCGATACGGCACTCGCCGCCGCCGACGAGCCGGTGCAGGCCGCGGCGGCCGGGCGCGGCACCGAGATCGGCCTGATGGCCGGCCAGGAAGTCGGCCCCTTCGAGCGCCGCTACCGGCTGGATCGCCTGATCGCCCACGGCGGCATGGGCCAGGTGTGGCAGGCCACCGACCTCGCCACCCACGCCGAGCTGGGACACAGCGCCCAGGTCGCGCTGAAGATCCTGCCGCCCCAGCTGACGCAGAACAGCACCCACGCCCGCCTGCTGATCGAGGAAGCGGCGCGCGCCCGCCAGCTCGCCCACGAGCACATCGTACGGGTCTACGACTGGGCCCAGGATCCGGCCACGGCCAGCTATTTCATCATCATGGAATGCCTGGAGGGCGAAGACCTGGAGAGCCTGCTGGCGCGCGAAGGCAGGCTGGGGCTGGAGCGCACGCTACGCCTGCTCGCGCCGGTGGCCGCCGCCCTCGAGCATGCCTGGGAGCGCCACCACCTGGTCCACCGCGACATCAAGCCGGCCAATCTCTTCCTGACCCGCGCCGGCGAGGTCAAGCTGCTCGACTTCGGCATCGCCGCGCGCGCCCGCGGCAGCGGCGGTCCTTCGGTCGAGGCGCCGGCCAGTTCGGGCACTGACGGCTACCGTGCGCCGGAAGCGGGACGCGGGCCGGACCAGGACGCACCGGGACGCGGCCTAGACGTGCATGCGGTGGCGGTCATGGCCTACCGGATGCTCAGCGGACGCCTGCCTTTCGGCGACGGCCAGGCCGGACGCGAGATTCCGGCACGGCCCGATGGTCTCAATGAGGCCCAGTGGGAGGCGCTGCAGACCGGTTTCGCGGCCAACGCCGCCGCGCGCCCCGGCAGCGTGAGCGAGCTGCTGGAGCGGCTGGAGCAAGCCCGGGGGCCGAGCGAAGCGGATCTGCGGGCGCAAGAGGCGGCCGAGCAGGCCGCCCGCGCCGAGCGCGAGACGATGGACGCGGAAGCGCAGCGGCGCGCCCGCGAAACCGAGGCGCGCCGCCGGGTGGAAGCCGAGGCCAGGGCCGCCGCCCAGGCCGCGCTGGACCGACAGCGCCGCGAACAGGAAAGGCTGGCCCGCCTGGCGGCCGAGGAGGCGCGCCGGGTACGCAAGGAAGAGCTGCGGCGCCAGTTGGCGGAGCGCCGCGTCCTCGAAGCGGAAAAGGCGCGCCAGGAGGCCGAACAGGTCCAGCGCAAGCAGGCCCAGGCCAGGGCCGCCGCGGCCTATCTCGCCCAGCAGCAGCGCGCCCGCGTCGAGCAGGCGGCGCGCAAGCAGGCCGAACTCGAAGAACTGATGCCGACCCCGTCCAGTCCAGTGGCCGACCTCGAGGGCGTGCTGCGCGACCGCTTCCTGGACGTCGATGCCAAGGGTCCGGAACTGGTGCTGCTGCCGACCGGGCGCTTCCAGATGGGCTCACCCGAGCACGAGCGCAAGATCGCGATGGAAGCCGGTTCGCAGAAGGGCTGGCTGGCGCGCGAGCTGCCCCAGCAATGGGTCGGCATCGACAAGCCGATCGCCATGGGCCGCTATCCGGTTACGGTGGGCGAATGGCGGGCCTTCGTGCGCGCCACCGGCTGGCGCCAGAGCGGCGAAGTCGACTGGGAAGCGCCGGGCTTTCACCAGACCGACGCCCACCCGGTGGTCGGCGTCAACTGGTACGACGCCCAGCACTACCTGCGCTGGCTCTCCGAGGCGACCGGCCGCAGCTACCGCCTGCCGAGCGAGGCCGAATGGGAATACGCCTGCCGCGCCGGCACCAGGACAGCGTTCAGCTTCGGCGACGGCATTTCCACCGACCAGGCCAACTACGATGGCAACTTCACCTGGAACGGCGGCGCGCGCGGCGAGTACCGCCGCGGCACCACCCCGGCCGGCATGTTCCCGGCCAATCCCTGGGGCCTGTTCGATATGCACGGCAATGTGTGGGAATGGGTGCAGGACGTGGTCCACGACAATTACGAAGGTGCGCCGCTCGACGGTAGCGCCTGGGAAGAGGGCGGCGACCAGGCCCGCCGCATCCTGCGTGGTGGCTCCTGGCTGTACAACCCGCGCTATCTGCGCTCGGCCTTGCGCAATGGCTTTTCAGCAGCCTTGTCGAACGACATCGTCGGCTTTCGCGTCGTGCGCGAGCTGATGTCCACGCGTGTGGGATAATCGGTCACGTGCTTTGTGTGACTGGAGGTTTGCCATGCGCATTCCGGACGACATCCGCATTCCCGTGATCGTGTTTTCCCTGCAGGCAGCCCTGCTGGTGGGCGCAGCCCTGATCTTCCTGGTGTTGCGGCCGTACTGAGTCAGGCGCCGGACAGCTGGGCGGCGGCGCGGCGTTCCGCGCCGCGGGCGCTGCGATAGTCGGGGTAGGAGGTGGCGGTAAAGCGTACCCGGCCGTGAAAACCGGCCAGGCGGTCGAGTGCGGCCGTCGGACCCAGCGGGGTGTCGGCGCCGCTGACGGGATCGCGGTGCCAGAAGCCGCCGTCGCGGTGGAAGAGCTGCGGCAGCACGGCCGCGCGCGGCAGGGCGCTGGCCGTCGTCGCCGGCCCCGGCTGCGTCTCCGGCGCCAGCAGCATGAAGCACTCGGCCGCGCCGCCGGCATCGACACGGTGCAGCACCACGGCATGCGGCAGCAGCGCCGTCACCACCAGCACGGCGATGCCCTTGATGCTGGCGCTCAATTCGATGCGCATGCCCGGCCGCAACGGTACCGGGCTGTGCTTGCCGGGCCAGGCGCCGTCCAGCAGCAGGCCGTAGCGCGACACGTCTTCGATCTCGAATCCCTGCCGGCCGCGGCGAATCACCGCGTGCCGGGCCGAGATGCGCCGCGTCAGGCCCTGGTGTTCGGGACCGTGTTGGCCGTAATGGCACAGCAGCAGGTCTGCTTCGGCTTCCAGCAGCTGCCCGCCGGCGCCGGCTTCCATCCGGCCCAGCACCCATTCGTCGAGGGCAAGCAGGCGCAGGTGGCGCTGCATGCCGGCATCGGGCTCGGCGTAGACGAGGCAGGCGCTGGACGCCGGGCAGGGATGGGCCGGGCGCGTGGCCGGCAGGTCGATCTCGATCAGGTCTTCGTCCCAGGCGATGGTCGGCAGTCCCATGTCGATCTTGCCGTGGGCGGGACCGAACTGCAGCTGGGCGATCGAGGCGTTGCGGGCGTCGATGGCGATGTCGAGCGGACCGGCGGCGTCGAGTCCGTGCAGGCGGGCGATCGAGGCGTCGTCGGCCTGGATGCGAACGTTCTTGCGCGCCGCCAGATAGGTCTGGTGGATCTCGGCGAGCGAGGCGTCGAGGCGCGGCACCATCAGCACCACGGTGGCGACCCAGGTGCGCGCGCTGCCGCGCCGTTCCGGATCGCGTGCATGCAGCTCGACGTCGACCCGGTACTGGCCGTGCTCGCGGCCGCGCGAGGAAAATTCGACGACCACCGGGCGCCAGCCGCCGCGCAGGCTGCGGCTGAAGGTTTGCCGGCCGCCGCCCTGGGGCAGCAGGGCCGATTGCAGCAGCATGGTGAGTTCGCCCGGGACGTCGTCCGGCATGCCGCGCAGTTCCAGCCTGATCGCCTGGCGCCCGCCGGCGGCGCGCGGGTCGAAACCACTGATGTGCAGATGCGGCCGCTCATATTCCCGCTGGGCCGCCGGGGCGCCCGGACGGATCGCATCAAGCGGGTTGCGCCTGGCGCGCACCGTCTGCAGCATGTCGAAGCTGGAGCCGAGGGCGTTCGCCGCCGTGGGCGCGGCGGCGGCCGGCTGGCCGTGGCCATGCGCGCAGGCCTGCTCGCCGGGCATGACCCAGGCGGTGCAGTGCGGATGGTCTGGGCTGCTGCAGCGTTTCATGGTTGCGGGAATAGGCTGGCTGGCGTCGGGAGAAGCTTACGTGATTCTAACGCGAGGCGGCGCGCCGTATTCATCAATAGGCAAGATTTTTTGCTAAAAAGCATCAAATTCCCGGCAGCGCGGTTTCCTCGCGCGCAGCCGTGCCCGGGGCGCGCAGCAGGATGGCCGTCACGTTGTCCGGGTAGAAAAAGGCGGGCGGATGAGCCGCGTAGGCGCGCAGCAGCGCCGCCAGCATGCCGGCCGCATCCAGCCGGCCGCCGAGCAGCTGCGGCCACTGGCTCACCCAGCCATAGGGATCGGAACAGGACCACAGGCCGTCGGTTGCCAGCAAGTAGGTCGCGCCCGGGCGCAGCTGCAGCGTGCGGCGGTCCGGCAGGGCGCACAGCCAGGGCGGCAGGTTCAGCGGCGTCAGCTCGAACAGCGGGTCGTTCAGCTGGGCCGGATTGGCGAAGGCATTCCCGAGGATGAAGGCTTGCGACACTTGCGGCCGGTGCTCGCCATGCACCTGTTGCCACCATTCCTGCTCGTCCAGCATGCCGGCCATCGCGAAGGCGGTGGCGGGCACGTGGTCGACCGTGAGCGGGGCCACGCGTTCGCGCGTGATCTCGTACAGGCGCGAGTCGCCGACGTGGTAGAGCAGGGGCTCGCCGTTCTCCGGCAGCTCGAGCATGGTCAGGGTGGTGCCGGGACGCGGTCCCGTGCCCGCGAGCTGGGCGAAATGGCGCTGCAGGTCGGCGTGCAGCTGGTCGAGGTGGCGGGTCAGCTCGGCGGCCGAATCGCAGGGCGGGATCGCCAGCAGGCCGGCAGCCACGGCTTCCGCCGCTTCGCGCCCGTGGCCGTGGCCGCCCATCCCGTCCAGCACGGCCAGGCGCGCATGGCCTTGCCGCCAGCGTGCCAGCTGGCGGCGCTGCGGCTGCTGGTCCTGCAGCCAGACGGCCTGGCCGGCGGCATCGATCAGCAGCAGATTGTCCTGGTTTTCTTCGCGCAGGCGCGGGCCGGCGCCCAGCCGCGAGGCGGCGGCGACGTCGAGCGCGCCGAAGCGCAGGGAGGACGCGAGTGAGCCTTCGGAAGTCTGCATGCCCCTACTCTAACCGCAAATGGCAAAAAGCCAAGCGACGATTAGCGGTGTTTTTCCCTTACACTAGCCGAACCATGCGCATCCGACCCCTGACATCCGACGACATCCCGGCGGCGGCCAGCCTCCTGCGCGCCGCCGCCGAAGAATTCATCCTGCACGAGTCCAGCCCCGCCAACGCGGCCGCCTTCCTGGCCGCCCAGGGCGAGGAAGGCATGCGCGGCTTCCTGGCCGACGGCTATGTCTACCATGTGGCCGAGGTCGGTGGCGAGCTGGCCGGTTTCATCGCCGTCCGCCAGCGCAGCCACGTCTACAGCCTCTACGTCGACAAGCGCTTCCATCGGCAGGGCATCGCCCGCAGGCTGTGGGACGCGGCGCGCGTAGCTGCGCTGGGGCCGGATCATCCGGGCGCCTTCACGGTCAACTCCTCGAACCATGCGGTGCCCTTCTACGAATCGCTCGGTTTCGTGCGCACCGCCCCGATGCAGGCCAGTACCGTCTGCTACAACCCGATGCGCCTGGCGCTAGGGGCCGGCGGCGCGTTCGTCGACCCGGCGTAGCCACAGGCTGCTGGCCCAGCCTTCGATTTCCTTGCCCTGAAGACGGACGCGCACCTGCCACCAGTCGCCGTCCGCGGCGCCGGTGCGCGTGACCAGGGTCCCGGCCGGCAGCACCGCCAGGCGCGGGGCGCCGGTGGCCTTGGCTGCGCGCAGGTTCAGGTCGTCGACCACGCGGTAGCGCAGCACCGGCATGGCGGGCACGGGCGCAGCCAATGGCAGTGGCGCTGCCGCGAGTGCCGGCGGCGCCGCGGCCGGCAGCAGGGAGGCGAACAGCATGCCGAAGCCCAGCGTGCCGCCGCCGACCAGGGCCAGCGTACCCGCGGTCGGCCGGCGCCACCAGCGGCGCGGGGTCAGCAGGCCGGCCAGCACCAGGGTCAGCACCAGCGCCGCCGCATAGGCCGCGGCCCCTGGCCAGTGGATCGGCGCATTCATGCTCAGGTGCCCGATCTCAGGCATCGAAGCGCAGCACGTAATGGCCGGCCACCAAGTGATGGCCGGGCGGCAGGCGGTAGGGCTGCTCCGGCGTGGCCTCGCCGATCGCCGCGACGAAGCGCAGCTGCTCGTCGAGGTGGTAGAGGGCCTGGGTGGCGCTGGCGCGGGCGATGCGGTAGCCGTCGTCCGCCGCCTCGAAGCTGAAGGCATTGCGCGACAGGCCCAGGCGGTCGGCGCTGGAGGGCGCCGTTCCGGGCAGGGCGCGCAGGAAGTGCGGCGAATCCAGCACGCGCAGGGCCGCCAGCATGGGCGCGCCGCGGCCGAACAGGAAGCGCGCGCCCGGCGCTACCGGCAGGGCCGGCGCCTGCGGCAGGCGCAGCAAGGCGAGGTAACGGTCGGCCATCTCGGGGGCGATTGCCAGCAGATCGACCCTGGCGCCGTCGAGGGGGCTGAAGCTGCCGGGCGCCGTCACCGCCTGGCGTCCCGCGGCCGTCACCGCATGCACGGTGTCGCTGTCGTCGATGGCGAAGCTGAGGATGGCGTCGGCGCCCTGGCTTGAAGGGGCCAGGGCCCGGTTCAGGCCGATCTCCAGCGCCTGGGCCCCGGTTTCGCGGTAGCGCGACAGGCGCGGCAGGGCCAGCGCCGCCAGGGCGACCCGCTGGCGTGCGACCGGGGCGTAGGTGGCGTCGGCTTCGATCGTGGCCGGCGCCGGCTTGGCGAGCGGCACCGCCGTCATGTCGGCTTCAAGGGCCTGGCGCGGCTTCCAGACCGCGGGGCGGGCCGATGGTGCCGATGGCGCCCGGACCGGTGCGGGGATCGGAGCCGGAACCGGGGCCGGAATCGGCGCGGGAATCGGTGCAGGAATCGGCGAAGCCGTCGGCCGGACCTGGGCCGAGGGCGAGGCGGCGGTGCGGACGCCGGGCGCCGGCGAAATCCGCAGCAGCAGGCGCAGGGGTGCGCCGGACGCATCGACGCCGCCGCGGCGCGAGCGGATCGTGTAGTAGCCGGCGGCCTGGTCCCAGCCGCATTCGAAGGCATCCTTGGGCCGCACTTGCACCTCGAGCGTGGCGTCGGGACCGTCGTTGATCAGCAGGATGGCGCCCTCGGCGCCGAAGGGCCAGCCGGGCGCCACGTGGGTCGCCTCGCGTTCGTCGTTGCCGATCAGGGTAAGGCGCTGGTTCGGGTAGACCGGACAGACCGTCTTCCATACCGCGCTGTCGCGCGAGACGCTGACCGTGTACTGCACCTTCTCGCCCGGCGCCGGCAGGTAGACGGCGTGGCCGAAGCGCACTTCGACTTCGCCCGGCGCCAGGTCCTCGGCGCCGACCACGTGGTAGCGTACCTCGTCGCCGCCGAGCAGGTCGCCGAAATCCTTCTGGTGCAGCGCCGCCAGGCCCTGGGCCAGGTCGCGCACGCGGGCGCCGCGCGTCAGGTGGCGGTCGTCGTCGACTTCTTCCTGCGGCAGGGCCAGGGTCACGTGCGAGAAGCAGCGGGTGGCGGCACGTCCGCGCTGTTCGCGCGGGGCGCGCTCCAGCAGGTCGCGCAGCAGCGGGCGGCGCGAGAACAGGGCGAGCCCGGGCGCCTGCCAGATCGCCTCGGGGCTGAACACATCGTTGACCCTGGCAAGGGTTTCGTGCTGGACGTAGACGGGCATGATCGGTTCTCCTCTATGGATGGGCAGGTTCGCTGGCGACGCACAGCGCTAGCAGGGGGCAGATGAAAAACAGCAGGTGCGAGCCGCCGGCCGAGAGAAAACTCATCGGCTGCCCCATGACCGGGAAGATCGCGAGGTTGGTGCCCCACGAGAGCAGCAGGTGGCCAGCCACGAAGGCGGCCCCACCGCACAGCAGGAAGCAGCGGAAGCGCGCCAGCCAGGCCAGGCGGAAGTCGCGCGCGCGGGCGCCCTCCAGCCAGCAGCGCAGCGCCGTGTGCAGCAGCCCGGCGAGGAACAGCGCCTGCAGCGCCCACAGCAGCAGGCCGGCGGCCAGGCCGTGGCGGTTCAGGAAGAAGGAAGGCGCGAAATCGTCCTGCACCGCCGGGATGCGCACCACGGCGCCGGCATCCTGGCCCAGCGCCGCCAGGCCGAAGACGTGGTCGGCGCCGAACCAGCCGCCGCTGGCGATGGCCTGTGCACCCAGCAGCAGCTGCTGGCCGGTATGCGGATGCGAGCCGGGGTCGAGCCAGACCAGGAAGCGGTCGGCATAGAAATTCCAGCGCGCGAACTCGGCCGGGCCGGCCACGCGCAGCAGCACCACACCGGCCACCGCGGCCAGCGCCGTGCCGACGCAGGCGGCGGCCAGCCAGTGCCGGCCGCCGGCCAGGGCGAATGCGAGCGCCATCGCGCATCCCCAGACCGTCAACAGCACCAGCGGCGAGTAGTCGTCGACCTGCACCAGCGCCACCGCCAGCAGCACCAGGAACAGCAGGGCCGGCGCGCCCAGGCGCAGCACGCGCAGCAGCGGGCCGCCAAGGGCCGGCTGGCTGCTCGTCGCCAGCGCCAGGCAGTGGGCGGTGAGGGCGGCCAGCACCAGCTTGGCGAATTCGACCGGCTGCAGGTCGTAGACCCCGGTCTCGTCGCCGAACGCGACCTGCAGCAGCAGGAGCAGCAGGGCGATAGCGCTCAGCACCAGCAGGCCCAGTTCGAGCCTTGCCTGCGGCAGCGGCCGCCGGTGCGGGGCGCAGCGCAGCGCGCGCAGCAGGCCGCAGGCGCCGGCGCCGACCGCCAGCAGGGCGCCGGTCTTGCCGGCATGGCGCAGCCAGGACGATTCCGGCGTGCCCAGGCCGAGTTCGAGCTGCGCCAGCAGGCCGGCCGCGAACAGCAGCACGGCCGCGCCGGCGGCCAGCGAACGGCCGCCCGACAGCCACAGGCACCACAGCGCGGCCCAGGCCACCAGCAGGCCGATGCCGGCGCCGGCCGGCGCGCCGGTCTTCTGCAGGAACATCAGCGCCGCGCCGAGGCCGGCCAGCAGCAGGGAGGCGAGCGCGCCGAGCGTGCGCCGGCTGCCCAGGCGGCGAGCGCCGCCGCCCAGCAGCAGGGCGATGCCGGTGGCCAGCGTCAGTCCGAGCACGCCGGCCAGCGGCAGCATCGCCTGCTCCGGCAGGCGCCAGTGATCGCGCCGCGTCCACGACCAGCTCAGGCCTTCGGGAAGACGCTGCTGGGCTTCGCGGTACAGGGCGACGTGGGAGACCGGCTGCAGGTGCAGCAGGTCGCCGTTGCGTTCCAGCAGGAGGCGGGTGCGGCCCAGCTGGAGGGCGCCGGCGCCCTCCAGGCTCTCCTCGCGCTCGGCCAGCAGCAGGGCGTCATGCGGATGCCCGGCCGGCTGCAGCAGCAGCGGTGCCTGCTGGATGCCGGCACCGCCCGCCAGCAGCATGCCGTTGGCGGTCTGCCGGAGGGTGGCGCCGGGCGCCGCCACGCCGGCGATGGCGATGCGGTTGCCGCAATCCAGGTTGCCGCCGAAGACCAGCGGGCGGTCGAAGCCCAGTGCCGACGGCAGCCAGCGGTTCCAGGCGCCCGCCAGGCGCGCCGCCAGCCGGGTATCCGGACAGTCGGGCTGGGGCCGGCCATCGCGCAGCAGGGTGGCGCCGTCGTAGCGCCATCGGGCCCCGGCGCGCGAGAAGGCGACCCTGCCGGCGTCGACGCCATCGACTTCGAAGCCGGCGGCGCCGAGCTGGAAGCGCTGGCCCTGGGCCAGCAGCACGCTGCCGGCGCGGCGCCGCGTATCGCCATGCTGGACCAGCAGCGCCGTCGAGGCGGCACCGGCGGCCGACCAGGCGCCGCCGGCGTCGCGGCGCAGGCGGATCCGCGCACCCTCGGCCGGCGACAGGCCGAGGGCGGCGCCGTCCAGCGTAAGCTCCTTGCCGGCATCCAGCGCCACCGTGACCCGGGCCGGCATCCACGCCGCCGGCGCGCGCAGCAGGCAGGCCAGCTGCAGGACGCACAGCAGCAGAAGCACGGCGGCGACCAGCGTCCGGCCGCCCCAGACGCGGATGCCCGCGGCCGGCGCGGCCGCGGCACGTGGCAGACCGGCCGCCTGGCGATGGAGCGCGGCGCCGCTCATGCCGCCCTCCGCACGGTTTCATGGGCGCAGGCGCCGCGTGCGCGCTCGATCAGGCGGCTGATCTCGAGGGCGTGGCGGGGGCGCTGTTCCGGTCGCGGAGCCAGCAGGGCGCGCAGCAGGCCGAGGGCCGCCTCGCCGGCAGCACCGCCGGCAAGGCCGGCATGGCGCAGGTAGAGCGCGGCTTCGTCCGGCGCCAGGATGGCTGGCAGGGCGCCGCCGTGCCGCGTGCGCAGGACGGCCGCGCCATCGTTCCCGTGTTCGCGCCAGGCCGTGCCGCAGGCGCTGCAGAAGCGCAGCATCGCGCCGGTGACGAGGTGGTAGAGCAGGGCGCCGAGGGCAAAATAATCGCTGCGCGCATCGGTTTGATAGCGCCCATCGGCATCGGGGAAGAACTGCTCGGGCGCCTGCCAGTTGGCGGTGCCGGCATAGGAATGCGCGGCGCGTTCCGCCAGCGGGCGGTTGGTGCCGAAATCGGCCAGCTTCAGCGCGCCGCCGCGGTCGACCAGCAGGTTGGCCGGTTTCAGGTCGAGGTGGCGCCAGCCGTACTGGTGGACCTTGGCCAGGGCCTGGTTGGCCTGGGCGGTCCAGTCCAGGGCTTGCGGGAAGGAGGGTGCAGCGCCGCGCGCGCGCAGGGCGTCGAGGTGGCGCGCCAGGTCGCCGTCGAGCAGTTCCAGGGCCATCGCCGGCTGGCCGTGGTGCTCGCCGCTGTCCAGCAAGCGCACGATGTGGCGCTGGTCCCAGGGACGCAGCGCCCGCAGGAAGGCGATTTCGGCTTCCAGGCAGGCGCTCCAGCGCGGGCGCTGCGGCGGCAGGGCCAGCGCCATCTGTGCGGTATTGACGAGCTTGAGGACGGCCGGCTGGCCGCCGCCGCAAGGCAGCGCATGCCACAGCAGGCCATAGCTGGAGCCTGCCAGCGGTTCGCTCAGGCGCCAGGCGCCGGCCGTCAGGGTGATGATGTCGCCCGCTTCGAGCATGTGTCCTCCCGATTGGCGGCGGCACAGGCGCCGCCAATCGGGGCTAGCGGGGGGAGGACGAAAAAAAACCGCGCCTGGGCGCGGTTCTCATGGATGGCAAGCGATCAGCGGTGCCAGCCACCGTGGTCGTAGCGGTCGTGGCGGTCGTAGCCGCCGCGGTCATAGTAGCGGCCGCGATCGTAGTAGCGGCCACGGTCATAGTAGGGACGCGATTCCACGTACACCGGGCGCGACTCGACGTAGACCGGACGCGGCTCGTAGTAATAGCTCGGGCGCGATTCCACATAGACGGCGGCAGGCGCCGGCTGGTAGTAGCCGCTCGAGTAGTAATTGTTCGTGTAGCCGCTCGACACGTAGCCGCGATCGCGGTAATAGTAATCGTCGTTCGTGCGCACCGAGTTGCCGACGGCCGCGCCGATCGCTGCGCCGACCAGTGCGCCGTCGCGTCCCGCCGCACCGCCGCCGATGGCTGCGCCGGCCAGCGCGCCGATGACGGTGTTCGCTCCCCGATCTTGAGCCATTGCCGTGGAGGACACGGCGGCCGCGGCCAGGAGTACCGCACCAAAGCATTTTTTGTTCAACATGGCTTTTCCTTCGGCCTCTACGGGGATCAACATGATCGCTACGACGCAAGGCATGACGTCACTATAGCCCCCACCGGCGAGGCTGCCACGGGTGAATACAGAATCTTACACATGCATCAGGCATCGTAACATTTCAGGCGGCAGGGCTTGCACTCGGCCAAGGCTGCCCCATCTAGCTGGGGTCTCTACTTCTTTACACCAGCCCATGGCGCGCCGTCGATCCAATATGTCTGTTCTTGCAATCCTGGTACTGGTGCACCTGTATATCGGCCTGCGCCTGTTGCCCGGCATGAACGCCGGGCTGGTCGGCATATTTCTCGGCATCATCCTGCTGAGCATCTCGGCGGTGCTGGTGCGCATCGGCCTGGTGGCGCCCAGCCTGCGCCGCAGCCGCTGGTCCGGCCCGCTGTCGTGGGCCGGCCTGCTGGCGATGGGCTTCTTTTCCTCGCTGCTGGTGTTGACCTTCGTGCGCGACGTCCTGTTGTTGATCCTCACCCTGGCGGGCGCCGGCAGCCCCGCGCTCGCATTCGACAGCGCCGTCGCCGTGCCCTTGCTGGCCCTGGCCGTCACCGCCATCGGTTTCATCAATGCGCGCCGGCTCGCGCGCGTGGTCAAGGTCGACGTGCCGATCGCCGGCCTGCCGAGGGAACTGGAAGGCTATGCGATCGCCCAGATTTCCGACATCCACGTCGGCCCGACCATCAAGCGCGCCTACCTGAACGCCATCGTCAACAAGGTCAATTCGCTGAAGGCCGACGCCATCGCCGTGACCGGCGACCTGGTCGACGGCAGCGTGCAGCGCCTGGCCATGCATACCCAGCCGCTGGAGCGCCTGGCCGCGCCCGACGGCGTGTTCTTCGTCACCGGCAACCACGAATACTATTCCGGCGCCGAGCAGTGGATCGCCGAGGTGCGCCGCCTGGGCTTGCGCGTGTTGCTGAACGAACACGTGATCCGCCGCCGCGGCCAGGCTGCCGTGATGATCGCCGGCGTGACCGACTATACGGCCCAGCATTTCAACCCCCTGCACAAGAGCGACCCGCAGCAGGCGGCGGCCGGCGCACCGGACGACGTCGCCGTGAAAGTCCTGCTGGCCCACCAGCCGCGCAGCGCGCCGGCGGCGGCCGATGCCGGTTTCGACCTGCAACTGTCCGGCCACACCCACGGCGGCCAGTTCTTTCCGTGGAACCTGTTCGTGCCGCTGCAGCAGCCCTTCGTTGCCGGCCTGAACCGGGTGCGCTCGCTGTGGGTGTATACCAGCCGCGGCACCGGCTACTGGGGACCGCCCAAGCGTTTCGGGGCGCCGTCGGAGATTACGCTTGTGCGGCTGGTGCCCGCGTAACAATCCACCAATTATGTATTTACTGCAATAAATTTCCTAAAACGGCAGCGATTGCGTTATTGTTTCGGTCATTTCGACCCGAAGAAAAGGACAAACGCATGGACCGCCGCATCAGCCTTCCCGCCCTGACCCTCGTCGCTGCCAGCCTGCTGGCCGGCCTCGCGACGGCGGGCAGCGCAAACGCTGCCCCTCCCGGTAACGATCCGGCCGCGCTCGCCAAGGTGCGGGATACGGCGATGCAGAGCGACTATGCCTACCAGCGCCTCGAAGACCTGACCGACCTGGTCGGCCCGCGCCTGTCCGGTTCCGCCGGCGCCGCCGCCGCCGTGTCCCAGGTGGCCGCCGAGCTGCGCAAGCTGGGCGCCAAGGTGACCCTGCAGCCGGTCAAGGTGCCGCACTGGGTGCGCGGCGTCGAGACCGCCGAAGTGGTCGACTACAAGGGCCGTCCGGAAGGCGTCACCCAGAAAGTCGTGCTGACCGCCCTCGGCGGCTCGGGCGCGACCCCGGCGGCCGGCATCACGGCCGAGGTGATCGTGGTGCGCAGCTTCGACGAACTGAAGGCGCGCGCGGCCGAGGTGAAGGGCCGCATCGTGCTGTTCGACGTGCCCTTCGACCAGGACATGGCCGACCGCGGCCTGGCCGGCACCGCCTACGGACAGGCGGTGGCCTTCCGCGGCGCCGGTCCGCGCATGGCGGCCGAGATGGGCGCCCAGGCAGCCCTGGTGCGCGCCGTCGGCGGCGCAGCCTACCGCATCGTGCACACCGGCGCCACCAACTTGCCGGCGGACAAGCGCATCCCGGCGGCCGCGGTCACGATCGAAGACTCGATGCTGATCGCCCGCCTGTCCAAGCGCGGTCCGGTGCGCCTGCACCTGACCCTGACCCCGCAGACCCTGCCGGATGCCGACAGCTTCAACGTGATCGCCGACTGGCCGGGCACCGACAAGGCCGACGAGATCGTGCTGGTGTCGGGTCACCTCGATTCCTGGGACCTGGCCACCGGCGCCAACGACGACGCCTCGGGCGTTGTCAGCGCCATGGGCGTGATCGACACCCTGCGCAAGCTCGACTACCGTCCGCGCCGCACCATCCGCGTGGTCGCCTGGATGAACGAGGAGAACGGCGGCCGCGGCGGCAAGCACTACGACGATGTCAACAAGTCGACGGCGGAAAAGCATTTCGCCGCCTACGAGGACGACAACGGCTCGGGCCGTCCCTTCGGCATTCGCGCAGGCATCGGCCAGCAGTCGGCAAAGCTGTTGGCGCCGCTGCAAGCCGCCCTCTATCCGATGGGCGCGGGCGCCTTCCGCCGTGAAGACGTGGTCGGTGCGGGCGACCTGCACGATCTCGAAGCCTCCGGCGTGCCGAGCTTCGAACCGTGGATCGATTCGGCCAACTACTTCAATTACCACCACACCACGGCCGACACCTTCGACAAGGTCGATCCGGAAAACCTGCGCCGCCACGTTGCCGTCATGGCGACGACCGCCTGGTTCCTGGCGAATATGGACCAGCCGATCGGCCGCTCGAACATCGCCGCGCCGGCAGCCGCTTCCGCCGCCAGGTAAGCGTCTTCACAGGCCGTGACGGATCGGCAGGCGGCTCAACTGCTGCCGATCCGCCGCACGGCGCGCGCGTGGCCGCGGAAGGGGCGGCCATACACGGTCTGGATGCCGCTGGCGAAGTTTTGCCCCCATACCAGCTGTGGCCGGGTATCGTGCTGTTCGCTCGACCAGTACCACACACGGTCGAAGCGTTCGCGCAGGTTGGCGAACAGCAGGGCGAGCTCGCGCCGCGTCGGCAGGTCCGCATCCTGCGAGCCCGCCCATTCGCGGGCCGTCGGCCAGCTCACATCCGATACGTCGTCCGCCAGCAGCACCAGGTGGTAGTCGGCTTCGCCGTCCTTGCCCAGGATCAGCCCGGCATATGCCTCGCCTTCCTTGAGCATTTCTTGAATCCTCAGGTATTCGCCCATCGCGCAATCCTCGCTATGTCTCTTGGTCTGTGTGTTAAGACCATGTTCACAGCGAGTCAGTTTCCGCACGCAATACGACGCAGCTCATAACATCGTGCGCACAAGCTGATCTGTGTCGGGTTCATCCGGCATTTTGTTTGCGTTTAATTACAACAGGAAAGTTTTCATTGGAATGCGTTGAACTCGGACAGTTTCCCTGCGTCAAAGAAGCACGTTAACTTTTTTCGCAAGAAACTTTTTTGATGAAGAAACGCGCTTCTTTTGCTTCGATCATCTGCATGCTGTTGAGCGCATGCGGCGCCGGCGTCACCGACCAGCGTGCCCCGCAAACCCGGGCCCGGACCGCCGGCGACATCATGGACAGTGCCGCCACTGCAGCCGGCGGCGCCGATTCCGCGGCCGGCCAGGCGAGCGGCGCCGCCACCGACGTCAGCACCGAACCCGGCCCCGAGGAAAGCAATCCCCGGCTGGAACAGCAGGCCGAGACTACCCAGCCCCTGGCTGCCACGCCGGCACCGGCCCCGGCGCCGCCGCCCGGGACGCCGAGCTCGTCGCCGGCCGTCATCTACATTAATTGAAAGCTAGGCCTCGTCGTCCTGGTCGTCGAGCGGCCGGGCGATCTGCGGGCCGTCGGCGCTGGCATTGTTGACCTTCTTGCTGACCTTGTACCAGTCGAAGGACTCGGCCGCGACGGCGGCGTGGCGCGCCAGTTCCAGCGCCTGCTGGGGCGTGAGGGCGGGGGACAGCCACAGCGCCGCATCCTCGGCGTTCATGACCACCGGGCGCCGGTCGTGGATGTCGAGCATGCCGCCGGAGGCATCGTCGGTGACCAGCACGAAGCCGGCCTCGGCGCGGTTTTCCTCGAAAGGACCGAAGTTGGCCAGCGCCAGCAGGAACAGCGGTTCGTGGTCCTTGCGGTGGATGTGCCAGGGCTGCTTGTGGCCTTTTTCTCCCGTCCATTCGTACCAGCCCTCGGCCGGCACGATGCCGCGCCCGTTCTTGAGCAGGCGCGACCAGTAGCTGCTGCCAAGCTTCTCGAGGCGGGCGTTGATGGCGATCGGGATCTTGCCTTCGGCCCAACGCGGGCGGTAGCTCCAGAACACGTCGTCGACGCGATGCTCGCCGTCCTGCACATGCAGCACGGGCCGGTAGGTGCCGGGCGCCGCGTTCGTGGTCGGCCCCGATTCGCTGTCGAACACGGCATCGGTCCAGCCGAACACATTGGCGTAGTGGCGCGCGGTCTGGCTTTGGTCAAATCGTCCACACATGGCCGGATGCTACCGTAGTTGCCGGGAATCGGGCGTCCGTTAGCCGGGCAGGGCGCCGAAGCGGAACTTGCAGGAAGGTTGTGCGACCAGGCCGACATATCGGCAGGAAGTTCTTACCTGTTTCGGGACTTGTGGCCGGCGAAGGCGTCCCAACTTCCTGTCATGTTTCGACAGGTAGTCTCCCTGCTTCTTTGTGTCTCCACCTCAGTGATCGGCTGAGAATTCCGCCGCTGTTCGCTTTCGCGACAGCGGCATTTTTTTGGCGCTGTTCGCGCCAAGTGTGGAATCTTTTCTGCAAGCCTGCGGTCCAATGTCGACCTGAACCGTTGACGGAGGCCCCATGCAAGCACGGCAGTTCGAACAGTTCCTGCAACGCCTGTCCTCTCTAACGCGGCGCCAGCGC